>CAZGOH010000001.1:0-80256 GCA_964527195.1 uncultured Methyloversatilis sp.
TCGGTGGGCGTGGTGATCGCCTCGTCGTAGGCGTTGGTGTGCAGCGAGTTGCAGTTGTCGTAGATCGCGATCAGCGCCTGCAGCGTGGTGCGGATGTCGTTGAAGGCCATTTCCTGCGCGTGCAGCGAGCGGCCCGAGGTCTGCACGTGGTACTTGAGCTTCTGCGAGCGCTCGTTGGCGCCGTACTTGTGCTTCATCGCCACGGCCCAGATGCGGCGCGCGACGCGGCCGATCACCGAATATTCGGCATCCATGCCGTTGCTGAAGAAGAAACTGAGGTTCGGCGCGAAGTCGTCGATGTGCATGCCGCGCGCCAGATACGATTCGACGTAGGTGAAGCCGTTGGCCAGCGTGAAGGCGAGTTGCGAAATCGGGTTCGCGCCGGCCTCGGCGATGTGGTAGCCGGAGATCGACACCGAGTAGAAGTTGCGTACCTGGTGGTGCACGAAGAATTCCTGGATGTCGCCCATCATCTTCAGCGCGAACTCGGTGCTGAAGATGCAGGTGTTCTGGCCCTGGTCCTCCTTGAGGATGTCGGCCTGCACCGTGCCGCGCACGCTGGAGAGCGTCCATGCGCGGATCTTGTCGGCCTCGTCCTCGGTCGGCTCGCGGCCGTTGTCGGCCTTGAACTTCGCGAGCTGCTGGTCGATGGCGCAGTTGAAGAACATCGCCAGGATGATCGGCGCCGGGCCGTTGATGGTCATCGACACGCTGGTGGCCGGATCGCAGAGGTCGAAGCCGTCGTAGAGGACCTTCAAATCGTCGAGCGTGGCGATGCTGACGCCGGAGTTGCCGATCTTGCCGTAGATGTCGGGTCGCTCGTCCGGGTCGCAGCCGTAGAGCGTCACCGAGTCGAAGGCGGTAGACAGGCGCTTGGCCGGCATGCCCGCAGAGACTTTCTTGAAGCGCCGGTTGGTGCGGAAGGCATCACCCTCGCCGGCGAACATGCGCGTCGGGTCCTCGTTCTCGCGCTTGAAGGCGAACACGCCGGCGGTGTAGGGGAAAGAGCCGGGCACGTTCTCGCGCATCAGCCAGCGCAGGATTTCGCCCTCGTCTTCATACTTCGGCAGCACCACCTTGCGGATCTTCGTGCCGGAGAGGGTTTCGAAGGTCAGCGCGGTGCGGATTTCCTTGTCGCGGATTTTCACCACGTACTCGTCGCCCGCGTAGGCGTCCTGCATCGCCGGCCACATGTCCAGCAGCTTGCGCGAACGCTCGTCGAGGGCCGCATCGCGCGCGGCGATGACCTTGTCGAGCAGTTTGCAGGTCGGCCCGCATTCGCTGATCAGCCGACCGGCCTCGCGCAGGTGCTGGCGTTCGCGCGCGATGCGCATCTGTTCGCCCGTATGTTTGTGATAGCCGCGCACCGTGTCGGCGATTTCGGCCAGGTAGCGCACGCGGCTGCCCGGCACGATGGCGCGCGATTGCGAGGACTGGCGCGTTTCGACCCGGGGCAACTTGCCGGGATGCAGCGGCAGTCCCTTGGTTTGCAGATGGGCCGACACCGCCTGATAGAGCGCGGTCACGCCGTCGTCGTTGAAGCGCGAGGCCTGCGTGCCGAAGACGGGCATGGCGTCGGGGCTCTCGTTGAACCGCTCGCGGTTGCGCTGGACCTGCTTGCGCACGTCGCGCAGCGCATCCATCGCGCCTTTCCTGTCGAACTTGTTGATGGCGACGAAGTCGGCGAAGTCGAGCATGTCGATCTTCTCGAGCTGGCTGGCGGCGCCGAACTCGGGCGTCATCACGTAGAGCGAGGCATCGACGTGCGGCACGATGGCGGCGTCGCCCTGGCCGATGCCGGAGGTTTCGACGATGACGAGGTCGAAACCACTCAGCTTGCAGGCAGCGATGACTTCCGGCAGCGCGGCGGAGATTTCCTTGCCGGTATCGCGGGTGGCCAGCGAGCGCATGAAGATGTGCGGATGCTCGATGGCGTTCATGCGGATGCGGTCGCCGAGCAGCGCGCCGCCTGTTCTCTTTCTCGACGGGTCGATGGAAATGATGGCGATCTTCAGCGCGTCGTCCTGGTCGAGGCGAAAGCGGCGGATCAGTTCGTCGGTCAGCGAGGACTTGCCGGCGCCGCCGGTGCCGGTGATGCCCAAAGTCGGCGTTGGCGCAACTTCACCCAGCTGCGCGGCCGATTTGATCGCCTGCGCCAGGGGCCCTTCCGGATCGTTCTCCAGTTGCGTGATGGCGCGCGCCAGTTTCCTGCGGTCGCCGCTTTTCAGGTCGTCGAGCGTCACGCTGGCGGGCGGTGCAAAGTCGCTGGCCGCCACCACATCGTTGATCATGCCCTGCAGCCCGAGTCGCGCCCCGTCCTCGGGCGAGTAGATGCGCGTCACGCCATAGGTGTGCAGTTCCTCGATCTCGGCCGGGACGATCACGCCGCCGCCGCCGCCGAAGACCTTGATCTCGGCGCCGCCGCCGGCCCTGAGCAGGTCGATCATGTACTTGAAGTATTCGATGTGGCCGCCCTGGTAGGAGGTGATGGCGATGCCCTGCACGTCCTCCTGCAGCGCGGCGTTGACGACTTCCTGCACCGAGCGGTTATGGCCGAGGTGGATCACTTCCGCGCCGGTCGATTGCAGGATGCGCCGCATGATGTTGATCGATGCGTCGTGGCCGTCGAACAGCGAGGCGGCGGTGACGAAACGCACCTTGTGTTGCGGCTTGTACGGGGCGAGCTTGGCGGCGACGGCCGGGTCGGACATGGCGTGACTCCTTGTGGGCGGACGGCATGCGCGGCACGGGAAGACGGGAATGGAAAGGCAAACGGCGGCGCGCCGGGCCGATTCTGGCGCAGGTTGACGCTAACGTCAACCAGGGCGGCGCTCATCCCCGCCGGTGCGCCGCCGTCCCGCCGCGACCGACTTTCAGGCCGCAGCGCGCAGGCCCGCCACGCCGGCCAGCCGGTTCGCGCCGCTGACGAGCGCCTTGATCGAGGCGGTGACGATGTTGGCGTCGATGCCGACGCCGAAGCGTTCGCCGCCGCCGCCGTGGCGGGCGAGCTCCATGAAGGCGCAGGCCGCCGCCTCGCCCGCCTCGCCGCTCGGGCTCGTGGCGCGTTCCTCGAAGCTGCGCACCTGCACGTCGATGCCGAGGGCGCGCAGCGCGTGCACCGCCGCGTCGATGGGGCCGTTGCCTTCGCCGGTGAGGAGATGCGGCATGCCGTCGGCCTCGACGGCCAGGCGGATGCCCTGCAGCCTGCCGTGCTCGAAGAGGTGGTGCTCGACGTAGCGCAGCGGCGTGGCGGGTTCGAGGTAGGTGCGCGCGAAGAGCGCGTGGATGTCGGCGGCGCTCATCTCGCCGCCGTGGGCGTCGGTGTGGCGCTGCACCTCGGCGGAAAACTCTACCTGCAAGCGGCGCGGCATGACGATGCCGTAGCCGGTCTCGAGCAGCCAAGCCACGCCGCCCTTGCCCGACTGGCTGTTTACGCGGATGACGGAATCGTAGTTGCGGCCGACGTCGGCCGGGTCGATCGGCAGGTAGGGAATGTCCCAGCGCGCGGATTCCGGCCGGGCGGCGAAGCCCTTCCGGATGGCGTCCTGGTGCGAGCCGGAAAATGCGGTGAACACGAGGTCGCCGACATAGGGGTGGCGCGGGTGGATCGGCAGCTGCGTGCATTGCTCGAAGGTGCGCGCCACCGCGTTGATGTCGGAAAAGTCGAGCCCGGGCGCGATGCCCTGGGTGTAGAGGTTGAGGGCGAGGGTGACGAGGTCGACGTTGCCGGTGCGTTCGCCGTTGCCGAACAGGCAGCCCTCGACGCGGTCGGCACCGGCCATGAGGCCGAGTTCGGCGGCGGCCACCGCCGTGCCGCGATCATTGTGCGGGTGGAGGCTGAGGATCACGCTGTCGCGGCGTGCAAGATGGCGGTGCATCCACTCGATCTGGTCGGCATAGACGTTGGGCGTCGCCATCTCCACGGTGGCGGGCAGGTTGAGGATCACCCGGCGTTCGGGCGTCGCGCTCCAGGCGGCGGTGACGGCGTCGCAGACCTCGCGGGCGAAATCGAGCTCGGTGGCGCTGAAGGTTTCCGGGCTGTACTGGAGGACGAATTCGGTTTCCGGCTGGGCGGCAGCGAGTTCGCGGATCAGGCGTACGGCACCGACCGCCATGTCGATCACCTCGGCCTGGCTCATGCCGAAGACGAAGTCGCGGAACGGTTCCGAGGTGGCGTTATAGACATGCACGATGACGCGCCGCGCGCCGCGCACGGCTTCGAAAGTGCGGCGGATCAGGTGTTCGCGCGCCTGGGTGAGCACCTCGATGGTGACGTCGTCGGGAATGTGCCGGTCCGCGATCAGGGTGCGCACGAAGTCGAATTCGGTCTGCGAGGCGGAGGGAAAGGCCACCTCGATTTCCTTGAAGCCGATGGCGCACAGGGTGCGGAACAGGCGCAACTTCTTCTCGACGTTCATCGGTTCGAACAGTGCCTGGTTGCCGTCCCGGAGGTCGGTGCTCATCCAGCGCGGCGCGCGGTCGATGACGCGGCCGGGCCACTGGCGGTCGGCAAGGGCGACCGGTGCGAAGGGGTGGTATTTGGCGTTGGGGTCGGGCAACATGGCAAGCTCCTGAAAGGGAATTCGATGGTGCCATCCTAGAAAAAAAGCCTTGGCAGGTGCTTGCGTTTTGTGTTTCATATCATGACTTATGCGCAATAATATTGCGTCATATATCCAATAACAGAAACAATCATGGAAATCGACCGCTACGACCGTCAGATTCTCGAAGTGCTCCAGCACGATGGCCGCATCAGCAACCAGGATCTCGCCGAGCGCATCGGGCTCTCGCCTTCGCCCTGCCTGCGTCGCGTGCGGGCGCTGGAAGAGGCCGGCCTCATCGCCGGCTACCGTGCCCTGCTCGATGCGCGCAAGCTGGGTCTGACGCTGATGGCGTTGATCCACATTTCCATGGATCGCCACACGCCGGAGCGTTTCGAGCACTTCGAGAACCAGGTTCGCGCGATTCCGGAAATCCTCGAATGCCTGCTGATCACCGGGCAGGACGCCGATTACCAGCTGAAGGCCGTGGTGCGCGACATGGACGCCTACCAGGAACTCCTGCTCGACCGCATCACGCGCATTCCCGGTGTGAGCGGCGTGCATTCGAGCTTCGTGCTGCGGCGCGTGATCGACAAGACCGCCGTGCCGCTCGGGGGCTTGCAAGGCGGGCGGAGTTAGAATGCACGACGTCTTTTTCGGACCCCGTCCAAGGAACCTGCCATGATCGATCTCGAAGTCATCCATCGCATCCAGGAAACGCTCGAATCCCGCAAGGGCGCCGCGCCCGATTCCTCTTACGTCGCCAGCCTCTACGCCAAGGGCACTGACGCCATCTGCAAGAAAATCGCCGAAGAGGCGGCGGAAACCATCATGGCCGCCAAGGACGGCGACCGCCTCCACCTGGTGCGCGAAACCTGCGACCTGTGGTTCCACAGCATGGTGCTGCTCAACCAGTTCGGCATCGGCGTCGATGACGTGATGGTCGAGTTCCGGCGCCGCGAGGGCATCTCCGGCATCGACGAGAAGGCGAGTCGGGGCAAGTGACATGAGCGAGCACTGCATCTTCTGCAAGATCGCGCGCGGCGAAATCCCGGCGAAGAAGGTGTATGAGGACGCGGATCTCTTCGCCTTCCACGACATCAATCCGCAGGCGCCGGTGCATTTCATGGTGATCCCCAAGCGCCATATCGCCTCGCTCGCCGATGCCGGCGCCGCCGACGCGCCGGTGCTCGGCAAGCTGTTCGCCAAACTCGGCGAACTCGCCCGCGACCAGGGGCTGGCCGACGGTTTCCGCACCATCGTGAACACGGGCCGGGTCGGTCGGCAGGAGGTGTATCATCTTCACGTTCATGTGGTCGGCGGGCCGGAACCGCTCGGTTCGATGCTGCCGCGCAAGTAAATTCATAGGAGAAACGAGATGGGCGCCTGGAGTATCTGGCATTGGCTGGTCGTACTGGTGATCGTGGTGCTGGTGTTCGGCACCAAGAAACTGCGCAACATCGGGCAGGATCTCGGCGGGGCGGTCAAGGGCTTCAAGGACGGCATGAAGGACGGCACGCAGCCGGACCCCGCCAAGCAGGTCGAGAACCAGGCCGGCAACACCATCGAGGGCGAAGTGCGCAAGGAAGAGCACAAGGCCTGAGCCGGCGCGCGCCGTTCCGCCAGCGCCGACTTTCCCGTCTAGTCGCAACCCATTCACGCCGCCTGTCGCCGTGTTCGATATCAGTTTCACCGAGCTGATGCTGATCGCCCTCGTCGGGTTGATCGTCATCGGGCCGGAGCGCATGCCCAAGGTGGCGCGTACCGTCGGCCACCTGCTCGGCCGCCTGCAGCGCTATGTCGGCAACGTCAAGGCGGACATCAATCGCGAAATGCAGCTCGACGAACTCCGCAAGCTTCAGACCCAGGTGACCGAGCAGGCGCACGAGCTGGAGCGTCAGGTGAATGAGCAGTTGAACCGCGTCGAAACCGATCTCAACAATTCGATTCTCGCCGGCGCTGCCGAACAGCGGCCGCCGACCGAGCAGATCGCGTCGCCGTCGTCGTCGCCGGCCGACGAAACGCCCAAGCCCGCCGCCTGATGGACCAGCCGCAGGACAGCTTCATCTCCCACCTGATCGAGTTGCGCGATCGCCTGATCCGCGCCCTGGTTGCCGTGCTGCTGGTGTTCCTCGCGCTGGTGCACTGGGCGCGCGACATCTACACGCTGCTGGCCGCGCCGATGCTCGCCGCGTTGCCGGAAAGCGGCAGCATGATCGCCACCGACGTCGTCGGCGCGTTCTTCGTGCCGATCAAGGTGACGATGATGGTTGCCTTCCTGGTCAGCCTCCCTTACGTGCTCTATCAGGCCTGGGGCTTCATCGCCCCCGGCCTCTACGCGCACGAGAAGAAACTCGCGCTGCCGATCGTCGCGGCCAGCGTGCTGCTGTTCTTCATCGGCATGACCTTCGCCTACTTCATCGTCTTTCCGGCCGTGTTCGGTTTCATCAACGCCTTCGCGCCCGAGGGGGTGGCGGTGATGACCGACATCGAAAAGTACCTGTCCTTCGTCATCACCACCTTCCTCGCCTTCGGCATCACCTTCGAGGTGCCGGTGGTGGTGATCGTGCTGGTGCGCATGGGCATGGTGAGCATCGAGAAGCTCAAGGAATTCCGTCCCTACATGATCGTCGGCGCCTTCATCGTCGCCGCCGTGGTCACGCCGCCCGACGTGCTCTCTCAGTTCCTGCTCGCCGTGCCGATGTGGCTGCTTTACGAGCTCGGCATCGTGCTGGCCGGCATGATCGGCAAATCGGCCCGGGCCGAAGGCGCCGCCGCCGAGCGTTCGTCCGACTGACCGCTGACCGACCGCTTACCTGTTGTTGCCCGGACGCGGCCGGCGGCCGATCGCGACGATCGCCTCGCGGGACGTGCCCTCCCGGCTCAGTTCGAAGCGCGCCTGCGCGCCGGGCGTGAGCGCGGCGATCAGGTCGAGCATCGTCTGCGCGTCGCGCACGGTCTGGCCTTCCACGGCCAGCAGCACGTCGCCCGGCCGGATGCCGGCGCGATCGGCCGGGCCGTTGCGCATCACGCCGGCGATCAGCGCGCCCTGGCCGCGCGGCACGCCGAAGGACTCAGCCAGTTCCGGCGTCAGGTCCTGCACTTCCACGCCGATCCAGCCGCGCGTCACCGTGCCGGTCTTGATGATCTGTTCCATGACGCTTTTCGCCAGCGAGACGGGAATGGCGAAGCCGATGCCCATCGAGCCGCCGCTTTGCGAGTAGATGGCGGTGTTGATGCCGACCAGATGGCCGTTGCTGTCCACCAGCGCGCCGCCCGAATTGCCGGGGTTGATCGCCGCGTCGGTCTGGATGAAATTCTCGAAGGTGTTGATGCCCAGGTGCGTGCGGCCGAGCGCCGAGACGATGCCGGAGGTGACCGTCTGGCCGACGCCGAAAGGGTTGCCGATGGCCAGCACGACGTCGCCGACGCGCAGCGATTCCGCCTCGGCGAAGGTGATCGGCACGAGGTCGGTGCTGTCGGAAAGCCGCAGCACGGCGAGGTCGGATTCCGGATCGGCGCCGACCAGCCGGGCGCGCGTCTTGCGCCCGTCGTGGAAGGCGATCTCAATGGCGTCGGCCGATTGCACCACATGGTTGTTGGTCAGCACCAGGCCGTCGGCAGAGACCACCACGCCGCTGCCCAGCCCCGATTGGCGCTGGCTTTCGTTGCCGAAGCGGTCGCCGAAGAAATGGCGGAACACCGGGTCGTTGATGAGCGGATGGCGGCGCACCTCCTGGCTGGTGAAGATGTGCACCACGGAAGGCAACGCGGTCTGCGCGGCATCGGCGAAGCTGGCCACCTTGCGCGTTTCGCCCTGCGGCGCGGCCTGCTGGATCGCCACCACCGTCGGGCCGTTGGCGCCGCCGCGCCCGGCCAGCCACTCGGGCTTGAGCGTCTGCACGGCGAACAGCGCGGCGACGCTGACCGTGACGGCCTGGGCGAAAATGAGCCACAATCGGTGCATGCGAACTTTCGGATCGGGAGAAAATGGAAATGCGGCGTGACGAATTGCGCGATTATCTGGATGGCATTCTTGAACCCGGGCGCTTTCGCGATTATTGCCCAAACGGCCTGCAAGTGGAAGGCCGGGAAACGGTCGCACGTATCGTTTGCGGGGTGACCGCCAGCCAGGCGCTGATCGAGGCCGCCGTCGCGCGCGGCGCCGATGCGCTGCTGGTGCATCACGGCTGGTTCTGGAAGGGCGAGGATGGCCGCATCACCGGTTTTCGCAAGCGGCGGCTGCAAACGCTGCTCGCGCACGACATCAATCTGTTCGCCTACCACCTGCCGCTCGACGGCCATGCCGAACTCGGCAACAACGCGCAACTGGCCGAGCGCTTCGGCTGGACGGTCGAACGCCGCTTCGGCGAACACGACCTGGGCTGCCTCGCCGTGTTGCCGGCGCCGACTTTCGCGGGCGACATCGCCCGGCAGGCGCAAGCCGTGCTCGGGCGCGCGCCGCTCCTGCTCGGCGAAGGCGGGCAGCCGGTGCGCCGCGTCGCCTGGTGCAGCGGCGGCGCGCAGGACTGGTTCGAGGACGCCATCGCCGCCGGCGCCGATCTCTTCATGTCCGGCGAAGCTTCCGAGCAGACCACCCACCTGGCGCGCGAATCCGGCGTCGCCTACCTCGCCGCCGGCCACCACGCCACCGAGCGTTACGGCGTCATGGCGCTCGGCGAACACCTGGCCGTGCATTGCGGCCTGAGCTGCGCGTTCGTCGACGTGGACAATCCGGTGTGATTCAGCGCGTGCCGGCCAGCAGTGCGATCGGCCAGACGATCTCCCTGCGTTCGTCGGGCGCCCCCCACAGCGGGCGCAGGCGGGCGTGCAGATCGTCTGTCGGATCCTTGCCGGTGGCGGCGATGCAGCGTTGCACCGCCGACCAGGTGGCGACGTAGTTCACCAGATCGGCGAGCATCCATTGCCGGCGAATTTCGAAAGTCGGCGCCGACAACACGGCGAAGGGAAACGGCATGCCGGCGTAGCCCTGTTCGACCCAGCGCCGCTGCGGCGGCCACCAGGGCGTCAGCCTGTCGGCGTAGAAACCTTCGATGGCCGCGTCGATGCGCGCGTCGCCGCGCAGCAGGGTGTAGGTCCAGGCGGCGAGCAGGCCGCCGGGTTTCAAGACGCGCCGGGCTTCCGTGTAGAACTTGTCGAAGTCGAACCAGTGGATCGCCTGCGCGACGGTGACGAGATCGCAACCGGCGTCCGCCAGGCCGCTCGTGTCGCAGGGCGCAACGCGGTAGGCGACGCGCGGATGCGCGCGCGCTTGTGCGATCTGGGCGGCCGACAGGTCACTGGCGACGACCTGATCGAAGTGGCCGGCGAGCGGCACGGCGGCCTGGCCGTTGCCGCAGCCGACGTCCCAGGCGAGCGCATGCCCGGGACTGCGGTCGGCCAGCCAGGAAAACAGCGCCTCGGGATAGTTGGGGCGATACCGCGCGTAATCCGGCGCCTGGCGCGAGAAGTGGTCGGCCGCCACTACGCCCCCTCGCGCTCCGCCAGCCGGCGCAGCACCAGCGGGAAGGCGCCGGTGAGAACGCTCGCGATGGCCGAAACGATCAGGCCGACGCCCGCCATCGGGTCGGCGAGCAGCGGATGCACCTCGTCGAACAGTCCGACGAAAGCCGCGATGCCGGCGAGGGCGAGCAAGGCGCCGAGCAGCGCGAAGAAAACGAAAGTCCAGGGCCAGTGATGCGGCTTCATGATTTCCTCGGATTATCCGGGTGCATGCCCGCCTTCCTTCGGCAGCGGCATGTCCTTGCAGCCGAACCAGAACACAAGATAGGTGCGGTGGTCACGGTAGCTTGGGCAGCCCCCGGTGAGGAATGCGCGTGGGCGGTCATGCCTGCGTGCGCGGATTCAGGTTTCGACGAGCTTGCGGATCACGTTGTTGAACGGCCCGATCCACTCGGCCGCGAACTGGTTGTCGCAGGCGTTGATTTCGGCGATGGCGCGCACCAGCGAGCGCGTCTGGCCGCGTTCGCTGTGCTTGAGCGTGACCGCCTCGAAGGCATCGACGATGGCGAGGATCTTTGCGCCGGGGCAGATCGCGTCCGCTTTCAGGCCCTGCGGGTAGCCGCCGCCGTCGGGCATCTCGTGATGCTGGGCGACCATCTGCGCGGCGGCTTCCCAGCCCCCCATGCGTTCGAGCAGCCCGGCGGCGTGCAGCGGGTGCTGGCGCAGCGATGCGCGGTCGCTTTCGCCGAGCCGACCGACCTTGAGCCAGACGGACTCCGGCGCGAACATCATGCCGACGTCGTGCATGTAGATGGCGGCTTCGAGCTGCGTGGCATCGACCGGCGCACCCGCAAGCCGGTTGGTGTCCAGGGCGAGGCGCAGGATGCGGTCGGTGCGGCCGGCGAACAGCGGGGAACGGGCTTCGTAGCGTAGCGCCAGCTCGCGGAAGAAGCGCAGGTCGTCGCTCGGGTCGGGCTTGTGTGCGACCATCGGGATCGCGGGGACCAGGCTGGCCGCGCCGGCGGGGCGATATCCGGTCACCGACTCGATGACCGCGACGGCATGGGCCGGGATGTCGGTCGGCACCGCCGTGGCGAGGCGTTCCAGCCCGCCGACGAGCTGCGGGAGGCGCAGCGTATCGGTGTCGCGGCCGCCGTCGAGCATTTCGACGGCAAGTTCGAGCCGGTCGAGCGCCAGCAGCAGCACTTCGGCCAGTAGCGGCGTGAAGGCGATTTCGTCGTCGCGGCAACGGGAGATCAGCGTTTCGATGGGGTGGCAGATCGCCATGCCGAGATCGAAACGGCAGATCGAGGCGTCGCCCTTCACCGTGTGCAGCGAGCGGAACAGGCGGGCGACCAGGCTGCGGTCGCCAGGGGTATCGCGCAGGGCGGCGATGTCGCGCTCGATGCCGGGCGCCTGGTCGTCCAGCGCGTCCATGAATTCCCGGAAGCTCTCCGGGTCGGCGATGCGCGGGCGCAGGATGGCGTCGAGGTTTGTCATGGCGGCGGACTCAGAGGATGGGAACGTTGAGCTGGTGCTCGCCCTGCTCGTACACCACGTTGGCGCGACCGACGATCAGCGGGTCGAGCGGGCCGATGCGTTCGGCGTCCTTGTTGGTGTAGGGCAGGCGGTGCAGGATGTAGCGCATCGCATTCAGGCGCGCGCGCTTCTTGCAGTTCGACTTGATCACCGTCCACGGCGCGTCGGCGGTGTCGGTGTAGAAAAACATCGCTTCCTTGGCCTTGGTGTAGTCGTCCCACCTGTCCAGCGAAGCCAGGTCGATGGGCGAGAGCTTCCATTGCTTGAGCGGGTGCACGCGGCGTTCCTTGAAGCGGCGGCGCTGTTCCTCGCGCGACACCGAGAACCAGAACTTGACGAGGTGGATGCCGTTCCGGACCATCATGCGTTCGAATTCGGGCGCCTGACGCATGAATTCGGAATACTCGGCATCGGTGCAAAAGCCCATGACGCGCTCGACGCCCGCGCGGTTATACCAGGAGCGGTCGAACAGCACGATCTCGCCCGCGGTCGGCAGGTGTTGCACGTAACGCTGGAAATACCACTGACCGCGCTCGGTCTCGCTGGGTTTCTCCAGGGCGACGACGCGCGCGCCCCGTGGGTTCAAGTGTTCCATGAAGCGCTTGATCGTGCCGCCCTTGCCGGCCGCGTCGCGGCCCTCGAAGAGAATCACCACCTTCTGGCCGGTTTCCTTCACCCAGGCTTGCAGCTTGAGCAGTTCGACCTGCAGGCGATATTTCTGCCGCTCGTAGTTGCCGCGCGTCATCAGGTTCTTGTACGGGTAGCCGCCCTCGCGCCAGCCGGCTGCCAATTCGAGGTCGGGGTTGGCGCTGCCCTGTTCGGTCGCCAACTGCTGTTCCTTGAGCAGGCTGCGCAACAGCGAGCGTGCTTCCTCGGTGCTGGCGCCGGAGACGATGTCGCGCAGCGCCGCCTGTCGCGCCTGTTGCGCGGCATCGATGCCCTGTGCGACGACGTTGGCTTCGATGTGTGCCTGCGAATCGGTCGGGCCGATGTCGCCCGCAGCGGCCTGGCGGACGCGCGTGGTCCGGGAAGAAGAAGTGCGGGGCGTGCGGGGCGTGCGGGGTGTGGGCGGTTTGGCTGGTGAGCTCATGGATGCATTCCTGTCGATGGGGGTTCGTCTGTGGGCGGATTTTCGCGCGCCTGTTTCTCGCGCAGGCGCTTGTTCTTGTCCTCGTTGGCGAAGACGAAGCGCCCGGCCAATACGCAGCCCTTCATGCCTGGGTCGCAGGGCAGATTGTTGATCTTGGTGCACTTGTCGTCGACTTCGTGCGGGCAACCCCAGCCGCCGGCCATGTTCGTCTTTTCAACGATAACGGTTGATCGCGGCGCGCGTTTCCTGCGCGACCTGGCGGGCGGCAGCGGCGAAGTCTTCGCCCTTGCTGGCATAAAGGATGGCGCGCGAGGAATTGATCATCAGGCCAGCGCCGTTTGCCGTCCTGCCGGCCTTGACGGTGGCCTCGATGTCGCCGCCTTGCGCGCCGATGCCCGGGACGAGCAGCGGCAGATCACCGACGATCTCGCGCACGCGCGCGATCTCGCCGGGGAAGGTCGCGCCGACGACGAGGGCACACTGGCCGGTCGTGTTCCAGTCTTTCGCCACCATGTGTGCGACCAGTTCAAAAATCGCCGTCCCGCCAGCGCCGACTTTTTGAAACTGCAGGTCGCTGCCGCCGGGATTCGAGGTGCGGCACAGCAGGATCACGCCCTTGTCTTTATAGGCGAGCCAGGGCTCGACCGAATCGCGGCCCATGTAGGGATTCACGGTGACGGCATCCGCCTTGTAGCGCTCGAACGCCTCGATGGCGTATTGCTCCGCCGTGCTGCCGATGTCGCCGCGCTTGGCGTCGAGGATGACGGGAACGCCCGGATGCTTTTCATGGATGTGGGCGATCAGTGCTTCGAGCTGATCCTCGGCACGATGCGCAGCGAAGTAGGCGATCTGCGGTTTGAAGGCGCAGGCGAGGTCGGCGGTGGCGTCGGCAATCTCGGCGCAGAAGCGCAGGATGTCGCCATTGAGGTGCGCGGGAAACTTGGCCGGATCGGGGTCGAGGCCGACGCAGAGCAGCGAATTGTTCTTCGCCCACGCAGTGGCGAGCATCTCGGTGAATTTCATTTCAGCACATCCTCAATCCAGTCCCACCGCATGTCCTTGACCATCACGAACCGGCACCGGTTCCAGCAGGCGGAACGGCACTTCCCTGTGGTGTTTGACGACGGCTTCCTTGCCGATCCAGTGGAGTGTGGGCATTCAGACAGAAAAGGGGTTGAGCACCGGGATGCCGCAGCCGGCGAAATCCGCCGTATTGCGGGTGACCAGTGTTAGCGCATGCACTTGCGCGGTGGCGGCGATGAACATGTCGGGTTGGCTGCGGACCATGCCGCGCGCGGCAAAGGCGCCGCGCAATTCGCCCGCGCGACGGGCAATCTCAAGCGTGACCGGCAAAACCGGGTGACGCAGCAGATAGGTTTCGAACCATGCGGCAATGCGCGCATTGGGACGCCAGGCGAGGCCGAACATGATTTCATCGACGCTCACCGCGGAAATCGCATGCGTGGCCTCTTGCGCCGCCCACGCCGCCACCCCCGCATCGGGGTGCAAACGCCCAAGCTCGCTGATGATGTTGGTGTCAAGCAGCACGCGCATGCGCTGCCGACTCCTCGATTTCTTCCTGCATCGCAATAAAGGCATTCGGGCGGCCGACTGACGAACGCGGCAGTGCGGGCAATTCGTAATTTTCTTCGGCGGCGATCTGTCGCAATTCGGCAAATTCCTCGCCCAGGGTCTTGCGCGCTGCCAACTTGCGCCATTCGTCGAAGGCCCTGAAGGATTCCGCATCGATCACCGCAGCCACACAACGATCGCGGTTATAGATCATTTGCGGCTCTTCTGCGGTCAGTCGAACCACCTCGGAAAACTGCTGTTTGGCTTGGGCGATATTCCAGGTCATGGCATTCCTCCAATATGTCTATCTGATGTGTCCATTATAGACACAAGCAGATGGGCGCTTATTTCCACGTGTCTTTCAAGCCGACGGTGCGATTGAACACCGGCTTGCCCGGCTGCGAATCCACACGGTCGGCGACAAAATAGCCGTGACGCTCGAACTGGAAGCTCTGCTCGGGGGCGGCCGCTTTCAGGGCTGGTTCCAACTGGGCGCTGATCGTCTGCACCGAATCCGGATTGATATCGTCCAGAAAATCACGCTCCGCGCCCGGATTGGGCACTTTGAACAGACGGTCGTAGAGGCGGACATCGGCCGGGTAGGCATGTTTGGCCGACACCCAGTGAATGTTGCCCTTGACCTTATAGGCGTCGGCGCCCGGTGTGCCGGATTTGGAGTCGGCAAAGTAGTTGCAATGGACGGCCGTTACATTGCCGGTTGCATCCTTCTCGCAGCCGGTGCATTCGACGACGAAACCGTAACGCAACCGCACCTTGTTGCCGGGGAACAGGCGGAAGTAGCCTTTCGGCGGGGCTTCGGTGAAATCCTCGCGCTCGATCCACAGATCGCGCGAGAACGGTACGGCGCGTTTGCCCAGTTCCGGCTGCTGCGGATGGTTGGGCGCAAAGCACTCTTCTTCCTGCCCCTCGGGATAGTTGTCGATGACGAGCTTCAACGGATCGAGCACGGCAATGCGGCGCAGGGCGGTTTCGTTCAATACGTCGCGCTGGCATTCCTCGAACACGCTGTAGTCGATCAGCGAATCCGACTTGGTGACGCCGATCATCTCGGCGAACTTGCGGAAACCTTCCGGTGTGTAACCGCGCCGCCGCGCCCCGACCAGCGTCGGCAGGCGGGGGTCGTCCCATCCGTCGACATGCTTTTCGTCCACCAACTGGATCAGCTTGCGCTTCGACAGAACAACGTAAGTCAAGTTGAGGCGGGCGAATTCGATCTGCTGCGGCAACGGACGCGGCAGGCAGCCCAACTCGGCCAGCTGGTCGAGCAGCCAGTCGTAGAACGGCCGTTGGTCCTCAAACTCCAGCGTACAGATCGAGTGGGTGATGCGCTCGATGGCATCCTCGATCGGATGCGCGTAGGTGTACATCGGATAGACGCACCAGGCATTGCCGGTGTTGTGGTGCGCCGCGTGGCGGATGCGGTAGATCGCCGGGTCGCGCAGGTTGATGTTGGGCGCGGCCATGTCGATCTTGGCGCGCAGCACGTGGGCGCCGTCGGGGAACTCGCCGGCCTTCATGCGGCGGAACAGGTCGAGGTTTTCTTGCGGTGTGCGGCTGCGGTAGGGGGAATCAACCCCCGGCTGCGTCAGCGTGCCGCGATGGGTGCGCATTTCCTCGGCCGTTTGCGAGTCGACGTAGGCGAGCCCGGCGTTGATGAGCGCCTCGGCGCAGTCGACCATGGTCTGGAAATAGTTCGAAGCGAAGAACTGGTTGCTGCCCCAGTCCCAGCCGAGCCAGCGCACGGCGTCGATGATCGAGTCGACGTATTCCTGCTCTTCCTTCTCCGGGTTGGTGTCGTCGAAGCGCAGGTGGCAGGCGCCGCCGTAGTCTTTCGCCAGCCCGAAGTTGAGGCAGATCGACTTGGCGTGGCCGAAGTGCAGATAGCCGTTCGGCTCCGGCGGGAAGCGCGTGCGGATGGCCGCGTGCTTGCCGGCGGCGAGGTCGGCGTCGATGAGGTTGCGGATGAAGTTGGAAGCTTTGTTGTCCGTGTCGGCCATGGTGCGGCAAGTGCTTGATGCAAAGCGGCGATTCTAGCGTCGCGCCGTAGAATGCGGCCATGAACTTCGCCGCCTTTCTCGCCATCGGCATCGGTGCCGTGCTCGGCGCCTGGCTGCGCTACGGCCTCGGCCTGTGGCTCAATCCGCTCTTCGCCACGGTGCCGCTCGGCACGCTGGCGGCGAATTTGATCGGCGGCTATCTCGTCGGCGTGGCGATTGCGCTGTTTCATTTCAACGCCGAACTTCCGCCAGAACTGAAACTGTTCTTCGTCACCGGCTTCCTCGGTGCGCTGACGACGTTCTCGACCTTTTCGGCCGAGGTCGTGCATCTGATCCAGAATGCGCGTTACGGCTGGGCGGCGGGCGCGGCGTCCTTGCATCTGTTCGGTTCGCTGCTGATGACCGGGCTGGGCATCTTCACCATTCACAAGCTGGCGCAGTAGGGGCCGGAACGCGCTCAGGGCAGCTTGCCTGCGGCGAGCATGCGCTGGACGAGAATGGCCGCGGGCAGCCAGACGATGCGGTCGTCCGTCTCGGCGCTCGGGATACGATCGAACAGGGTCGGCGGCGTGGCCTCGGGCAGTTGCTCGATTGCGCCGTTGCGGCCGCGCGAGAACACCGCCGCCGGGAGATGGGTCGCCACGACAAGCGTGCAGGCGGCGTCGGCACAGACGCGAACGGTGCCGGGGGTGAGCAGGGCAAAACCGTCGGCGTGCGAAAACGCCGGTGCGACGACGTAGCCGAGCGGACGCTCCCAGGCGTCGCGACGGCCGACGCCGAGGTCGGCCCAGGGCAGGTCGCCGGCCGGGTTCGCGCAGGCACCGTCGTTGGCGCGATTTTCCACGCCGTCGCCATCGGTATCGGGACAGGGCAGGTGCGGGCGCGCCGGCCGGCGCGCGGCATGGCCGATCAGGACTTCGCTGGCCTCGCCGAGCAGACGGTCGGTGGCGGCGAGATCGCGCTGCTCGCGCTGGGCGGCCAGCGGCACCAGGGCGCTGCCAAGGAGCAGGGCGAGGACGAAGAACACCACGGCCATTTCGACGAGCGTGAAGCCGCGCAGGGCGAAAGTCGGCGCTGGCGCTACGGCGAAAGGGCGGGCTGCCATGTGGCGGCGAAGTCGGTGATGCGCACCGCCTGGTCGGTGGTGCGCTGGGCGTTGGCGAAGCCGGGACGCAGGCTGCGCAAGGCGTCGGCGGCAGCGAAGTTGGCCGTGTCTTCCAGCAGGGGCGCGAAGTCGGCGGCGAGCTGGGTCATCGGGCGGGTGGTGTTTTGCATCGCGGCGATGCGGTTCGCCACCGCGGCGCTGTCCGCGAGCATCCAGACGCGCGTACGCAGTCGCGCGCCCGCCACGGTGGCGGGCAGCGGATCGAGTTCGACGCGCACGTGGTAGAGGTAGCTGTCGCCGCCTTCCGTCGTCTTGCCGCGCAGGTCGCGAAAGGCCAGACCGGGCGAGGGGTACTGCGGATTGCGCGGCGGGGCGTCCGCCGCGGGCGAATTGGCGGGGAAGCCATGCACGTTGTCGTCGAAGCCGGGCTGGGTGACGCCGTCGGCGGCGTTTGCCGCCGTGTTCCCCCAGTAAAGGATCGCGACGTGCGAGTTGTAGCCGAGCCCGGCGCAACCGCTCCCCGTGGTGCCGCAGGGATCGTTGCGGCCGGCGTTCTGCGCGGTTTCGCCGCCACTGCCGGGAAAGCCGGTGTCGCGCGACTGGTCGAACTCGATGCCGATCTTTGGTGGCAGGATCGGCGGCGTGTGGGGGTTGATGCCGGAATAGCCCAGGTGGCTGCCGGCCGCGCCGCAGGCATTGGCGGTGTTGCGCTGCGCATCCGCCAGCACGAAAATGAAGCCGTTGGAGCCGACGTTGGTGCCGACCTGCCGAAAGCGGAAGCGGAAATAGATGCGCAGGCCGTCGCCGAGCGTGCGCGCCTCCGGCAGCCAGACGCAGCCATACAGGGCCGGCGCCAGCGCGTTGCCGAGCGTGCCGGTGACGACGTTTTCGCGGCCCAGTACCAGCGTCCGCGTCGTCGCGTCGTAGGCGGCGAGTTGTTGCGTTTCGGCAAGTGCGGGCGAGGTCACGGCAACGAAGGGCGCGCCGGCCGGAATGCAGCGCACGATGTCCTGTTCCGGCGCCTGCGGCGGGGCGCGGTCGAAGCGCGCCGCGCCGGTAAAGGCGGCCGTCGCGGCGCCGAAGCCGGCACGGTTCGCGCCTTCCAGGAAATGGGTGGCATCGGCGCGTTCTGCGGGCGTGAAGCGGCGCTGATGCGCTGCGCGTTGCCCGGCGAAAAGAAGCGCGGCGGCACAGTCGTCACGGCCATTGACCGTGAAGCTGCCGGTCGGCCGGGCGAGAAACAACTGATCGCGGACATGGCTGAAATAGCCGCGTGGCGTCTGGCTGTCGTCGTAACAGGCATCTTCGGGCAGGCGATCCGCGTAACCCGGGGGAATCGTCTGGCCGGCCAGGCAGGCGACGATGCGGTCGAGCAGGGCGTCGATGTCGGTGCGGAAAGCCGCCGATGCGCGCAGCGCCGCGAAGAGACGATCGGCGCCGAGCGGCTGCGCCCGGTCGTTGGCGCCCGCGTTGCCATGTATGTCGCCCGGTCCGGGCAGCGTGAACATCTTCCGCGCGCTCGTGGCGTCGGTCGCGGCGGTGGCGCCATGCGTGCCGCCGAGCCGGTTGGGTGCCTCCAGATAATTCGCCGCGTCGTAATTGCCGCCGCACAGGTTCGTTGCATCGCCGCCGCGCCGCCCGCGCTCCTGCCCGGGCAGGGGCGGCCCGGCGGAGAACACGATGGCGATCGGCTGCGCATGCGGCGTTGCGGGGACGACGCCGGCGATGGCGAAATGTCCGGCGCTGTCCCAGTTCATCGGTGCGAGTCGTTGCTGGCGCTGGTGGCTGGCGGAAACCGCGTACCACAGACACTCGCCGTGGCCGTCGCGTAGCGGCGGCAGGCCGAGGGTGCGCCAGGGCAGGCGGCCGAGGACGGAAACGCCGAGGGCGTTGCCGGCGAAGTTGGCGGCGTCGCAGCCTTCGAGAGTGCAGCCCGTGTTGTTGTTGCGCGTGCTGCCGAGGTCGGGCAGCGGCAGGTAGCCATACACCCGGTCGGGCTGCCCCTGGGCGGCCTGTTCGTCGCGGTAGCGCAGGGCGTGGGCGACGAGCGCGTCGGCGGCCCGGGCGAGCGCGGCCTGGGTGCGACGTTCGCGCGCGGCGGCGACCGCTTCGGGCGAGAGCGCGGCAAGGGCGGCCGACAACGTCACGGCGACCAGCAGGACGAGCAGGGCCAGCAGTACCGCGCCACGGGAACGTCGCCGCCGTGTCGTCATGGCCGACTTTCGGGGGGAGCCGGCGCGTCGGCCAGCCGGGGGCGCCCGTCGATCCAGAGCGTCGCCGGGCCGGCGGAGCGCTTCACATAGCCTTCGAGGCGTCCCGTAGCTTCGGGTTTCGGCGGCGACTGCCGGGGGATGGGCGTGTCGGCACGGCGTGCGCGCTCGCGTTCGGTGCGCTCTTCCGGCGTCAGGAAAAGCCGGCCGAGCGGCGGCGTCGCGTTGGCGGTCGCAGGGAAGGATGCCTGGGCGAGTCCCAGAGCGAGGCAGGCGAATCGCAACCGGGGCTTCATGGCGATCCTCGCAGGAGAACCCAGTCGATTTCGCAGCGCGCCGCCAGATCGGCCGTCGCGGCGTCGGCCTGCCGTTCGATGCGGCAGCGGCGCGGAACCGCGAGCGCGCGGGTGCGCGCTTGCAGGTCGGCGAGCAGGCCGAGCAGGTCGTTCTCGTGCAACAGCGGCAGTTCGAGCGTCATCGGGCTGACGAAGAGGGCGGGGCCAGCGGCGTGACTGTCCGCATCGAGTGGGCGCGGCGCGGCGATGGCGAAGCTCAGGCCGAGCAGGCGGCGCTCGTCGCGGATGCCTTGAAGCACCTCCGCCCAGTCGCGCCGCTGTTCGTGCGTGGTTTCCGCCATGATTTGCCGGTAGTGCGCCAGCGTCGCCTCGCGGGCTGCGGCAGCGGTCTCGACTTGTGCCGTGTTTGCGTGCAGCGTTGCCAGTTCGCTGCGCGCCGCGTTCAGCGCCTGCGCGGCATCGCCGCGCCAGTGCAGAGCGAATGCCAGCAGGGATAGCGCGCCAAGCAGGGCGAATGTGGCGCGCCACAAGGCGGCGCGCGGGATGGGGGAGAAGCGGTCTGTCATCGCGGTTTCACGGCGCCTGTTCGAGTTCGAAGGCGAAGCGCGGCGCATCGCTCGCGGCAGGCGCGGCACCGTCGGCCAGAATGGCTTCGGTCAGGTCGCCCTGGGGGGCGTCGAGCAGGCGGGCGGATAGGTCCGGCGCGGCGGCGAAGTGGGCCATGAACCCGGCAATTGCCGCCCGCTGCGCGTCGGGATCGCCGTAAAGACGCGTCGGCAGGCGTGCCGCGACATGCATGCGCGCCGGGCCTCGGGAGGGAGCGGTGGACGGGTGTCGGGCCGGTTCGACGAGTTCCCAGTCGATCGCCTCCACGGCGATATCGGGAAAGGCGTCGAGCCCGTGGCTCAGGCGGACCAGCAGCGGTGCCGGGCCGACGGCGCGCCGCTGTGCCTCGGTGTGGCGGGCGACGAGGCGTTCCGCCGCCCCGGCGGGGAGCAAAGGCGCGTGCGGTGACGGCGATCGCTGCAGGAGACGTTCCCGTGCGGCGACGATTTCCGGCTGGATTTGCGCGAGCGCGGCGCGTTGCGCCGGCACCTCGGCGAGCAGAACACCGGAGGCGGCGAGAGCGAGCAGGAGCACACCCGCGCCGAGCGTATCGAGCGTGCGGCGCGCACGGTTGCGGCGATGGCGGGCGCGCTCGGCCGGCGACGCGAATTGCTGCGCCGGCGCCTTGAGGGCGAGCAGGCGGCAGAGCAGGGCGTCGGCATGCGGGTCGTCGCGGCGCGGCGCGAGCCCGAACTGTCGCGCCGCCGCATGGAGGTCGGCGCAGGTAAAGACCAGCGATGCGTCGTCCGGACAGAGGGCGTGCAGTGCGGGCAGCCAGTCGGGATGGGCGAGCACGCGCACCGCCAGGGGCTGTTCGCGTTCGAGCAGGCGTTGCCCGGCCAGATGCTGGCGCATGCGTACGGTTTCGGCATGCAGGGTTTCCGCCGGGTGTGCGACAGCGTCGCTTGCGGAGGGTGCCAGGCGGGAGAAGCGCAATTGGCCGCCATGGAAATAGGCCTGGCGCCAGCCGGCACGCGTCGGCAGGCAAAGCAGCAGGTGTGCGGGGCAGGCCTTGGGCAGCAGATGGTCGAGGAGTTGCGGCACGGCGTAAATCCCGGCGAGGGCGACATCGGCGGCATGCAGGGTTTCCACCCAGGGCGCGAGGGCTTGCGGGCGGGTCAGCGCCATCAGCAGCAGGCTCTCGTCGTGGCGCACGCCCGGGTGGCGCCCCCGGGAAAGCGCCAGGGCATACGGCGTGCAGCGAAAGTGCTGGGCGAGTCGGCGCCGCACGATGGCGGTACGCGCGCTGCCCCGGCTGGCGGGAATGCTTTCCGCGCGGAAATCCTCGTCGGGGAGGTTGACCAGCAGGTCGTACGTCGCCTCCGGCTCTGTGGCGAGATGATTGGCGAAGGCCGCGAGCCCGCCGGCGTCGGCGCTGAAAGTCGGCCCCGGCGACACGGCGTCGCAGGGATCCCGGAGGCCGGTTTCGTCGGCAGACAGCAGAAGGATGCGTCGCGTTGCCACGGCGTGCGTTCAGTAGGCCAGACCGGCGATGGTGTCGTAGATCGGGCCGAGCACCGCCAGCATGAGCCAGCCGAGCAGCAGGCCGAGCACCACCGTGGCGACCGGCTCGATGGCCGCCTGCATGCGGGCGACGGATTCCCGTACGTCGCGGTCGTAGAAATAGCCGACATGCGCGAGCGCGTCATCGAGCCGACCGGTGTTTTCGCCGACGCGCAGCATGCGCACGACGAGCGGCGGAAACAGGCCGGCGGCGGCAAAGGCGGCGGCGATGCCCTGCCCCTCGCCGATGGCGCGTTCGACCTGCGCCAGCGCCGCCTCGATGGCGCGATTGCCGACGGTGCCCCGGGTGGCCCGCACGGCGTCGAGAACCGCGATCCCGGCGGCGTACATCATGGCGAACACGCCGGCGAAGCGCGCGAGGACGATTTTGCGGTGGATCGGCCCGACCCAGGGCAGGTCGAGGCGGAGCAGATCGAAACGGTCGCGGGCGCGCGAACTGTGGCGCAGCGTGAGGATAGCGGCGGCGCACAGCAGCAGCGGCAGACCGAAGACGACGTGCGGGTAGTCGGCGAGAAAGCGCGAGATGCCGAGCAGGAAGCGGGTGTGTGCGGGTAGTTCCTGTCCGAGATTGCCGAGGAAGCCGACCATGCGCGGCACGAGATAGAGCAGCATGAACAGGGCGACGAGCCCGACCGTGCCGAACAGGAACAGCGGATAAACGAGCAGCCGGCGCGTCTGCGCCGCGAGTTCGTCTTGCCACTTGAGCGTGTCGCCCAGCTTGCGCAGGATCGCCGGCAACGTGCCGGCGTTTTCCCCGGCGCGCACCAGGCCGACGAAGATGGTGTCGAAGCTGCGCGGGTGGGCGGCCAGCGCAGCGGACAGCGTCGCGCCGCCGCTCACGCTATCGAGCACGGCGGCCAGCACGGTACGCAGGCGCGGATTCTCGGCGCTGTCGCGCAAGTCGGCGAGCGCATCGACGATCGGCACGCCGGCCTGCACCAGTTGTTCGAGGTGAAAGCACAAGGCGATCAGGTCGCGGCGGGTCAGCGCCGTGCCGGTATCCGGGCGGGCCGGTCTGCCGTCGATGAGATCGAGCCCGCTGCGTTGCAGGCGCGCCTCGAGGTCGAGGAGGTTCTGCGCCTCCATGCGGCCGCGCAGCGTGCGTCCGGCGGTATCCACGGCTTTGTAGGCGTAGTGCGGCATGTGCGCGTCAGGCGGCGGGCAGGACGCGCTTGCCGAGATCGGCCACGCGGGCGACTTCTTCCAGCGTGGTGACGCCGGCGGCGACGCGCCGCAAGCCGTCTTCGGCCAAAGTGCGAAAACCGCCGCGCCGGGCGGCGGCGCGCAGTTCGCGCAAGGTGGCGCGGCGCGCCACCAGTTCTTCGAGTTCCTCGTTCATGCGCAGGATTTCCATCAGGGCGAGACGGCCGCGATAGCCGCGCTGCTCGCAGCGCGGGCAGCCGGCGGCACGGTGGAGGGTTTCGGGCACGGCCTGCCCGAGCGCCGCGAAGCTCTCCCGGGCACGCGCGTCGGGCGGGGCGGGCGCGCGGCAATGGACGCACAGGCGCCGGATCAGGCGCTGAGCGACGATGCCGACGATGTTGCCGGCGAGGATGTCCGCCGGCACGCCGATTTCGAGCAGACGAGGGAGGGCGCCCGGCGCGGAGTTGGCGTGCAGCGTCGAGAACACCTGGTGGCCGGTCATCGCGGCGCGGAAGGCCATCGTTGCCGTGTCGGCGTCGCGGATCTCGCCGACCAGGATCACGTCCGGATCCTGGCGCATCATCGAGCGGATGCCGTTGGCGAAATCGAGCCGGCCCGCCTCGGCGACGGCGGTCTGGCGGATCAGGGCCAGCGGATATTCGACCGGGTCTTCGAGCGTCATGATGTTGATGCGCTCGTCGTTGATGTGGTTGAGCAGCGAGTAAAGGGTGGTGGTCTTGCCGCTGCCGGTCGGTCCGGTGACGAGGATGATGCCTTCGGGACGCGTCAGCAGGTGCAGCAGGATTTCCTTCTGGTCCTCGTCCAGCCCAAGATGGTCGAGCGGCACGATGCCCTTGCCGCGGTCGAGGATGCGCAGCACGATGTTTTCGCCGTGCAGCGTGGGCTGGATCGCGCAGCGGAAGTCGACCGCGCGGCCGCCGATGTGCATCGAGAAGCGGCCGTCCTGCGGTGCGCGTGTTTCGGCGATGTTCATGCCGCCCATCACCTTGAGACGCACCGCCATCGCCGTCCAGCAGGATTTGTGCAGTGCGCGGATCTGCCGCAGCAGGCCGTCGATGCGGTAGCGGATGCGCAGGAAGCCGGCCTCGGGTTCGAAGTGGATGTCCGAGGCTTCGCGCTTGACGGCGTCGGCGAGCAGGGCGTCGACCAGCCGTACCATCGGTTGGCTGTATTCGTCGGCGCTGCCTGGCGTTGCGGGCTGTTCGGCCTCGCCGGTTTCCAGTTCGTGCAGGATGCCGTCGATGGACAGCGCGTGACCATAGTGCTGGTCGATGCCGCGTGCGATTTCCGCCTCGCCGGCAAGCAGCGCCTCAACGTGCGTTCCCGGCGCCAGCAGGGAACGCAGCCGGTCGAGGGCGACGATGTCGTCCGGATGGGCGCATGCCACGCTGAACCGGCGCTCTGTCTCGTCATGCGCCAGGGGCAGCATGTGGTGACGGATGGCGAAGTCGCGCGGCACGCGTCGCAGGGCGGCCGGATCGATGGCGACGTGCGCCAGGTCGATCGCATTTCGGCCGAGCGCGCACCCGAGGGCGTCGCGCAGGGTCGCCTCGTCGACGAAGCCGAGGCCGACCAGCAGGCGGCCGAGCGGCTGGCTGTCGCGGGCCTGCTCGCGCAGCGCGATGCGCAACTGGTCGTCGCCGATGATGCCGCGCGCGATCAGCGCCTGGCCGAGGGGAGGTGCCGCCGCACTCATTTCTGCCTGAAGAACCCGGTATCCGGCAGCCGGTCGCGATAGGCGGAATAGTCGCCGCGCACACTGGCGCTGGCGATCACCGTGGGGCGCAGGAAGATCACCAGTTCGGTCTTGCTGCTGCGGTCGCTGGTGTTTCGGAACAGCCGGCCGATCACCGGCAGGGCGGCGAGGCCGGGCGTCGTGTCGTCGAGCCTGCGCATTTCTTCCTGCATGAGGCCGCCCATGACGGCGATTTCGCCGCTGGCGATGCGCACGATCGATTCCATTTCGCGCGTCTGGATTTTCGGCACGCGATTGATCACGCCGGCGCGGGCGAGTTCCGGGTTGGGGTCGTTGACGTAGCCGGTGACGCGCGTGATGGTCGGCCGGATGTTGATGGTCACTTCGTTCTCGGCGCTGATCTGCGGTGTCACGTTCATGACGAAACCGACGGTGAGGGAATTCGGCGTCGAGGTGTAGGTGGTGTGCGAGAGGCCGCCGCCGCTCGTCGTGGTGAGCGATTTCAGCGTGAAATACACCTCGTCCTCGGCCACCTTCAATGTCGCGGTCTGGTTGTTCATCACGCTCAGCTTGGGGCTGGAAAGCACCTTCACCGTGCCGAAGGATTCGAGCAGGCTGATTTCGACGGCCAGGCTGCCCAGGGCGGTAGCGGGGTTGGCGTAGGCGAGCGTGAAGAAATTGAGCGGATTGGCGCTCGGCAGCGGCGGCGAGGTGCCGGCCTGCTGGACGATGCGGAAGCCGCGGGCGCCGTTCCGCAGCGCCGACCAGTCGATGCCCTGCTGGTATTCGTTGCTGAGATTGACCTCGACGACGGTGGCTTCGATCAGAACCTGCCGTTTCGCCGTGTCCATCACCAGATCGAGAAAGCGGCGGATCTTGTCGTGCTGGCGCCGGGTGGCGCGGACGATCAGCACGCCGGTCTCCTTGTTGGCGAACACCGAGGCGGAAGGCTCGAATTCGCCGATCTTGCGCCGCGCGGCGGCGCGGGTATCGACCTGCTGGTCGCCGCTGCCGGTGACGCCCGGCCCGGTCGCCTCGGCGGCGCCGTCGGGCTGGCGCACGCGGCCGCCGGCGGACAGCGCCGCATGGCCCGAGCCTGCCGCGACGACCTGCGCCGCCACTTCCGTTTCGATGCTGGCACGGTAGCGGAGGCGGTCTTCCTCGCGCAACATGTCGGCGACGTTGGCGATCAGACTTTCCATCAGGTCGTTGCGCGTGTCGCTGCGCACGGTGGTCGAGGCCGAGTTGCCGTCGGCGCCGTTCGGCGCTTCCCCCACCGCGTTGGCGATCTGGGTGGCGGTGGCGATTTCGCTTTTCACCACGCGCGTCATGTTGGGGAAATCGATGCGGTAGGTTTCCAGGTAGGGCCTGTCGGGCATGATCGCCAGATTTGATCCGTCCAGATCCCAGCGGATGTCGATCTGGCGGGCGATGCGGTCGAGCAGGCGCGGCAGGCTGGCGTCGACGGCGTTGAGGGTTACCTGGCCGGTGATGCCCGGGTGCACGTCGATGTTGAGCCGCGCATCGCGCGCGAGCGCGAACAGCAGCTCGCGCGCCGGCACGTTATCGACCACGACGCTGTAGGTTTCCGCCGGAACGGACAACGGTTGTTCCGGTCGCGCGGGCGCCGTCATGGTGCGGGGCGGTGGCACGGCTTCCGGCGCCGTCCTATCGATGCCGACTTTCGCGTCGGATTGGCGCAGATGGCTGCCGACAGGGGCGCCGGGCGGCGCATGGCTGCAAGCCGCGAGTGCCGATACGGCGAGCGCCAGTAGAATGTGAAATTGCATATGGAATTAATCATAACACATAAAAAGATGCCGTCACAATGTCGCCGGCATGAAAAAAAAGCGCGGATATAATCGACGCTCTGTAATCTGCTCAACGCATCCGAGTTCCGCCCGTGCCCGCCGATCCCCTGGTCGAGATTCGCGACCTCAATTTTTCCTACGACAGCCGCCCTGTCCTCACCGGCATCAACATGACCATTCCGCGCGGTAAGGTCGTCGCCATCATGGGGCAAAGCGGCTGCGGCAAAACCACCACGCTGCGGCTCATCGGCGGCCAGTTGCGTGCTTCCGCCGGCACTCTGCGCGTGCTCGGCGAGGACATGACGCGTCTGGACGACGACGGCCTTTACCGTCTGCGCCGGCGCATGGGCATGCTGTTCCAGTTCGGGGCGCTCTTCACCGACATGTCGGTTTTCGACAACGTCGCGTTCCAGATGCGCGAACACACCGATCTCTCGGAGGCGATGATCAGCGATCTGGTGATGCTGAAATTGCATGCGGTCGGCCTGCGTGGCGCGCACCGCCTGATGCCCGCCGAGCTTTCCGGCGGCATGGCGCGCCGCGTCGCCCTGGCGCGAGCGGTGGCGCTCGATCCGCGCCTGATTCTCTACGATGAGCCCTTCGCCGGCCTCGACCCGATCTCGCTGACGATCATCGGCGACCTGATCCGCACGCTGAACGACGCCTTGGGCGCGAGTTCCGTGATCGTCACGCACGACGTGCAGGAGTCGTTGAAAATCGTAGACTACGTCTATTTCGTATCCGAAGGAAAAATTGTGGCTGAAGGAACCGCGGAGGAAATCAGGAACTCGACACTTCCCTACGTACACCAGTTCGTCTGGGGCGAGGCGGATGGTCCGGTGCCCTTCCAGTATCCGGCGCGCCCCTATCGAGAGGAATTGATGGAGCAACCCGCCAAACCCCGGGGGTGGTGGTCATGACGGCGGGTGGCCTGCTGCGTTCGCTCGGCCGTCGCGTGACCGACAGGCTCTGGCGGCTGGGCTTCGCCAGCCGCTTCCTGCTGATGACGATCCTGTATTCGGGCACGGCCTTTCGCCGGTTGCACCTGACGATCCGCGAGATCTACTTCACCGGCGTCCTGTCGCTGATCATCATCCTCGTTTCCGGATTGTTCGTCGGCATGGTGCTCGGCTTGCAAGGCTACGACACGCTGCAACGCTATGGCTCCTCGGAAGCGCTCGGCATCCTCGTCGCGCTCTCGCTGGTACGCGAGCTCGGGCCCGTGGTCGCTGCCCTGCTGTTCGCCAGCCGCGCCGGTTCGGCGATCACGGCCGAGATCGGCCTGATGAAGGCCACCGAGCAGATCTCGGCGATGGAGATGATGGCGGTGAATCCGATTGCCCGCGTGGTGGCGCCGCGCTTCTGGGCCGGTGTGATTTCCATGCCAATCCTCGCCGCGCTGTTTTCGGCGATGGGCGTGTTCGGCGGCTATCTGGTCGGCGTCCAGCTCATCGGGGTGGATGCCGGCTCGTTCTGGTCGCAGATGCAATCGGCGGTGGATTTCCGCCAGGACATCATGAACGGCGTGATCAAGAGCTGCGTGTTCGGCGTCCTGGTGTCCTGGATCGCCGTGTTCGAAGGCTACGACGCCGATCCGACCGCCGAAGGCGTTTCTCGCGCGACGACGCGTACCGTCGTCACTTCATCGCTGGCCATCCTGGCCGCCGACTTTGTTTTGACTGCATTCATGTTCAGGGGAATCTGATGAATCGAGCCGTTATCGATCTCTGGGTGGGTTTTTTCGTCGCGGCGGGCCTGGTCGCACTGTTGTTTTTGGCGCTCAAGGTGGGCAACCTCGGATCGAGCGACGTCGGCGAAACCTATGCCTTGCAGGCACGCTTTGATAATATCGGCGGCCTGAAGGTGCGGGCGCCGGTGAAAAGCGCCGGCGTCGTGGTCGGCCGGGTGGGCGAGATCCGCTTCGATCCGGAAAGCTACATGGCGTTGGTGAGCCTGCGGGTGGACAAGCGTTATGCCTTCCCGCGCGACACCTTCGCGACGATCAACACTTCCGGCTTGCTGGGGGAACAGTACGTCGGCCTCGAGGTGGGCGGCGACATGGAGATGTTGAAGGAAGGCGACATGCTGGGCAAGACGCAGTCGGCGATCGTGCTGGAGAAGCTGATCGGCCAGTTCATGTTCAACAGGGCGACGGAAGAAGAGAAATAACAACCGGGGTACTTGAAATGACTGAAGTAAAAACGATGAAAACGCGTCTGCGCTCGGCCGTTCTGGTCGTTGCGGTTGCTAGTCTGCTAGGCGGATGCGCCACGTCGGGCAACCCGAAGGATCCGATCGAGGGATTCAACCGCGCCATGTTCGGTTTCAACGAGGTGGTCGACAAGGCGGTCATCAAACCCGTCGCCCAAGGCTATGATGCCGTACTGCCCTCGCCGGTGCGTACCGGCGTGACCAACTTCTTCGGCAACATCGCCGACCTCTTCATCGGCGTGAACAACCTCCTGCAGGGCAAGCCCGGCGACGCGTTCAACGACTGGGGACGCGTGCTGGTCAATAGCA
Organism: uncultured Methyloversatilis sp.; assembly: GCA_964527195.1. Classification (GTDB taxonomy): domain Bacteria; phylum Pseudomonadota; class Gammaproteobacteria; order Burkholderiales; family Rhodocyclaceae; genus Sulfuricystis. Next base: position 29,156 of record CAZGOH010000001.1, read on the forward strand.
CCATCGGCATCCTCGGCCTGATCGACGTCGCTTCCGAGATGGGCATGGAAAAGCACGAGGAAGACTTTGGTCAGACCTTCGGCCGCTGGGGTGTGGGCGACGGCGCCTACGTCGTCCTGCCGATTTTCGGACCGCGCACGGCACGCGATACCGTCGGCCTGATCCTCGACGTCAAGGCGGACCCGGTGGGCAACATCGATCATGTGCCGACCCGCAACACCCTGCTGGCCCTGCGCCTGATCGACACCCGCGCCGACCTGCTGCCGGCCGACAAGGTCATCGAGGAAGCCGCGCTCGACAAGTACGCCTATGTGCGCGACGGCTACCTGCAGCGTCGCCGCAGCCTGATTCACGACGGCAACCCGCCGCGCGAGCCTCTTGAATGATCATTTTCCAGACATCATCCCGAATCCGATGAAGCATCTCAATTCCATCCTCCGTTCCTTTGTCCTGCTGGCGTCCTTGCTGGTCGCCGGCGTCGCCGTCGCATCCATGCCCGCTCCCGATGCGCTGATCCGCGGCGTGAGCGACGAAGTGCTCGAGATCGTCCGCAAGGACAAGGACATTCGCGACGGCAATACCCAGAAGACCCTCAGCCTGGTCGAGACCAAGGTGCTGCCGCACTTCAACTTCGTGCGCATGACGAGGCTCGCGCTCGGTCGCGACGGCCGTCAGGCAACGCCGGAGCAGATCGCGGCGCTGGCCGAGGAGTTCCGCGCGCTGCTGGTGCGCACCTATTCCAAGGCACTGACCGAGTATCGCGACCAGCAGATCGTGTTCCGGCCGTTCAGCATGCAACCCACCGAGACCGATGTCCGTGTGCGCACCGAGATCCGCCAGTCGGGCGGCAAGCCGATCCCGATGGATTATTTCCTCGAGAAAACGCCCTCCGGCTGGAAGGTCTATGACGTCGAGGTCGGTGGTGCCAGCCTGATCATCGCCTATCGCGGCACCTTTGCCGAGGAGATACGGAAGGGCGGCATCGACGGTCTCCTCAAGAATCTGCAAGCCAGAAACCGTACCGGCGACACGGCAGCGAAATGAGTGCGCAGCCGCTGGCAATTACCGGCAGCATGACGATGGCCACTGCGCGCGGGCTGCTGGCCCATGGCCTTGAGGCGCTTGCCGCCGCGCAGCCGGTGATCGACCTCTCCGCTGTGGATGAGGCCGATTCCGCCGGCCTGGCCGTGTTGTTCGGCTGGCAACGCGCCGCTGCAGCCCGGGGGAAGTCTCTACGCGTCGTCAATCTGCCCGCCAGCGTGCGCAGTCTTGCCGAGGTTTATGGCGTTACCGATCTGCTGCCACGGCCCTGAACTTCGGCTGCCCTGCATTGCTTGGCGGCCATTTTCCCGCAGGAAACCTTCATGCTTGATCCACGCAAAATCGAGGACTGGATCCGTGCCGGCCTCGAATGTACTTCCTTGCAGGTCGTGGGCGATGGCCGCCACTTCGAGGCGGAAATCGTCAGCCCGGTCTTTGCCGGTCTCTCGCGCGTGCAGCGCCAGCAACGCGTCAATGCCGTGCTGCGCGAGCATTTCGAGTCCGATACCCTGCACGCCCTCTCGATGCGTTGCCTGACGCCAGAAGAAGCGCGTGGATAAGCTACTGATCGAGGGCGGCACGCCGCTTGCCGGCGAGATCGCCATTTCGGGTGCGAAAAACGCGGCCTTGCCGCTGCTGTGTGCGGCGCTGCTGACGCGCGAGCCGGTCACCTTCACCAACGTGCCGGCGCTCAACGACATCGCCACCATGCTGAAACTGCTGGCGCAGATGGGGGTGAAGGTCGAGAAAGTCGGTGCTGGCGGGACGGTGACATTGACGGCGGATGCCCTCGACAATCCCGTCGCACCCTACGAGTTGGTCAAGACCATGCGCGCCTCGGTGCTGGTGCTGGGGCCGCTCGTCGCGCGCTGCGGCGAGGCGCGCGTCAGCCTGCCCGGCGGCTGCGCCATCGGCGCACGGCCGGTCGATCAGCACATCAAGGGCCTGACCGCGATGGGCGCGGAGATTGCCGTCGAGCAGGGCTACGTCCACGCCAAATCGCCGAAGCTGAAGGGGGCGCGGCTGTTTACCGACATGGTGACGGTCACCGGTACCGAAAACCTCATGATGGCTGCCTGCCTGGCCGACGGCGAGACCGTGATCGAGAACGCGGCGCGCGAGCCCGAGATCGTGGACCTCGCCAACTGCCTGGTCGCCATGGGCGCGCGCATTTCCGGCGCCGGCACCGACGTGATCCGCATCCGGGGCGTGGAACGCCTCTGCGGCACGACGCATCGCATCATGCCCGACCGCATCGAGACGGGCACCTACCTCTGCGCGGCGGCAGCCACCGGCGGCGCGGTGCGCCTGACGCACACCTCCGGCAGCTATCTCGACGCCGTGGTCGACAAGCTGATGGATGCCGGTTGCGAGATCGCGCTCGAGCGCGATGCCATTCGCCTGCGGGCGCCCCGGCGCCTGACCGCCGTCAGTATCCGCACCGCCCCGTATCCGGCTTTCCCGACCGACATGCAGGCGCAGTTCATGGCCATCAACTGCGTGGCCGAGGGGACGGCGATCATTCGCGAAACCATTTTCGAAAACCGCTTCATGCACGCGGTCGAACTGATCCGCCTCGGTGCCGACATCAAGATCGACGGCAATACGGCCTTCGTCACCGGCAAGCCGCAAATTGAAGGCGCAACGGTGATGGCCACCGATCTGCGTGCGTCGGCGAGCCTTGTCGTCGCCGGCCTTGCCGCACGTGGCGAAACGCGCGTCGACCGCATCTACCACCTCGACCGCGGCTACGAGCGCATGGAGGAGAAGCTGGCAGCCTTGGGGGCCCGTGTGAAGCGAGTCAAGTGAGTTCGGCGGGTAAAATGGTCGCCATGATCACCATCGCCCTCTCCAAAGGCCGCATCTTCGAGGAAACCCTGCCGCTCCTGGCCGCCGCCGGCATCGTGCCGGACGAAGATCCCGAAAAGTCGCGCAAGCTCATCATCTCCACCAGTCGTGCCGATGTGCGCGTCGTCATTGTGCGTGCCTCCGACGTGCCGACCTATGTGCAGTACGGCGCCGCCGATCTCGGCATCGCCGGCAAGGACGTGCTGATCGAGCATGGCGGCACGGGGCTCTACCAGCCGCTCGATCTCAGGATTGCCAGGTGCCGCATGTGCGTGGCCGCCCCTGCCGATTTCGATTACGCAGCCGCCGTGCGGCGCGGGGCGCGTTTGCGCATCGCCACCAAGTACATCGCCACGGCCCGCACGCACTTCGCCGCCAAGGGGGTGCATGTCGACCTCATCAAGCTGTACGGCTCCATGGAGCTTGCGCCGCTCGCCGGCCTCGCCGACGCCATCGTCGACCTCGTTTCCTCGGGCGGCACGCTCAAGGCGAACAACCTCGTCGAGGTCGAAGAAATCATGCCGATCTCCTCGCGCCTGATCGTCAACCAGGCCAGCCTGAAAATGAAGCGCGGCCTCCTGCAACCCGTGCTCGACGCCATCGAGGGAGCCATCCAATGACCAGTTTGATTCGGCGCCTGTCTTCGCTCGATCCGGAATTCCTTGCCACGCTCGACGCGCTGCTGGCGTTCGACAATTCGACCGACATCGCCATCGAGCAGACCGTTGCCGAGATTCTTGCCAATGTGCGCACCCTCGGCGATGCCGCCGTACTCGACACCACGCGCCGCTTCGACCATCTCGACGTCAAGACGATGACCGAACTGGAACTGCCGCCCGCCGAGTTGAAGGCGGCCTTCGACGGCCTGCCCGCCGCGCAGCGCGACGCGCTGGAGCAGGCCGCCGCGCGCGTGAGGCGCTACCACGAGAAGCAGAAGATCGACTCCTGGGAATACACGGAAGATGACGGTACGCGCCTCGGCCAGAAAGTCACGCCGCTCGACCGCGTCGGTCTCTACGTGCCCGGCGGCAAGGCCGCCTACCCGAGTTCCGTATTGATGAACGCCCTGCCGGCCAAGGTCGCGGGCGTCCGGGAACTCGTCATGGTGGTGCCGACCCCGCGCGGCGAGAAGAATGCACTGGTGCTGGCCGCCGCGCATCTCTCCGGTGTCGACCGCGTGTTCTGCATCGGCGGCGCCCAGGCCGTGGCGGCGCTCGCTTACGGCACGCAGACCATCCCGCAGGTGGACAAGATCGTCGGGCCGGGCAACGCCTACGTGGCGAGCGCCAAGCGCCGCGTCTTTGGCACCGTCGGCATCGACATGGTGGCCGGGCCTTCGGAGGTGCTGATCATTTCGGACGGCTCGGGCGACCCGGACTGGACGGTGATCGACCTGTTCGCCCAGGCCGAGCACGACGAACTGGCGCAGTCGATCCTGCTTTGTCCCGATGCCGCTTCCCTCGACAAGGTGGCGGCGAGCATCGAAAAGCTGCTGCCGACCATGCCGCGCCGCGAAGTCATCGCTGCTTCGCTCAAGGGGCGCGGTGCGTTGATCCATGTCAGCGATCTCGACGAAGCCTGCGTGATCGCCAACCGCATCGCGCCCGAACATCTGGAACTCTCGGTCGAGAATCCGCGCGCGCTGCTGCCGAAGATCCGCCATGCCGGCGCGATCTTCATGGGCCACTACTGTTCCGAATCGCTCGGCGACTACTGCGCCGGCCCGAACCACGTGCTGCCCACCTCGCGCAGCGCGCGCTTCTCCTCGCCGTTGGGTGTTTACGACTTCCAGAAGCGCTCCTCGATCATCGAGGTCTCGGCGGCCGGCGCGCAGACGCTCGGCCCCATCGCCGCGACGCTCGCGCATGGCGAGGGCCTGACCGCCCATGCCCGCGCCGCCGAACTCAGGCTGAAATAGGGTGGCGGCGCATCAAGCGCCGAGAATTTCCCTCAATGCGGCAATTAACGTCGCGCACTGTTCATCGGTGCCGACGGTGATGCGCAGAAACTGCTCGATGCGCGGCAGCCTGAAATGCCGCACGATGATGCCGCGTCGCCGTAGCGCCAGCGCCGACTTTGCGGCGTCGTGGCGCGGGTGGCGCGCGAAGACGAAATTGGCGCTCGACGGCAGCACCTCGAAACCGAGGGATTCCAGGTCGCGCGTCAGCGTTGCCCGGGTAAGCATCACGGCCTGGCGCGTGCGCTCGAACCATTCGCGGTCCTCGATGGCCGCCGTGGCGCCGGCGATGGCGAGGCGGTCGAGCGGGTAGGAGTTGAAGCTGTTCTTGACGCGATTCAGCGCGTCGATGAGATCGGCGTGGCCAATGGCGAAACCGACGCGCAGCCCGGCGAGCGAACGCGATTTCGAGAAGGTCTGCACGACGAGCAGGTTCGGGTGCCGATTCACCAACGCCACCGCCGACTCGCCGCCAAAATCGACGTAGGCCTCATCCACCAGAACCACCGAATCGGGGTTCGCCTTGACCAGGGCATCGATGTCCGCGAGCGGGAGGGCGCGGCCGGTCGGCGCGTTCGGGTTGGCGATGACGATGCCGCCGTTGGCCAAAGAGTAATCGGCGATGCGCAGGGAAAAGTTTTCGTCCAGCGGCACGGTGCGGTAGTCGATGCCGTAGAGCCCGCAATAGACCGGATAGAAACTGTAAGTGATGTCGGGAAACAGGATCGGCCGGTCGTGCTTGAGCAGGGCGAGGAAGGCATGACCCAGCACCTCGTCCGAGCCGTTGCCGACGAAGACCTGGTTGGGGGCGATGTCGCCGAAATATGCGGCGATGGCTTCGCGCAGGCGCGTGCTTTCGGGGTCGGGATAGAGCCGCAAACCGTCGCCGATTTCGCTGCGCAGGGCCTCCAGCACGCGCGGGCTCGGGCCGTAGGGGTGTTCGTTGGTGTTGAGCTTGACGAGGTCGGGCAGTTTGGGCTGCTCGCCCGGGACGTAAGGTTGCAAGGCGCGGACGGTGGCGCTCCAGAATCGGCTCATGGCGGCGGGGAGGCTGTGCGAGATGACGTGGATTGACGAAATGGTATTATGCCCCGCTCGAATGAAGATTTCCTGGCGATTGCCTCACGGGCCGATCATTGCAATGCGCACCGCCGATATTTCTCGCACTACCCTGGAAACGCAAATCCGGGTCAGCCTCGATCTGGATGGCGCCGGAAAGTCGCAACTGTCGACCGGCGTCGGCTTTTTCGATCACATGCTCGACCAGATCGCCCGCCACGGCATGTTCGATCTCGTCGTGGACGCCAAGGGCGATCTGCACATCGATGCGCATCACACCGTCGAGGATGTCGGTATCGCCATCGGCCAGGCAATCGCGCGGGCGCTCGGCGACAAGAAGGGGCTGACGCGCTACGGGCATGCCTACGTGCCGCTCGACGAAGCCTTGTCGCGCGTCGTCGTCGATCTGTCGGGGCGTCCCGGCCTGATCTTCAACGTCGATTTCCGGCGTGACCGCATCGGCACCTTCGATGTCGAGCTGGTGCGCGAATTCTTCCAGGCACTCGTCAATCACGCCGCGATCACCGTGCATATCGATTGCCTGCGCGGCGAAAACGCCCACCACCAGGCCGAATCGGTCTTCAAGGCGTTCGCCCGCGCGCTGCGCATGGCGACGACTGCCGATGCGCGGGCCGGTGGAGCCGTTCCGTCGACCAAGGGCAGCCTGTAACTCTTTCCAGCATGAATACCGTCGCGATCGTCGATTACGGCATGGGCAACCTGCGTTCGGTGGCCAAGGCCATCGAGCATGTCGCCCCCGGCCATCGGGTATTGGTCACCGCCGATCCCGCCGTGGTGGCGGCGGCGGAACGCGTCGTCGTCCCCGGCCAGGGCGCGATGCCCGACTGCATGCGCGAACTGAAGGCGCGCGGCCTCGATGCGGCGGTGGTCCGCGCGGCGAACGCAAAACCTTTCCTGGGCATCTGCATCGGCTTGCAGATGCTCTTCGCGCACAGCGAGGAAGGCGATGTCGCCGGCCTCGGCCTGTTTCCCGGCCGGGTGCGCCGTTTTCCCGCCGAGGCGATGCTCGATGCCGCCGGCGCCCGGCTCAAAGTGCCGCACATGGGCTGGAACGCGGTGCGCCAGGCCGAGCCTCACCCCCTCTGGCAGGGTATCGCCGACGGCGCACGCTTCTATTTCGTGCACAGCTACTACGTCGAGCCGGCAACGCCGGACGCCATTGCCGGCTCGACGGAATACGGCATCGCCTTTACCAGCGCGGTGGCACGTGACAACCTCTTTGCCGTGCAGTTCCATCCGGAAAAAAGCGCGCAGGCCGGTCTTGCGCTGCTCGGCAATTTCATGACCTGGAATCCCTGAACCCACTGAACCCGAGCGAGCCTTCAACCATGCTGCTGATACCCGCGATCGACCTCAAGGACGGCCAGTGCGTGCGCCTCAAGCAGGGCGTCATGGACGGCGCGACCGTGTTTTCCGAGAACCCCGCCGCGATGGCCCGCCACTGGATCGACCAGGGCGCGCGTCGCCTGCATCTCGTTGACCTCAACGGCGCCTTCGCCGGCAAGCCGAAAAACGAACCCGCCATCAGGGCCATCCTGGAGGAGGTGGGCGAAGAGATTCCCGTCCAGCTCGGCGGCGGCATCCGCGACCTCGATACCATCGAGCGTTGCATCGACGACGGCATCACCTACGTCATCATCGGCACCGCCGCGGTCAAGAACCCCGGTTTCCTGCATGACGCCTGCACGGCGTTCCCCGGCCACATCATCGTCGGCCTCGACGCCAAGGATGGCAAGGTCGCCGTCGATGGCTGGTCGAAGTTGACTGGCCACGACGTCATCGACCTCGCCAGGAAATTCGAGGACTACGGCGTCGAAGGCATCATCTATACCGACATCGGCCGCGACGGCATGCTTTCGGGCGTCAACGTCGAGGCGACCGTCAAGCTCGCGCAGGCCTTGCGCATTCCCGTCATCGCCAGCGGTGGCATCGCCAGCATCGACGACGTGAAGGCGCTTTGCAAGGTCGCGGACGAGGGCGTCATGGGCGCGATCACCGGCCGTGCGATCTACGAAGGCAGGCTCGACTTTCGCGCGGCGCAGGCCGAGGCGGACAAGCACGCCGCACAATAACTCGCCGTCCCGCCAGAGCCGACTTTCGCCCATGCTCGCCAAACGCATCATTCCCTGCCTCGACGTCAATGCCGGCCGCGTGGTCAAGGGCGTCAATTTCGTCTCGCTGCGCGACGCCGGCGATCCGGTGGAAATCGCGCGCCGCTACGACGAGCAGGGCGCCGACGAAATCACCTTCCTCGACATCACGGCGAGCTCCGACGCGCGCGACATCATCCTGCACATCGTCGAGGCCTGCGCCGAGCAGGTGTTCATTCCACTCACCGTCGGCGGCGGCGTGCGCAAGGTCGAGGACGTGCGGCGGTTGCTCAACGCCGGCGCCGACAAGGTCAGCATGAACACCGCCGCCGTGCAGAACCCGCAACTGGTCGCCGACGCCTCCGCCAAGGTCGGCAGCCAGTGCATCGTCGTCGCCATCGACGCCAAGCAGACGAGCCCCGGCAAGTGGGAGGTGTTCACCCACGGCGGGCGCAACAACACGCAGATCGACGCCATCGACTGGGCGCAGCAGGTCGCAGCGCTGGGCGCCGGCGAAATCCTGCTCACCAGCATGGATCGCGACGGCACCAAGAACGGCTTCGATTTGGGACTCACGCGCGCGGTGGCCGATGCCGTGCCGATTCCGGTGATCGCCAGCGGCGGGGTCGGCAATCTCCAACATCTCGCCGACGGCGTCACGCAGGGGCGTGCCGACGCGGTGCTGGCGGCGAGTATCTTCCACTACGGCGAATACACGGTGCGTCAGGCCAAGGAATTCATGCGCGCACAAGGGATAGAGGTGAGACTGTGACCTGTAAATGGCTCAACGAGATCAAGTGGGACGAGCAGGGCCTGGTGCCGGCCATCGCCCAGGATGCCCAGACCGGCGAGGTGCTGATGTTCGCCTGGATGAACCGCGAGGCGCTGGAGAAGACGGCCACGCTCGGACAGGCGGTTTATTGGTCGCGTTCGCGCCGCAAGCTCTGGCACAAGGGCGAAGAGTCCGGCCACTTCCAGAAGGTGCTGGAAATCCGCACCGATTGCGACAATGACGTCGTGCTGCTGAAGATCGAACAGGTTGGCGGCATCGCCTGCCACACCGGGCGCACGAGCTGTTTCTTCCAGCGCCTCGACGACGGCTGCTGGGTGGCGACCGACCCGGTGATCAAGGATCCGGCCACGATCTACGCCAAGAAGTAAGGCGCCGCCGCCGGCGCTAGCTTTCCAGCACGTAGGTTCCTGGCGCGTCGCCAAGCTCCGGAAATGCCTTGCTGGCGAGCGCGGGCGGTTTGCCGAGCGGGCCGGACTGGGGCTTGAGCCAGGCCATCCAGTCTTCCCACCAACTGCCGGCGCGATGCTCGGCGCGCTCCTGCCAGTCTTCGGCCGCGTCGTGCCGTTCCGCGTCACCCACCCAGTACTCGCGTTTGGGCGGATGCACGACCGGATTGACGATGCCGAGGATGTGGCCGGAGCTCGACAGCACGAAACGCTTCGGTCCGGAGGCGAAGTGGTTGAGACGGAAGGTTTGCTTCCACGGCGCGATGTGGTCATCGGCCGCCGCCACGGCGTAGGTCGGCTGGACGATGCGCGAGAGGTCGATCAGCTGACCGGCGATTTCCAGGGCATCCTTCCTGATCAGCTTGTTGTCGAGGTAGAGGTTGCGCAGATACCAGCTGTGCATCTTCGCCGGCATGCGCGTGGTGTCCATGTTCCAGTAGAGCACGTCGAACGGGGGTGGCGCCTCGCCGTAGAGATAGCCATGCACGACATAATGCCAGATCAGGCTGTTCGAACGCAGCAGGCGGAAGGCGGTGGCCATCTCCTTGCCGTCGAGGTAGCCTTTTTGCGCCATCGTGCGATTCAGGTAGTGGAAGCTGCCCTCGTCGAGGAAGACCTCGATGTCGCCGGGCTTGTGATAGTCGACCAGGGTGGTGAAGAAGGTGGCGCTCGCCACGGGCACCTCCCTGGGCGCGTAGCGCCGGTTTGCCCAGGCCATCCAGGTGGCCAGCGCTGCGCCGCCGATGCAGTAGCCGGCCATGTGCAGCTTGTCGCTTTTCGAGACGCCGCGCACCGCCTCGACAGCGGCGCCGATGCCCTGCGTCAGGTAATCGTCGAAACCGACCTCCGCCATCGATTCGTCCGGGTTCTTCCAGCTCGTGATGTAAACGTCGAAACCCTGTTCCAGCAGAAAGCGAATCATGCTCTTCTTTGGCACCAGGTCGAGAATATAGAACTTGTTGATCCAGGGCGTGACGATGAGGATTGGCGTGCGGTAGGTTTCCGTCGCGGTGGGCGCGTAGTGAATCACCTCGAGGAGGCGGTTCCTGAGGATCACCTTGCCCGGCGTCGCGGCGAGATTCACCCCGACCTTGAAGTCGTCGGGGCGTGTCATGCGGATATTGCCGGCCTGCATGTCGTCGATGAAATTGCGCCAGCCGCGCAGCAGGCTTTCGCCATTGGTTTCCGCCGCCTTGCGCATCGCCACCGGGTTGGTGAGCAGGAAGTTGGTCGGCGCCATCGCGTTGAGCCACTTGCGCCACCAGAATGCGGCGCGCCGCCGGTCGCGGTTGGACATCCCCGGTGTTTCGTAGAGCATGTCCTGGATATGGTGGGTGGTCAGCAGGTACCACTCCTTGGTGATGTCCCAGGTCGCGGATTCATTCCACACAGGGTCGGCGAAGCGCGTGTCGTCGGGATTCGGCACCTCGACATCCTTGCTTGGCAGACCGAGCATGCGTTGCCAGGAATGCCATTGCAGGGCGAGCATGCGCGTCGAGAGTTCCGACACCGCCTCGGCCAACTCCTGAGGATGCATTGCCCAGGCCAGTTGCGCATGCGCCAGGGGCATGGCCACGCCGAGCGGGTCGAGGTTGGCCTCGATCGTCTCGTGCATTTGCTTGAAGGCGCGGTGCGGGGTAATCTGGCTCGGCGAGCGTCGGGCGACCATGATGGTTCCTCCGTGAATGCGCTATGATTCTGACAAGCCGGCGCGGACGTGGTGTTGATCTGCATCAACCCCGCTTCCGCCGATCATCGCGAAAGGTGGCATCGTCATGTTCAAGCATATCCTCGTTCCCACGGACGGTTCCGCGCTGTCCTCCGACGCCGTGGCGCGGGCGGTCAGTTTCGCCCGCGAGTCGGGCGCGCGCATCACTTTCTTCTACGCCAAGCCCGAGTACCCGGTGGCCTTCTATGGCGAGGGGGCGCTGATCGATCCGACCACGCCGGAGAAGTTCGCGGAAATGGCGGAACAGCAGGCCCGCCAGATTCTCGACGCGTGCGAACGCCAGGCCCGGGAATCCGGCGTGACGGCAGGTTCGCTGGCGACGGTCAGCGATGTCCCCTGGGAGGCCATCATCGACGGCGCGACGCAGGCGGGTTGCGACCTGATTTTCATGGCCTCGCACGGCCGGCGCGGGCTTGGCGGCTTGCTGCTCGGATCGGAAACGCAGAAGGTGCTGACCCACTCGAAGATCCCCGTCCTGGTCTATCGTTGAGGGCGGCGATGCTGGGCCGCGCGCCGTCCATCATCCAGGACGAGCGTCGTAGCCTGGCTGCCCTGTTGCAGGGTTTGCGTTACCGAGTGCGGGACATGCAGGAAAAGGGCGCCGTGGCGCCCGTGGAAATGCGTCGAACGATGCGGCTTATTTCCCGTCGTTCTTCGCGTCTTCGTCCATTTTCTTCGTCACGAAGTGATACATGTAGACGATGAAGATCGTCGCGAAGACGATGGTGAACACGCTCAAGAGACCGATGTCGGAACCGAACAGCAGTTTCAGTGCATCCATGCTTCTTCTCCCCAGGTAAAAAAATCAGCGACAGCAAATCACGGCGGACGATCAGCTGCCAATCATCATTTCGTTGCCTGCGGGCAGCATGATGCTGCCCACCAGTCGCCAGGTTTTCTCCGCGTCTTCGATCAGCACCAGCCAGTGACCGGGGGCAGGTGACTTGATTTCCCCACCATAGCCATCGCCATCGCGCCACAAGCGGACATGCTGGTCAAGACCAATGCGGGCACGTGTCGGGTGCGACAGCGAAAACAACAGCTCGGCCGGCATGGCGATATCACTTGCACTCTCCAGCCGCACGCGCACGCTGCCGGCCTGGCCGAAGCTGACCATGGCGCGCAGGCCGGCCGCTTCCGCATGACGGCTGCGGGCGAGTGTTTCGCCGACCATCTGCCCCTGTTTGTAGTAGTCGTCGGTGACCAGTCCATCGCTGGTGACGACCGCAATCCATGCCGTCACGAGGGCGGCAACGACGACGATGAACGGCCCTGCCATGAGAAGCCAGGGCCAGGGTTCGCGATACCAGGGCCGGGGAGCGCGTTGCAATGGCGTTGTACCTGCACTCGTATTCATCATCGTCATCTCTCTTTTCTCTCTCGGGGTCATGGCATCAGAAAACTGGCTTTCTCATGGACCGCCATCTTCGCGTTTTGTTCTGCACGCACATCGAAATAGATGGCATGCGAGCCCTTCGGCGCCGCGTCGGGTGGAACGCGCACGCCCAGGTTGAAGCTCTTCGTGGTCGCGGGCGGCACCTCGAGCATCGTCTCTCCCTCGATGCGGATGCCGTCCAGGCCGGTCACCTCGACCGTGTAGCGGTGCGCGTGCTCGGTCACGTTCATCACTTGCAGGCGATAAACGTTCTCGACCTGCCCGGCGACTTCGCGGGCCAGCACTGCGCGATCACGGATCACATTCACGCGCAAGTCGGGCTTGTTGGCGATACCCCAGATCAACGCGGCGGTAATGCCGATGAGGATCAGGGCATAGACGATGATACGTGGCCGCATGACGTGGCCGAGAATTTCCTTGCGCCCCCAATGATGGGCCAGAGCATTTTCGGTCGTGTAACGGATCAGGCCGCGCGGGTAGTTCATCTTGTCCATCACGGTGTCGCAGGCGTCGATGCAGGCTGCGCAGCCGATGCACTCGTACTGCAAGCCATCGCGGATGTCGATCCCCGTCGGACACACCTGCACGCAGATACCGCAGTCGACGCAATCGCCCTTGCCCGCGCCGCGCGGATCGACGCCCTTCTTGCGCTGTCCGCGCGGCTCGCCGCGTTCGGGATCGTAGGTGATCACCAGCGTGTCGGGGTCGAACATGGCGCCCTGAAAGCGGGCGTAAGGGCACATGTAGATGCATACCTGCTCGCGCAGATGGCCGGCGAAGGCGTAGGTGAAGGTGCCGTAACAGAAAATCCAGAAGGTTTCCCACGGGCCGAGGTTCCAGCTCCAGAAGGAATCCCAGAGCTCGTGAATCGGCGTGAAATAACCAACCAGCGTGAAACCGGTCCACAACGAGAACAGGGCCCACGCGCCATACTTGAGGCTACGCAGACGAATCCTGCGCGCATCGAGCGGCGCCTTGTCGAGCTTGATGCGCGCGCCGTGATCGCCCTCGATCTTTTCCTCGATCCAGAGGAAGATTTCCGTGTAGACGGTCTGCGGGCAGGCATATCCGCACCACAGACGTCCGGCGACGGCGGTGAAGAGAAACAGCGCATAGGCGGAAATGATCAGGATGACTGCAAGGAAGAAAACATCCTGAGGCCATAGCACCAGGCCGAAGATGTAGAACTTGCGTTCGACCAGGTGAAACAGGACCGCCTGACGGTCATTCCAGGGAATCCAGGGTAGCCCGTAGTAGAGAAGCTGGGTGGCCCAGACCAGGATCCAGCGCCAGGTGGCGAACACCCCGGTGACCGAGCGCGGGTGAATCTTCTTGCGGGACTTGTAAAGCGAAACGCCTGCCTCTGCTGTAGCGGGGGCGGCGCCAGGGGTTTGCTCAGGGCTGTTCATTTCGGGCGGGTGACGAGGTCAACGAGGGTTGCGATGGCGGTTCCGGATTCTAAATCCCGCGTACAGTCCCCCGATGCTGCCGCATGCCTGCCTTTTCATCGCGACGCGATGGCCCCCGGCAGGCTTTTGAAAACACCGCCCGGGGTTTTCTCCGGGCGGTGGTCCTTCTCGATCAGTTTTTCTTTTCTTCGGCGCTTGCTTCAGCGGGCGCTTCGGCTGCCGGAGCGGCCGCCACGGCAGCCGCGGGCGCTTCGGGCTTCACGCCGCCGCCCAAGCCCCAGACGTAGGCTGTGAGCAGGTGAACCTTGGCTTCGCCGAGGAAAACGTCGAACGCCGGCATCTGGTTCTGGATGCCGTTGGTGACGATCTCGATCATCTTGGCCTCGGAGGAGCCATGCAGCCAGTCAGCGTCGGTCAGGTCGGGATAGCCGGCAGCCTGCATACCCTTGCCCGCGGGACCGTGACAGGCCAGACAGGCGGCCGGATACAACTCGGCGCCGCGCTGGGCGCGGATCGAGTCATGGGTCAGACCCGACAGCGAACGAACGTAATGCACCACGTCGCGTACCTGTTCGGCATCCATGTCAGGCTTGGTGCCCTTGGGCGTCATCACCCCCATGCGGCCGGCGGCGATGCTCTGCTTGATCTGGTCGGGCGTGCCGCCCCACAACCAGTTGCCGTCCTTGAGGTTCGGGAAACTGATCGCACCGCCGGCGTCACCGCCGTGGCACTGCGAGCAGTAGGTCTGGAACAGACGGCCGCCCATGTCGCGCGCTTCCTGGTTGGCCGCGACAGTCATCACGTCCTGCTGCAGGTAGCGGTTGAAGATGGGACCGTACTTCTGCTCGGCCGCCGCCATTTCGGCGTCGTACTGGCTGCGCGCGGTCCAGTTGAAGCTGCCCGCCATGTTACCCAGGCCCGGATAGAGCGCCAGGTAAATCAGAGCGAACGCCACGGTGATGTAGAACATCCAGCGCCACCAGTTTGGCAACGGATTGCTGTACTCCTGCAGATCCTCGTCCCAGACGTGGCCGGTGACCTCGCCGGCCTTGACTTTCGCGGCGCCCTGTATCCACAGGAACACCGCACAGCCGATGATGCTGACGAGGGAAATCACGATGACGTAGAGGTTCCAGAAACCGCTGACGAAATCGCTCGTATTGTTGAAATCCATGACGAATTCCTTTCAGTTAAGCACTATTGGCCGGCGCGCCCGCCCCGACCCGCTGCATCGTCTTCGTCGAACACCGAGTTGGCGGCGTCGTCGAAGGAACGCTTGCGTTTCGAGGAGTAGGCCCACCACACGATGCCGATGAACGCGAGGAACAGCAGGACCGTAAAGAGGGCGCGCAGGTCGTTGATATCCATGCGGGCTCAGCGGTTCTGCTTGAGTGCCTGGCCGAGGCCCTGCAGATAGGCGACCACGGCATCCAGTTCGGTCTTGTCCTTGAGCATTGCAGGCGCGGCGGCGATCTCCTCGTCCGAATACTTGTGCAAACCGACCTTGTTCAGGGCAGCCATCTTCCCGCTGATGTGCGGCTCCTTGAGCGGACGGTCCAGCCACGGATAGGCCGGCATGTTCGACTCGGGAACCACGTCGCGCGGATTCAGCAGGTGAATCTTGTGCCACTGATCGGAGTAGCGGCCGCCGACGCGGTGGAGATCCGGACCGGTACGCTTGGAGCCCCACTGGAAGGGGTGGTCATAGACGAACTCGCCCGCCACCGAGTAGTGGCCATAGCGCTCGGTCTCGGCGCGGAAGGGACGGATCATCTGCGAGTGGCAGCTGTAGCAGCCTTCGCGGATGTAGATGTCCCGACCGGCGAGTTGCAGCGCGTTGTAGGGCTTCACCAGCTCATTGACCGGCGTGGTGGTGGATTTCTGGAAGAACAGCGGCACGATTTCCACCAGGCCGCCCCAGAGCAGCACCAGCGTCGTCATGACGATCAGCAGGGTGTTGCTGGTTTCGATTTTCTCATGCTTCAACATGATGTCTTGTCTCCCTTGCGATCAGTGCGCGTGAGCGGGTTCAAGGACCTTGGCATCATCGACCGCGCGACCGGCAGAGATGGTCTTGAACATGTTGTAGGCCATGATCAGCATGCCGACGAGGAACAGCAGGCCGCCGACCACGCGGATCGTCCAGTACGGATACGAAGCCTTGACCGATTCGACGAAGGCGTAGGTGAGCGTGCCGTCGGCGTTGGTGGCGCGCCACATCAGGCCCTGCATCACGCCGGAAATCCACAGCGCGGCGATGTACAGCACGGTGCCGAGCGTGGCCAGCCAGAAATGCACGTTGATCAGCTTGACCGAGTACATCTCGGGCTTGCCGAACAGGCGCGGCAGCAGGTAGTAGATCGAGCCGATCGAGATCATCGCCACCCAGCCGAGCGCGCCGGAGTGCACATGGCCGACCGTCCAGTCGGTGTAGTGCGACAACGCATTCACGGTCTTGATCGACATCATCGGGCCTTCGAAGGTCGACATGCCGTAGAAGGAAAGCGAGACGATCATGAACTTCAGGATCGGGTCGTCGCGCAGTTTGTGCCAGGCGCCCTGCAGGGTCATGATGCCGTTGATCATGCCGCCCCAGGAGGGTGCCAGCAGAAGCAGCGAGAACAGCATGCCGAGCGACTGGGTCCAGTCGGGCAGCGCGGTGTAGTGCAGGTGGTGCGGGCCGGCCCACATATAGGTGAAGATCAGCGCCCAGAAGTGCACCACCGACAGGCGGTAGGAATACACCGGGCGACCGGCCTGCTTGGGCACGAAGTAGTACATCATGCCGAGGAAGGCGGCGGTGAGGAAGAAGCCGACGGCGTTGTGGCCGTACCACCACTGGATCATCGCGTCCTGCACGCCGGCGTAGGCGGAGTAGGACTTCGGCGTCAGGATGCCGGCTTCGAAGACCGGGATCGCGGCGCTGTTGAAGATGTGCAGCAGGGCGACGGCGATGATGAAGGCGCCGAAGAACCAGTTGGCCACGTAGATGTGCGGGGTCTTGCGGATGCCGACGGTGCCGAAGAACACCACGGCGTACGCGACCCAGATCACGGTGATCAGGAGATCGACCGGCCACTCGAGTTCGGCGTACTCCTTGCCGCTGGTGATACCGAGCGGCAGCGAGAGGGCGGCCAGCACGATGACGAGTTGCCAGGCCCAGAAAATGAAGGTGGCCAGGCCGGGCATGAACAGCGGCGTGTGGCAGGTTCGCTGCACGATGTAGAACGAGGTGGCGAACAGCGCGCAGCCGCCGAACGCGAAGATCACCGCGTTGGTGTGCAGCGGACGCAGCCGCCCGTAGCTCAGGAACTCATGTACGTTCAGTTCTGGCCAGACCAGCTGGGCGGCAATGATGACGCCGACCAGCATGCCGACGATGCCCCAGATAACGGTCATCACGGCGAACTGGCGCACGACTTTGTAGTTGTAAGTCGCTTGCGATTGCATGATGGTTTTCACCCCTCTTGATTAAGAAACACGAACCAGATCCCTCTCTCCCGAGAACACGGAGAGACCGACGAATCAGGATACCGAACCCCAGGGCCGGTATTTTGACCCAGGTCAACTCTGGTGCACTGCGTAAGAATTTATCGATGCATCAGTTAAATTGATTAACGCCGCATCCTTTCTCTCCTTGCGCCTGCGGCGTATCGCGCACGCAGGCACGAAAAAAAGGGTGCGCCTCGCGACGCACCCCCAACCCCAACAGAGAGACTTCCGACGATGCCCGCACCCCAAGCGCGGGATGCGGGCATCCATGGGCGGCAGAATAGAAGCTTCCGTGGGGCATGGCTTTGATCTGAGTCAAATATCGTCTCGCCCCGTGCCGGGGCCGGGCGTCTCATCCCGCTCTTTTTTCTCGGTGGCGCGGTCGTCATCCATCAGGATGCGATAGCCCGGGCCTTCCAGGTCGTCCATCTGGCCGCTCCTGAGGGCACGCCAAAATACGATGCCAATGGCAAGCACCAGCAGCACCGAGATGGGAATCAGCAGGTAAAGGCTCTCCATGGCTCAGTTCGACCGTTGCAGACGCAGGGCGTTCAGTACCACCAGCAGCGAACTGCCCGCCATGCCGATGCCCGCCATCCAGGGGGTCACCCAGCCGATCATGGCCAGGGGGATCGCCGTCACGTTGTAGGTGAATGCCCACAGAAGATTCTGGCGCATGATGCGCAGGGTCTGGCGCGCGATGCGCGCGCCGTCGGCGAGGTGCTGGAGATCGTCCGACAACAGCACGACGTCGGCCTGGCTGCGGGCGAGGTCGGTGCCGCCGCCCATTGCCACCGAGACATGGGCCTGGGCGAGCACGGGCGCGTCGTTCACGCCGTCGCCGACCATTGCGACGGTGGCGCCGCGCGATTGCATCTCATGCAGCCAGGCGTGTTTTTCCTCGGGCGCCATGCCGCCGCGGTGTTCGGCGATGCCAAGCTCCGTCGCCACGGCTGCCACGGTACGCGGCGCGTCGCCCGACAGGATCGCCAGGCGCACGCCGCGCGCGCGCAGGGCGGCCAGCGCCGTTTTCGCCTCGGGGCGCAGGGCATCGGCGATGCGAAACCACGCCAGCCAGCCGGTCGCGTCGCCCAGGGCCACCACCGTGTCGCCGGCGTCGAGCCAGTCGGCCATGGCATCGGGTACCGGTTGACCATGCAGCGCGGCGACGAAGGCGGGCACGCCGATGCGCAGCGTGCCGCGCGTGGCGGAGAGCGCCTCGATACCCTGGCCGGTCACGGCGCGCAATCCGGAGAGCGTCGCCGTCTCGCCGGGGCCGACTTTGCGTAGCAGGGCTTGTCCGACAGGATGTTCCGAGGCCTGTTCGAGCGCGCGCACCAGCGCAGCGACATCGGCGGCGGCGCGGTCGGCGACCACGCGTTCATCGACGATCGTCGGCCGGCCGACGGTCAAGGTGCCCGTCTTGTCGAACACCCAGGTGTCCGCGCGCGCCAGCGTCTCGATGGCATGGCCGCGCGTTACCAGCACGCCGGTCCTCGCGAGCGAACCGGTCGCCACGGTCAGTGCCGTCGGTGCCGCCAGCGACAACGCGCAGGGGCAACTCACCACCAGCACCGCCACGGTGATCCACAAGGCCTGTGCCGGATCGACGTTGATCCAGTAAATCGCCGTCGATGTCGCCAGCGCCAGCAGCACCCAGATGAAGCGCACGGCGATGCGATCAGCCATCTGCACGATATTGGGACGTTCGGCCGAAGCCTGCTCCATCAGCCGGCGGATCGAGGCCAGCCGCGTCGATTCGCCGACCTTCGTCAGCCGGAGCACCAGCGGGCTGGCGACATTGACGCTGCCGCCGGTCACCGTGTCGCCAGCGGCCTTGGGGACGGGGCGGCTTTCGCCGGTCAGGAGCGATTCGTCGCAACTGCTCGCGCCGTCGAGAACCTCGCCGTCGCCGGGAATCGTTTCTCCCGGCTTGACGCGCACCACGTCGTCGATTGTCAGGTCGACCACGGCGACCCGCTCGCCCGTGGTATCCGGCCAGGCCGGCAGACGCTCGGCGAAGGCCGGCATGGCGCGCGCCAGCGCCTCGACGCCGCGCGCCGCCTTCTGGCGTGCCATCATTTCCAGATAGCGGCCGGAGAGCAGGAAGAAGACGAACATCGTCACCGAGTCGAAATACACCTCGCCCGAGGCGATCAGCGTCGCCCACACGCTGGCGAGAAAGGCGCTGCCCATGCCGAGCGCCACCGGCACGTCCATGCCGACGCGGCGCATCTTCAGGTCGCGCCAGGCGTTCGTGAAGAACGGCGCCGAGGAATAGAACATCACGGGGACCGTCAGCACCAGGCTGGCCCAGCGCATCAGTTGCTCGATGTCCGGCGTCATGTCGCCTTCGGCCATGTACACGGGGATGGCGTACATCATCACCTGCATCATGCCGAAGCCGGCGACGAACAGCCGCCACTGCGCGGTGCGCCGCTCTTTCTTCGCCAGATCCTCGGAGCGCGCCGCATCGTAGGGGTGGGCGCGGTAGCCGATGGACTGGATCGCGTCGAGCAGGGCCGACAGCCGGGTCACGTTCTCGTCCCAGCGCACGCGCGCGCGGCGGGTGGAGTAATTGATATCCACGGCCGTCACGCCGGGCTGCTTCGCCAGATGTGCCTCGTTGAGCCAGACGCAGGCCGCGCAGGTGATCCCCTCGAGAATCAGCGCCGCCTCGCGCTCATGCTCGCCGACCGGGCGGACGAAGTTCTTCTGCACCTCGGGGTGGTCGAACAGCCCGAGTTCCTGAAGTTCGACGGGCATCGCGGCGCGCGGCGATTCCGGCATGGCGTCGCGGTGCTTGTAGTAATCCGTCAGGCCGTTGGCGATGATCGCCTCGGCCACCGCCTCGCAGCCAGCGCAGCACAGGGTGCGCGCCTCGCCCTCGATCGCGACGTGGAAATCGGCGTCGTGCGGAACCGGCAGGCCGCAGTGGTAACAGGTCTCGGCAGCGCTCAAGTCAATACGTGCAATGGGTGAATGGGCTGCGAATTCTACCTGCCGGCCGAAAGTCGCCGACCTGAGCGCTCACTTCGCCTGAGTGGGCGTCGTCGCCTTTGCGCGCGGATGTGCCGCGTCATAGACGCGCGCCAGATGCTGGAAATCCAGATGGGTGTAGATCTGCGTGGTGGCGATGCTGGCGTGGCCGAGCATCTCCTGCACGGCGCGCAGGTCGCCGGAAGATTGCAGCACATGGCTGGCGAAGCTGTGGCGCAACATGTGCGGGTGCACATGCACGCCGAGGCCGCTTTTCCTCGCCCAGCGGGCCAGGCGCAGTTCGATCGCACGCGCGCCCAGGCGCCGGCCACGACGACCGACGAATACGGCTGCCTCGTCCGCGGCGGCGAGGGTGGCGCGTCGCTCGATCCATTCGCGCAGCGCCTGCGCGGCTTTCGCGCCGAGCGGGACGATGCGCGTTTTGCCGCGCTTGCCGGTGACGGTGACTTCCCCGGCCGTCAGGTCCAGCCCACCGGTCACGTCGAGCGACGCCAGTTCGGCCAGGCGCAGCCCGGAGGAGTAGAGCAGTTCGAACATGGCGTGATCACGCACTTCCAGCGCATCTTCCGCCGGCCGGTCGAGCAGGGTGACTGTCTGGTCGATGGCGAGCGCCTTCGGCAGCACGCGCGGCCGTTTGGGCGCTTTCAGCCCGATGCAAGGGTCGGCGGACAGCACCCCGCGTCGCGCCAGCCAGCGGTAATAGGCGCGCCAGGCGGAGAGCGCGCGCGCCACCGAACGCGGCGACAGGCCCCGGCCATGCAGGCGCATCGCCTGGCGGCGCAACTCGTGCGATTGCAAGGTGGCCAGGGGGCGCCCCGGCAGGCCGGCGGCAAGCAGGCCGAGATCGCGCCGGTAGGCGGTCAACGTATGCGGGCTGGCGCGCCGCTGGTGGGCAAGTTCGGCCAGGAAGCGCTCCACCGAGGTTTCGGCGCCGGCCTCCGGGGCGTCTTGCGGCATCAGTCGAGGGTGCGTGCCAAGGCTGCGGCCACCACTTCGCCGATGCGTTCGAGGTAAAGCGTGCCCATTTCCGGATAGAAGCGTTGCGGATCTTCGCTGCCCATGGCCAGCAGCCCGAAGGCGCGTTCATCTTGGCGCAAGGCGACGAGAGCGAGCGAACGCACCTGGGTGCCGCGCTCGCCGAACCAGTCGAGCAGGTCGGGCCCGCTGCCGCCGCCGCAGTAGGGACGTTGCAGCGTGGCGACGAACTCGTGGGCGGCGACGCTCATCGGGGCGAATTCCGGAGCATTCGGGATGTTGCCGGGATGCGCCGAGTCCCACAGACGCACGGCCACGTGCGGCACCGCGAAGTCGCTGCCAAGATGCGAGTAGAGAGCGCCGAGGGCCGCCGCCGCATCGGCCGCACCGGCCAGCGCGACGTTGAGGCGGTGCGCCTTCGCCAGCAGGGCGTCGTTTTCCTCGCCGAAGCGGATCAGTTCGGCGAGCTTGCTTTCCAGCCGCTTCGCCTGATCGCGCAAGGTGCCGATCTGCCGTTCGGTGATCGACACGGCGCGTCCGCCGTGCGGATCGGGAATGGCGATCTGCGCGAGCGCCTCGGCGTACTGGTTGAAGAAGTCGGGATGATCCTTCAGGTACTGGGCCACATCCTTGGCGGCAAGTGTCATGATTGTTCCTCGGGCAGGGCGGGGATGGCGATTTCGCCGGTGAATGCGGTGACGGCCGGGCCGGTCATGCGCACAGGGCGCCCCGGGCCTTCCCAGGCGATCATGAGTTCGCCGCCGCGCGTCGCGACGCGCACGGGCGAATCGAGCAGGTCGCGGCGAATGCCGGCGACGGCGGCGGCGCAGGCGCCGGTGCCGCAGGCGAGCGTTTCGCCCGCGCCGCGTTCATAGACGCGCAGGCGAATGGCGTGGCGATCGACGACCTCCATGAAGCCAGCGTTGACGCGCTTTGGGAAGCGCGGATGTCCCTCGATCAGCGGGCCGTCGCGCGCGACCGGGGCGCTATCGACGTTGCCGACCAGTTGCACAGCGTGGGGGTTGCCCATCGAGACGGCGACGATTTCCGCGCGGCGGCCAGCGAACTCGATGGTCTGCAGCAGCGCGTCGTCCTCGGTCAGGAAAGGGATGTCCGCCGGCGCGAAGCGCGGCACGCCCATGTCGACCGTGACCAGGCCGTTGTCCTCGAGGCGCGGGGCGATGATGCCGGCCAGGGTCTCGACGCGGATCTCGCGCTTGTCGGTGAGCCCCTGCGCGTGCACGAAGCGCACGAAGCAGCGCGCGCCGTTGCCGCACTGCTCGACTTCGCCGCCGTCGGCGTTGAAGATGCGGTAGCGGAAATCGGCATCCGCCCGGGTCGGCCGCTCGACGACGAGGATCTGGTCGCAGCCGATGCCGAAATGACGGTCGGCCAGCCAGCGCGCCTGTGCGGCCGTGGGCACGAAATCCTGGCCACGCGCGCCGGTGGCGTCGAGCACGACGAAGTCGTTGCCGAGGCCGTGCATCTTGGTAAAGCGAATCTTCATCCCGCGAGGATACGCCGTGTCGCCAGGACCGACTTTCCGCAATAGCAGGTCAATACGGCTTTTTTTCTCCCGGCGGGCGGGTCTTGAAGCGCTTGTGCAGCCACAGGTACTGCTCGGGCATCTTGAGGATTTCCTCTTCGATGTAGGCGTTCATGCGGCGCGTGTCGGCCTCGATGCTTGCGCCGGGATAGTCCGTCCAGGCGTCGCGGATTTCGATGAGGTAGTGGTCCGGCGCCATGCGCGCGATGACCGGCACCACCGCCGCGCCGGTCATGCGTGCCAGTCGCGAGAGCCCGGTGATGGTCGCCGCCGGCACCCCGAAAAACGGCACGAAGATCGTGTCGCGGCTGCCGTAATCCATGTCCGGCAGATAGTAAAAGGGCTTGCCGGCCTTCATCGCCCGGATGGCGCGGCGCGTGCCTTCCTGGCGCGACAGCAG
The DNA here is from genome assembly GCA_964527195.1 of uncultured Methyloversatilis sp. Classification (GTDB taxonomy): domain Bacteria; phylum Pseudomonadota; class Gammaproteobacteria; order Burkholderiales; family Rhodocyclaceae; genus Sulfuricystis. The sequence continues at coordinate 52,358 of CAZGOH010000001.1, forward strand.
TTCCGAATCGCCGAAACGCCGGCGGCCGCGATACAGCGCCGCGTTGAACAGCAGGTTCTTCTGATTGGCGTAAATGCTCACCATGTCGCGCTCGAGCGTGAGCCGCGTCCAGCCCATGTCGAGGCCGACGAAATGCGGCACCAGCAGGATGACCGGCCGGCCGGGCGGAATGCGCTCCAGCCCGGTAACCTGCACGAGCCGACGGATGCGCGCCGGGGAGGCCCACCACAACAGGCCGCGCTCGAGAAAACTGCGCCCAAACATCTCGAAGTGGCGTATCGCCAGGGCCGACTTTCGTTCGTCCGTCATCTGCGGAAAGCACAGGCCGAGGTTGGTGAGCGTCACATGGCGCCGTTCGTGGCCGAAACGGAAGAGCAGGCGGCCCAGCAGGCGGCCGAGCACGGTCAGCGCCGGCAGGGGCAGCCAGTGCAGCAGCCACATCAGGGCGAGAACGAGACGCGTCATGCGGGCGGGCTTCCCTTGTAGCGGTTGTAACCCCAGAGATACTGCTCCGGGCACATCAGAACGAGGCGCTCGATTTCGCGGTTCACATCCGCGGGCGTGGCGACCGGTTGCGCCGGGGCGAACAGTCGCAGGTGATAGCCGGTACCGTAGTGCAGGCGCTCGGCGCAAGCGAGGATGACGCTTGCGCCGGTTTGCGCCAGCCGTGCCGCCAGCGTCATCGTGTAGGCCGGCCGGCCGAAGAAGGGCGCCCACACGCCTTCGCCGGTGCGCGGCGCCTGGTCGGGCAGCATGCCCACGGCTGCGCCGGCCTTCAGCGTCTTGAGCAGCTTTTTCACGCCGCCGACGTCGGCGGGCGCGAGTTCGAGGTTCGCGCCGCGTCCCTGCTCGACGATCCGACCCAGCCAGGCCTGCTTCGGCCGGCGGTAGAGCACGGCGATGGGGCGATGCTTCGCGTAGTACTGGGCGGTGATCTCGAAGCAGCCCAGATGCGGCGTCAGGAACAGGATGCCCCGGCCCTCGCGCCAGGCCGCCTCGACCAGATCCCAGCCGCTGACCCGGATGACGCGCGCCACGACCTCCTCCTGCGGACGCATCCAGACCCAGGGCAGTTCCAGGATGGTCTTGCCGGCTTCGGCGATCGCCGCGCCGCGGATCGCCGCCACGCCGGCCTGGCCGGTGTTTTCGCGCAGATGACGCCGGTAGGTCGGCGAAGCGAGCCAGACGAGCCAGCCGGCGACGGCGCCGAGGTTGTGCAGAACGGTCAACGGCAGGCGTGCGAGGAGGCGGAAGATCGATTTCATGGCAGGTAGAATTATCGCCCACTTCCTTACCCTGCCCATCATGACCACCAAGCTCCGTGCGGCCGTCGTTGGTACCGGTTACCTCGGCCGCTTCCATGCCCAGAAATATGCCGCGCTGCCCGACGTCGAACTGGTCGGCGTCGTCGACAGCCATCCCGCCGCCGCCGCTGCGGTCGCCGCCGAGCTCGGCGTCCCCGCCTTTTCCAGCCATCACGCTCTGGCGGGACACGTCGACCTGGTGTCCATCGCCAGTGTGACCGAAAGCCACCATGCCGTGGCGCGCGACTGTCTCGCCGCCGGTCTGCACGTGCTGGTGGAAAAACCGGTTACCGTCACGGTCGCGCAGGCCGACGAACTGATCGCGCTGGCCGCCGAACAAAATCGCATCCTGCAGGTCGGCCATCTGGAGCGCTTCAATCCCGCCTGGCTGGCCGTGCGCGAACGCGTTGGCGCGCCGGTATTCATCGAAGCCCATCGCCTGGCGCCGTTCAAGCCGCGCGGCATCGACGTGTCCGTGATTCTCGACCTGATGATCCACGATCTCGACCTGATCCTGCCCCTAGTCGCCAGTCCGCTCAAGGAAGTGCACGCCTCGGGCGTCTCGGTGCTCACCGACGGTGTCGACATCGCCAATGCCCGGCTGGAGTTCGCCAACGGCTGCGTGGCCAACATCACCGCCAGCCGCACGTCGACTGCGGCGATGCGCCGCATGCGCATCTTCCAGCGTCACGAATACCTCTCGGTCGACTTTGGCGAGCGCAAGGTCGGCTTCACGCGCCGGCGCGAGGCCCTGCTCGAAGGCGATGCGCCGCTCGAGACGGAAAGCCGCCAGTTGCCGCCGGGCGACGCGCTGAAGACCGAAATCCGTGCCTTCGTCGATTCCGTGCGTGCCGGCCGGCCGGTCGCCGGCGCCTGCACGGGTGCCCATGGCCGCGACGCACTCGCCGTCGCCCTCGCTATCGAACAACTCATCCGGGAAAGAAAATGAACATCCCCATGCTGGATCTCAAGGCCGAATACGCCTTGCTCAAGGACGAAATCGAACCGGCGGTTTGCGCCGCGCTGGCCGCCTGCCAGTACATCGGCGGGCCGAACGTCAAGGCCTTCGAGGCCGAGGCGGCCGCCTACGCGGGCGTGAAGCACGCCATTTCCTGCGCTTCGGGGACCGATGCGCTGCTGCTGGCCCTGCGCGCCGCCGGCGTCGGTCTCGGCGACGAAGTGGTCACGACGCCCTTCACCTTCGTCGCCACCGCGTCGACCATTCTCATGTGCGGTGCGACGCCGGTCTTCGTCGATATCGACCCGCGCAGCTTCAACATCGACATCGCCCAGGCGATGGCGGCCGTCACGCCGCGCACCCGGGCCATCGTGCCGGTGCATCTCTTCGGCCAGCCGGTCGACCTGGCGCCGCTGAAAACCCTGTGCGCCGAGCGTCGCATCGCGCTGATCGAGGATGCCGCGCAGTCCTTCGGCGCCGACTACGGCGGCCGCAAGTCGGGCGCCTACGGCGACATCGGCTGCACGTCGTTTTATCCGTCGAAGAACCTTTCCGCCTTCGGCGACGGCGGGCTGGTCGTCACCGACGACGACGCGCTCGCCGCCGAATTGCGCGTGCTCGCCTCGCATGGCTCGCGGGTGCGCTACCACCATCACGTGCTCGGCTACAACTCGCGGCTCGACGAAATCCAGGCCGCGATCCTGCGCATCAAGTTGAAGCGGCTCGACCAGTTCAACGCGCGCCGTATCGCCATCGCCGACTTTTACAATCAACTGCTCAGCGGGATCGTTGAAACGCCTTGCGCCGACGGCAGGGGCCGTCACGTCTATCACCAATACACGTTCCTTTCGGATCGGCGCGACGTGATCCAGCAGGCGCTGACCGCCGCCGGCATCGCCTGCGCCGTCTATTATCCGGTGCCGCTGCACCAGCAGGAGATGTTCGCCGCCACGCACGGCAAGCTCAGCCTGCCGGTGGCCGAGCGCACGGCACAGCGCTGCCTCTCGCTGCCGATCTCGCCCATGCTGCAGGACGCGCAGATCGAGCGTATCGCTGCCGTGGTCAAGAGCGCCGCCTGAGCATGGCGACCCGCATCCACCCGACGGCCATCATCGAGGACGACGTCGTCATCGGCGAAGACTGCGAAATTGCGGCCCATGCCGTCATCAAGCGCCATACGCGCATGGGTGCGCGCAATCGCGTGCATGAGCATGCGGTGATCGGCGGCGATCCGCAGGATTTCAAGTTCAAGCCGGACACACTGTCCCACACCGAGATCGGCGACGACAACGTCTTTCGCGAGGGCGTCACCGTGCATCGCGGCTCGCGGCCGGATTCGGTCACGCGCATCGGCAACGGCTGCTTTCTCATGGCCTACGCGCATGTCGCCCACGACTGCCAGGTCGGCAACCATGTGTTGATGGCCAACACGGCGGGCATCGCCGGCGAAGTGGTCGTCGGCGATCGCGCCTTCATTTCGGCCGCCGTTACCGTCCATCAGTTCTGCCGCATCGGCCGCAACGCGATGATCGGCCTGTCGGCCAAGGTAGTGCAGGATGCGCTGCCCTTCTGCATCACCGACGGCAACCCCGGTCGGGCGCGCGGCCTGAACCTGGTCGGTCTGCGCCGCAACGGCTTCGCCGCCGCCGACGTCGCCGCCCTCAAGGACGCGTACCGCCTGCTCTACCGGCGCACGTCCCTCGACGAGGCGCTGGCCGCCATGCGCGCCACGGGCAACCCCGTCGTGGCCGAACTGGCCGACTTCATCGCCGGCTCGCGGCGCGGCTTCGCCCATCCGACGCGATGATCTATAATCCGCCGCCATCGCCGAGTTAATGCGCTACGCACGTAGCCGGGACAACTTGCAGGGCGATTCCCGCGCCGAACGTCCTTCGTGAGGCGAGCGTGGAAACAAATTCTGCTAAAGCGTCGCCTGCTCCGTTTCCCCCGAGCCGGTCCGACGACCGAACAGTGGGGAGCAACAAAGGAGCGCATCATGTCCAACCAATCCAACCAGTATTTCTTCACTTCGGAATCCGTTTCGGAAGGCCATCCGGACAAGGTGGCCGACCAGATCTCCGACGCGATCCTCGACGCGATCCTGTCCCAGGACCCGGCGTCGCGCGTCGCCGCCGAGACGCTGTGCAACACCGGCCTCGTCGTGCTCGCCGGCGAGATCACCACCAACGCCAACGTCGATTACATCGGCGTCGCGCGCAACACCATCAAGCGCATCGGTTACGACAACACCGAATACGGCATCGACTACAAGGGCTGCGCCGTGCTGGTCGCCTACGACAAGCAGTCGCCTGACATCGCCCAGGGCGTGAACAAGGCCTACGACAACAACCTCGACCAGGGCGCCGGCGACCAGGGCCTGATGTTCGGCTACGCCTGCGACGAGACGCATTCCCTGATGCCGCTGCCGATTTACCTGTCGCACCGTCTGATGGAGCGCCAGGCCATGCTGCGCAAAGATGGCCGCCTGCCCTGGCTGCGCCCGGACGCCAAGTCGCAGGTCACCGTGCGTTATGCCGACGGCAAACCCGACGCCATCGACACCGTCGTCATCTCGACCCAGCATGCGCCGGAGATGTCGCTGGACGTCATCCGCGAAGCCGTGATCGAGGAAATCATCAAGCCGATCCTGCCGAAGGAACTCGTCAAGGGCGAGATCAAGTATCTCGTCAATCCCACCGGCCGCTTCGTCGTGGGGGGGCCCCAGGGGGATTGCGGCCTCACCGGCCGCAAGATCATCGTCGACACCTACGGCGGCGCCTGCCCGCACGGCGGTGGCGCGTTCTCGGGCAAGGATCCGTCCAAGGTCGACCGCTCGGCGGCTTATGCGGGAAGATACGTGGCGAAGAACATCGTCGCCGCCGGGCTCGCCACGCGCTGCCAGGTGCAGGTGTCCTACGCCATTGGCGTCGCCCAGCCGACCTCGGTGTGGGTCACCACCTTCGGTACCGGCAAGGTCTCCGACGTGACCATCGCCGAACTGGTGAAGAAGCACTTCGACCTGCGTCCGAAGGGCATCGTCCAGATGCTGAACCTGCTGCGCCCGATCTACGAGAAGACCGCCGCCTACGGCCACTTCGGCCGCGACGAACCGGAATTCACCTGGGAAGCGACCGACAAGGCGCTGGCGCTGAAGGCCGACGCCGGACTGTAATTCTCGTGGAAAGTCGGCGCCGGCGGCACGGCGCCGATGGATGCGGTCTCATCCCGCCTGCTTGGCGATGATAAACGCGCCCAGCTTCTTGTCGGTGTTGAGTATGTGGTTGACCAGCCACTGGTTGAGAAAGTCGAGCAGTTCGGCGGCGGAGATTTTCACGCCGGACTTGAGTCCTTCGCGCACGTCGATCACCTTGGCCGAAAAGGCGCGGTGCTGGGCCAGGTGCTGGTCCGCCGCGCCGTCGCCGTTGTCGGCGTAGCCGAAGCGCTGCATGAGTTCTTCCTCGGTCTCGAAGTGGTAGAGGGCGTAGCTCAGCAGATCCTGGGTGATCCGTTCGAGCGTTTCCTGGCTGGTATCGCGCGACAGCTTTTCGGCCGCCTCGTTGAGCGTATGCACGAGGATCATGTGTTGTTCGTCGATCTCCGCGACCCCGGTGGCGAAATCGTCGCTCCACACGAGCGCCCTGGTTTGCTTGTCCATTTTCGTTTCCTTGTCGTGTTGCGCATCATCCGTTCATGCCGCCGGCCAGCCCAATACGGAAGGCGTGCAGCCGGCGCAGCAGATCTTCGTTGGCCTGTTCCAGAGACTGCCGGATCTCCTCGGCGCCGGCCACGTCATCCGTCATTGCGCAGGCAGCCAACGCCACCGCGTGCTGATGCACGCGGCGATGAATCATGTCGATTCCATGGAACTCCGTCAAGCCGCCATAACGGCGAATGCCAACCTCGGCATACCACTGTGTGAAGCGACAACTCGCGTAGTCGGGCAGCGGCAGATCGGCGCCGCGCTGCAGGGCGACGCGGGTCTTCTCCAGCCAGTGCCGGTGGGAAACTTCCATCAGCAGCAATTCGAAATCACTGCGCATCGGGTACTTGCCGCGCGCCAGTTGCCAGCGCGGGTCGGCCTGGAAGTTTTCCACCCAGTCGGCGACCCGGTCCGCCGGCAGCGGCCGGGCGATACCGTAGCCCTGCATGACGTCGCAGCCGAGGTCGAGCAGCAGCAGAATCTGCTCGATGTTTTCCACCCCCTCGGCGACCACTTTCTGCCCGAAAGCCGATGCCAGACCGATCACGCCCTGCACAATCGCCAGATCGCCCGGATCATCGAGCATGTCGCGCACAAAGGTCTGGTCGATCTTCAGTACATCCACCGCCAGCCGCTTGAGATGCACCAGCGAGGAATAGCCGGTGCCGAAATCGTCGAGCGCGAAACGCATCCCGCGTTTCTGGTAAATCTCCATGATCCGCCGGACGGCGGCGACGTCCTCGAGTGCCGTCGTTTCGACCAACTCGAGTTCCAGCCGGCGCTCCAGGCCAGGCTGGTGGCGCCCGAGCATGTCCGCCAGTCCGGCATCGAAGCCGCCGTGCAGGAACTGGCGCGCCGCGACATTCACGCTGACGCCGAGATGAATGCCTTCTTCACGCCAGACCGCCATCTGGCGAAGGGCTTCGCCGATCACCCACTCGCCGAGTCGTACGATCACGTTTTCATGCTCGATCAGCGGCAGGAATTCTCCTGGCGAGCGCAGGCCGAGCACGGGGTGTTGCCAGCGGATGAGCGCCTCCATGCCGACGACGCGGCCGTTGCGGCAATCGACCTTCGGCTGGTAGTGCAGGACGAACTGGCCCTTGTCGAGCGCATCCTCGATGCGCTTGAGCAGCCCCTGGTTGGCACGGATGCGCGACTCGACCGCCGGGTTGAAGATGTGGTAGCGGCTTTTTCCCGCCTCCTTGGCCTTATACATGGCCTGGTCGGCGTGGCGCAGCAACTGGTCGGCGTCACCGCCGTCGCCCGGGAAAACCGTCACGCCGATGCTGCCCGTGACCCGGACCGGGTTGCCGTCGAGCACGCACGGTGCGGCGACCGCGTCGAGCAGGCGCTGCAAGGCATGCTCGGCCTGCTGCGCGGATTTGAGACCGCCGAGCAGCACCACGAATTCGTCGCCCCCCAGGCGGGCGGCCGTATCGTCGGCGCGGATCGCGTCGATCAGGCGGGACGAGATTTCCTGGAGCAGGCGGTCGCCGATCTTGTGGCCGAGATGGTCATTGACCAGCTTGAAGCCGTCAAGATCCATCAGGCAGACGGCCAGCATGTCGCCGGTACGCCGTGCGTGCGCGGTCGCCTGCTTCATGCGGTCCGCCAGCAGCAGTCGGTTGGGCAGGCCGGTCAGCGCATCGTAGTGGGCCTGACGCTGCAAGGTGTGGGCCTGCTCGATGAGCCCGCTGACGTCGACCGTGGTGCTCAGCACGCGCCCGGGCAGATCGCCTTCGGCATCCCCGACGCGTTGGGCACGGACGCGCAACCAGCGCGGAGGTGTCGTGGCAAGACGCACCAATCGCTCGTCGCTGGCGCAGTCGCCCGCCAGAACGCGCGCGACGGGGAGGCTCGCCGGATCGAGCGGCAGCCCTTCCGCATCGAGGCAGTGCGTCGCCAGCGCTTCGTGGCCGGCAAGCTCTCCGGCAGGGATGCCAAACTGGGCTTCCGTCGCCGGATTGCAGTACAGCCGCCGCCCCGCGCCGTCCCAGAACTGGATGCCGACGTCGATGGCGTCGGCCGAAGGTGCCGGGCAATCCGGGTTGGTTTCTATAACTTCCGTCATACGCGCATTATATGCCGGAGCAATCGATGTTGTTTCGGTCGTGCCGTTTCGGGCCGCGTATAATGCCGGCAACCGAGGAGCGCTGCGAGGTTCCATGTTTTGTGGCCCCAGGCTCGGTTTGTGTCAACGGCGCTCACCCAGCCCGCACCGGGCAGGGTGAGCCTGTCAGAAAGGCGCCTCCTCCCGGTCACACGTTCAAGGAGCCTGAACCATGACCACCACTCAAGACTTTGTCATTGCCGACATGGGCCTCGCCGACTGGGGCCGCAAGGAAATCCGCATCGCCGAAACCGAGATGCCCGGCCTGATGGCGATCCGCGAGGAATACGCGAAGTCGCAACCGCTCAAGGGCGCACGCATCACCGGTTCGCTGCACATGACGATCCAGACCGCCGTGCTGATCGAGACGCTGACGGCGCTCGGCGCCGAAGTCCGCTGGGCCTCGTGCAACATCTTCTCGACCCAGGACCACGCCGCCGCCGCCATCGCCAAGGACGGCATCGCCGTCTTCGCCGTCAAGGGCGAGACGCTGGTCGATTACTGGGACTACACCCACCGCATCTTCGAGTGGCCCGATAACGGTTTCTCGAACATGATCCTCGACGATGGCGGCGACGCCACGCTGCTGCTGCACCTCGGCAGCAAGGCGGAGAAAGATATTGCCGTCCTGTCAGCGCCGACTTCCGAAGAGGAGACCATCCTGTTCGCCGCGATCAAGGCCAAGCTCGCCACCGACAAGACCTGGTACTCGACGCGCCTCGCCCGGATCAAGGGCGTGACCGAGGAGACCACCACCGGCGTGCATCGCCTCTACCAGATGCACGAGCGCGGCGACCTGAAGATTCCCGCGATCAACGTCAACGACTCGGTCACCAAGTCGAAGTTCGACAACCTCTACGGCTGCCGCGAGTCGCTGGTCGACGGCATCAAGCGCGCCACCGACGTGATGGTCGCCGGCAAGATCGCGCTCGTGGCCGGCTACGGCGACGTCGGCAAAGGCTCGGCGCAGGCGCTGCGCGCGCTCTCGGCGCAGGTGTGGGTGACCGAGATCGACCCGATCTGCGCCCTGCAGGCGGCGATGGAAGGCTACCGCGTCGTGACCATGGACTACGCCGCCGACAAGGCCGACATCTTCGTCACCGCCACCGGCAACTACCACGTCATCACCCACGACCACATGGCGAAGATGAAGGACCAGGCCATCGTCTGCAACATCGGCCACTTCGACAACGAGATCGACGTCGCCTCGATCGAGAAGTACCCGTGGGAAGAGATCAAGCCGCAGGTCGATCACGTGATCTTCCCCGATGGGAAAAGGATCATCCTGCTCGCCAAGGGCCGCCTGGTGAACCTCGGCTGCGCCACCGGCCACCCGAGCTACGTGATGTCGTCGTCGTTCGCCAACCAGACGATCGCGCAGATCGAGCTATTCACCAAGAACGCCGACTACCCGGTGGGCGTCTATACGCTGCCCAAGCACCTGGACGAGAAAGTGGCGCGCCTGCAGCTGCGCAAGCTCAACGCGCAGCTGACCGAGCTGACCGACCAGCAGGCCGCCTATATCGGCGTGCCGAAGAACGGTCCGTACAAGTCGGAACACTACCGGTATTGACACTTCATCCTCCATGGCTCCATAATGAATCCATTACGGATTCATTGTGGAGGCAATCATGCCCAATCTCTCGATCAAGGATGTGCCTGAAACGCTGGCCGAGGCCCTGCGCCAGCGTGCCGCGCGCAACCATCGCTCCTTGCAGGGCGAGTTGATGGCGCTGCTGGAGGCAGCGGTGCAAACGCCGATGGCGGCGCCTGGCGTGCGCGAGCCGGCCGTTCCCCCTTACATCGCCGCTCCCTTGCCCGCCGCCGCCGGCCAGGACGATCTGCTCGCCAGGCTGGATGCCATCGTCGCCGGCAGCCAATGGGGCAGCGCGCCCCTGCTGTCGCGCGAACAGATCCATGATCGCCGGCTGCTGCGCGAGCTGGAACATGACGTACGCCAGACAGAGAGCACGCATTGAGCCTTCCCGCGTACTTTCTCGACAGCAACGTGCTGATCTACGCGACCTCGCTGGCGGCCGATCATGCGCAGAAGAAGCCGCGCGCCCGGGCGTGGGTGGCGCGCACCGACTGGGGAATCTCCACCCAGGTGCTGATGGAGTTTTACGCCCAGGCGCGCCAGCCCAGGCATGGCCTGCTCCCCACGGCGGCGGAAGACTTTGTGCGTGAGTTGGTCGCCACCCGTCCGGTACAGCCGGTGGATGCCGCGCTCGTGCTCGAAGCCCTGCGCCTGCGTAACCGCTACTACCTGTCGCACTGGGATGCTGCCATCCTCGTCGCGGCGCGCCTGCTCGGCGCCCGTTACGTCATCAGCGAAGACATGGCCCACGGCGAAAGCTACGACGGCGTGACGGTCATCAACCCCTTTCTGGAGCTACCCGCATGAGCGCCCGCGACAAATTTCTCGCCCTGTTGAGAGATGAAATCCTCCAGATGGACTTGTCCGAACTGGACTTCGGCCTCTACCGCATTCTCAACTACAAGCGCGAGGAAGTCGCCCGTTTTCTCGATAACGAACTGCCCGCCGAAATCGCCCGCCGGCTGGCCGCTCTGCCCGGCGCTCCCGGCGAAGACGAAGAAGCGCGCATCTACAACGCCCTCACCGTTTTTTTCTCGCGCTATTTCGTCGAGGCCGACTTCATGCCGCGCGCACGGCGCGGCAAACACGCCGCCTACAGCGTGCCCTACCGCGGCGAGGACACCCATTTCCACTGGGCCAGCAAAGGCAGCCACTACATCAAGAGCGGCGAACGCTTCGCCGCCTACGCCTATGTCGAGCCGGCCGGCCGGCGCGTGCGCTTCGTTGTCGCCGCTGCCGATGTGCAAAAAGACAACGCCAAGGGCGACAAGCGGCTGTACGTTCCCGCCGACGGCAGCGAAGTCGATGGCGAATGGCGCATCGCCTTTGCCTGGCGTCCCCTCGACAAGGACGAAAACAAGCGTTACGGCGGCAAGTCCAAAGACGGCGCGGCGGAGGGCGACGAAGCCGACGCCGGGGGCGACGCCAACGATGCCGGCACGGGCGCCCCGGCGGCCGCCGGCCGCGACACGCAAACGCGCCTGCTCAACGCCTGGCTGGCCGGCGACGACTTCAAGGCCGCGCGCCTGCCCAAGGACATCGACCGCGACCTGCTCGCCAAACACGCGCATCGCTACGTCAAGGGCCAAAGTAGCGACTTCTTCGTGCACCCGAGGCTGGCCGAGTTTCTGGAGGGCGAACTCGACTACTACCTCAAGAACGAATTCGTCAATCTCTGGGACCTGCCCGACGGCGCGGCGCTCTTGCGCGAACGCGAGAAATGCAAAGTCGTCGGCCATCTCGCCCGCGCCATCATCCGCCTGCTCGCCGCCGTCGAAGACGTGCAGGCCATCCTCTTCGAAAAGCGCAAATTCGTCCTCGCCGCCCACTACCTGGCCCAGGCCTCCTGGCTGTTGCGCGAAGGCGGCGCAGCGGGCCGGGCGTTGGTGGGCGAAGCGGCGCAAAACACGGCCCAAGTCGCCGAATGGCGGCGCTGGGTCGGCGACGACAAAGCCTCTGGCGATAACCTGCTCGAACGCCACCCCCACCTGCCGATCAACACCGCGCACTTCGACGATGACTTTCAATGGCGCCTGCTCGCCTGCTTCCCCGACCTCACCGCCGCCCTCGGCGGCACGCTGATCCACGGCGACAACTACGCCGCCCTGCGGACGCTGGAACCGGCTTACAAGCAGGGGGTGAAGTGCATCCATATTGATCCGCCCTACAACACGGCGACGAGCGGCTTTTTCTACAAGAACGATCTCCCGCATGCCTCATGGTTAAGCATGATGTTTGGCCGTTTAGGGTGCTCGAAGATGCTGCTCTCAGCTCAGGGAAATTTTCTTTGCCATATTGACGAGCACGAATACGAGCGGCTGCATGTTCTGTGTGCAGAGATGGATTTGGCAGACGCAGGTACGATCATCTGGGACAAGAGAAACCCGATGACGGGAGGTGCAGGAGTCGCGACTCAACACGAGTACATCCTTTGGCGGACAACGGAAGAATGCAAGCTTTATCAAAGCAACCAGAATATCCAGGCAATATTGGACAAGGCGGCTGAAGTGCTTGCCAAGCATGGTGGCGATAGCAATGCGGCACAGAGTGAGTTTTCTGCGTGGATAGACGCTGGTGAAAGCTTGAGCGGCGGCGAAAAAGCCTACCGATACCTTGACGCGAAGGGCCGGGTGTATCAATCCGTCAGCCTGCGTGCACCGGAATATCGGCACGAGGAAAAATTCCGTCAGCCCTTGATCCATCCAGTCACGGGCAAACCGTGTCCCGTGCCGCCCAACGGTTTTTCCAGGACACCGGAAAATCTTGCCGAAATGATGTCGCCCCGACGTGACGAAATTCTTTTCGGCCCCGACGAGACAACGCAGCCAAGGCAAAAACTCATCTTGAAACCGTCCACACGGCGGCCCGTTACTTCCGTGCTGCAAGACGCCAAGAAAGGCAAGGCCAATCTGGACGCATTGGGTTTGACATTTCCTTACTGCCACCCTGTTTCCTTGTACGAGAACCTGACGGGATCGGCGATGGAGTCGAATGACTACTGCCTCGACTTCTTCGCCGGTTCCGGCACCACCGGCCATGCCGTCATCAACCTGAACCGCGAGGATGGCGGGCAGCGGAAATTCATCCTCGTCGAACAGGGCGAGTATTTCGACACCGTGACCCTGCCGCGCATCGCCAAGGTGATGACCTGCCCGGACTGGAAGGATGGCCGGCCCAAAGTCGGCGCTGGCGGGACGGCGGCAGACGAGGCGCCCGATCACTGGTCGCGCCGCACTCTGCCGCTGGTGCAGGTGTTGCGCCTGGAACGCTACGAGGACAGCCTGGACGCGCTCGAACTGCCCGCCGACCGCACCGCCCGGCTGGCGGGACAAAGCGGTTTCGCCGCGCTCGACACGGTGCTGCATTACCTGAGCGACGCCGTGGCCGAGGACACCACCTTGCGCCTGTCCACCGCGAAACTGACTCGCCCCTTCGACTACCGCCTGCCGGTCACCCACGAAGGCCGCTACGGCGAAGCGACGGTCGATCTGGTGCACACCGGCTTTTTGCTCGCCGGCCTGCATCCGCTGCGCCTGCGCCGGGTAGAACGCGACGGCCGCCCGACGGTGCTGGCGGAAGTGCGCCCGCACGGCGCGCCGGAGCGCATCGAACTGGTGTTCTGGCGCGACGTGGATGAAAGTCTGGCGCCGGAGGCCTTGAGCGCAGCGGCGCAAGCCGAATATGACTGGCTGGCGGCAACGGTGCGCGAAGTTTTCGACCGCCCGTTGGCCGACTATGCCTGCATCTGGCACAACCGCGATTTGCTGCTGCTGGGCGGCGAAGCCGGCCGCCCGCTCGATCTCGTGCTGGCCGAACGGATGTGGGAACGCGCCTGATGCCCCCCCGCCCCGACCGTCCTTTCGTCAAAAGCCTGCTGCTGGCGCAGGTGTTCGCTCGCGCGCTGGGCGGGCGGCAGGACGAGATCATGGCCGTGCTGGCGGATTGCCAGACCGGGCGCGACGGCGCCGGCCTGAGCTATTTCGCCCAGGCGCTGGCGGCGCGGCCGCGGCCGCTGCCCGCCGCCGATCTGGCCGCCTGGGATGCCGCCATCGGCCGCCACGAGGCGGCCATCGCCGCGTGCCGTCCGGGCTTTCGCCTCACCCACTTTCAATGGCTGGCCTGCCTGGCGGTCGAATGGCATCTGGCCGGCCTCGCCCGCGCTGCGGCGGCCCACGTCGCGGCCATCGAGGCGTATCGCACCGAAGCCCTGCCGCATCTGCCGCCCTATACGGCGGCAGATGCCGGCAAGCTCGCCTGCTTCATGGCCACCGGCGCCGGCAAGACGCTGGTGCTGCATGTCAATCTGCTGCAATTCCTGGATCACGGCTTGTTCGCGCCGCAGAACATTCTGCTGCTGACGCCCAATGCCGCCTTGTCCGATCAGCATCGCCGCGAACTCGACCTGTCCGGCCTGGGCCATCTGCCGGTCACGGTGACGGAGATCACCAAGTTCTTTGTCGATGAACCCGGTGTGCGCCGGCCGAAAAAGGGCGTGTCCGAAGGCACTTCGCGCTACGAAGGGCCGAATCTGCTGCTGGTGGACGAGGGCCACAAGGGCGGGAGCGCCGAGGCCGGCACCGAACGCCAATGGCGCGCCATCCGCGAGGCGCTGGCGCAAGGCGGCACGGCGGACAAGACCGGCTTCGCCTTCGAGTATTCGGCCACCTTCGCGCAAATCGCCGACAAGGATGCCGACCTCTACCGCGAATACGCGAAGTGCACAGCGGTGGATTTTGGCTACGCGCGCTTTTACCGCGAGGGCTACGGCAAGGAGCCGCGCGTACTCAACGCCCGCGATGCCGAGGGCGCAGATCAAACCCTGGCGGCGGGACTGATTCACTTCTACCAGCAACGTCGGGCTTACGCCGATCATCGCTTGCTGGCGGTCGAGGCGCAGGTCGAGGCGCCCTTGCTGGCCTGCGTCGGCAAGGAAGTGACGACCGGGCGCCAGGCCGACGTGGTGGAACTGGTGCGCTTTCTGGTGCGCGCCGCCATTGACACCGACTGGCTGGCCAAACACCTGGCCGCCGTGGCGCACTGGACGCGCCCGGCCCAGTCGGAACTGGCAGGCGATCCGCTCGACTTCGGCTATCTGGCCGGGCTGAATCTCTCGCCCGACGCGCTGGCGCGCGACATGCAGGAACGGATTTTCGGCGGCACGGGACAGATCGAGGCGCGACTGCTGTCCGACAAGGAAATCGGCCTGCGCTGCCGGGGCGCGGCGGACGATGCCTATTTCGGCGTGATTCGCGTTGGTGAAGCGAAAAAGCTGCTCGCCCTGCTCGACCAGACCGGGGTGGCGCGCGGCGAACCGGATCGTTTGAGCGGTTCGCTGTTCGCGCGCATCGACGATGACGCCCGTTTGAGCATTTTGATCGGCGCCAAGATGTTCGTCGAAGGCTGGTCGTCCTGGCGCGTCTCCGCTCTTGCGCTGATGAACGTGGGCCGCTCGCCCGGCGCCGAGATCATCCAGTTGTTCGGTCGCGGGGTGCGCCTCAAGGGCAGGAACTGGTCGTTGAAGCGCGAAGCGCATCCAGGTGCGGCGGTCGGCTTGCTGCAGACGCTGATGGTCTTCGGCGTGCGCGCCGACTACATGCAGAAGTATCTGGAAACGCTGGCCGTGGAAGGCGCGCGGCCGAACTTGCTGTATGTCGAGGTCGCGCCGCCGGCGCCCCCGCTGGCCGACCTGGGCCTCTTCACGCTGCAGCCGGACGCAGCGATTTTCCGCGCGCCGGTGGTGTTCGACCCGACGCGGGCGCGGCCGATCATCGAGCGCATCGCGCCGCTGGCTTCGCTCTCGCAGGGGCTGGCGGGCGCGCAAACGCTGGGCGGGCGCCTGACGCGCACCGACAACCTGCGCGGCTGGCTGGCCGACGAAGCCGCCTACCGGCTGGCGCTGGGCCTCAAGCGGCGTTATCGCTGGGCCGGCCTGTTCGTCGCGCCGGAGGCGCTGGCCGCCTATCTCGCACGCTGCGCGGTCGAAGCGCCGGCGGATTATTTCGATGACCCGGCCTTCTGCGCCGCGCGCCGCGCCCAGGTCGCCGCGGTCTGCATCGAAAAGGGCTTGGTGGCCTGCCTGCGCGCCGCCGAACAACGCTGGCGCATGGCCCGGCTGGCGCCGACCCCGCTCGACGACGACAACGCCGGCCTGCCCTGGGCCTACGAGGGCACGACCCGCCGCTTGCGCTACCGGCTGGAAGTGGATGTGGAAAACGCCGCCGTCGCTGACATGATCGATCTGGCCGAACGTCATGTGCGCGAGGAGATTTTTCCGCCCGCCTATCTGGCCGAATTGCAGGCGCTGGTGTTGCGTCATGCCGGCATGAGCGCACTGGCCGGCCGACTGGAAAAGATGCTGCAAACCGCCCTGCCGCCGGGCGACGACCTGGCGCCCCCGCTGCCGCGGCTGGTGTTCGACCGCCATCTCTACCAGCCGCTGCTGCTGGCGCAACCGATGGTCGTCGAAGCCTCCGGCCAACTCGCGCTGTTCGGCCCTGACGACAAGCCGCCGCGCGGCTTGCGCATCTCCCCGCCGGCGCTCAACGCAGGCGAGGCGCGTTTCGCCTGGGATTTGCGCGCCTTCTGGGAGCGTCATCACGACACGCCCGGCTGGCGCGACATTTCCCTCTATCTGCTGCGCAATCCGGCGGCGGGGGGCGTGAGCTTGTTCCGCGCCGCCGGCTTTGCGCCCGACTTTCTGCTCTGGCTCAAGCGCGCCGATGCGCAGGTGCTGGCCTTCGTCGACCCCAAGGGGCTGGGCCGCGTCTGGCCGGACGACAAGATCGAGATGCTCAAGGCGCTGGATTCGCTGGCCTTGTCGCTGCCGGTGCGCGGCTATCTGGTCACGCCCTCCGATCGCGCATCGCTGGCTCTGCCGCCCGGCATCGCGTCCGACGACGCCAGCCTGGCGTTCGAGCATGTTTATGTTCAGGAAAACGACTATATCGACCGCCTGCTGCATGCCATCGTTGCGGCTTTGGAGACGCCGCGATGAGCATGAACGCGTTTCATGCGCGCACCGCACGGCCGCGGCCGAAGGCGCATCCGCTGCGGCAGGCCGCCGCCGCACCCTTGGGCGTTCGTGCCGATGCCCTGCTCGTCCAGCAGGGGCGCGCGCCCTCGCGCACGGCGGCGCAGCGGCTCATCGAGGCCGGCCGCGTGAAAGTCGGTCCTGGCGGGACGGCGGTGACGAAGCCGTCGCTGCTCTTGGCCGAAGATGCCGAACTAATCGTCGCGCCCGCGCCCGACCTCGACTACGTTTCGCGCGGCGGCCTCAAGCTGGCCGGGGCCTTGCGGCACACGGGCATCGACGTGCAGGGTTGTGACTGCCTCGACATCGGCCAATCGACCGGCGGCTTCACCGACTGCCTGCTGAAAAACGGCGCCGCCAAGGTCGTTGGCATCGATGTCGGCCACGGCCAGCTGCACCCGACGCTCGCGGCCGATCCGCGCGTCGAGTCGCACGAACAGGTCAATGCCCGGCACCTCGAAAAGTCGGCGCTGGCGGGACGGCAATTTGATTTCATCACGGCCGATGTGAGCTTCATCTCCCTCACGCTGATCCTGCCGCAACTGCCACCGCTGCTGACCAAGCTTGGCGACCTGCTTTTGCTGGTCAAGCCGCAATTCGAAGTCGGCCCCGAGCACATCGGCAAGGGCGGCATCGTGACTGACCATTGCTTGTATCCCATGGTGCACGACAAGCTCACGGCCTGCTGCACCGAACACCACTTCGTCGTCGCCGACTGGTTCGAAAGTCCCATTACCGGCAGCGACGGCAACCATGAATTCTTTCTTCACGCCCGCCATGACCACTGAAATCTCTTTCGAATTTTTTCCCCCGCAATCGACCGACGGCCTCGACAAACTGCGTGCCGTGCGCGGCCGCCTCGCCGAGGCGCAGCCGACTTTCTTCTCCGTGACCTACGGCGCCGGCGGCTCGACGCGTGAGCGCACCTTTGACGTGGTGATGGAAATCGCCGCCGAAGGCCATGCCGCCGCGCCGCACTTGTCGTGCATCGGTTCGACGCGGGAAGGCATTCGCCGAATCCTCCACGACTATCGCGACCACGGCATCCGCCGTCTCGTCGCCTTGCGCGGCGACCTGCCTTCCGGCATGGCCGATGCCGGCGAGTTTCGCTACGCCAACGAACTAGTCGAATTTATCCGCCAGGAAACCGGCGACACCTTCCGCATCGAAGTCGCCGCCTACCCGGAATGGCACCCACAGGCGAAAAGCCCGCGCGACGATCTGCGCGCGTTCAAACGCAAGGTCGATGCCGGCGCCGATTCGGCGATCACGCAGTTCTTCTACAACGCCGATGCCTACGCCCACTTTGTCGCCGAAGCACGTGCGCTCGGCGTCACCATCCCGATCGTGCCGGGCATCATGCCAATTGGCAGTTTCTCGAAGCTCGCCCGTTTTGCGGACTCCAGCGGTGCCGAAATTCCGCGCTGGATGCGCAAGAAGTTCGAGAGCTTTGGCGACGATGCCGATTCGATCCGCGCCTTCGGCCTCGATGTCGTCACCGAGCTGTGCGAGCGCCTGATCGCGCTCGGCGCGCCCGGGCTGCACTTCTACACGCTCAACCAGTCGACGCTGTCGCTGGAGATCGTGCGCCGCCTTCGTCTCGTCTGAGACGCGCGACGCCGTCCAAAGTCGGCCCCGGCGGGACGGCGACTCAGAACTTGTAGCGGAGTTCCGCCCAGGCGTGGCGGCGCGGCAGGGGCAGGTAGTCGGGGATGTCGGTCGTGGAGTACTCCCGTGCATCCTGGTCGAACAGGTTGCGCACCCCGGCGGCGAGTTCCCATTCGCTCCCGTGGAAATAGCGCAAGGTCGTGTCGACGATCCACTGGCTCCCGAGTCCGGTGCGTGTGTCCGTGCTGGCTCGTTGCCGGCGCTCGCCTGTCCAGTTGGCCTGCAGGTTCCAGTTCCATTTCGGCCGAAAGGCCCAGTCGGCACGCAGGTAGGCGTCGTGATCGGGAATGGCGAAGTGATCGACGACCTTCAGGTGCTGGAAGTGCTCGCGGTCGGTCTTGCGCAGGGTCAGGTTGCCATTCAGACGCAGGTGCGGCGTGGCTTGCCAGTAGGCTTCAAGTTCGATGCCGCGAATCACATGAGGGTCGACATTGACGAACTTTTGCGGAAAGGGATCGATGGCGACGATGGGGTTTTTCTGGTGATGCCGGAACAGGCTGACGTCGAACTTGAGCCCCGGCGTTGCCCTCCAGGAGAAAGCCAATTCGGCGGTGGTCGATTTTTCGGGCTCAAGGTCGGGGTTCGGTGTGGTTGCGCCGGTATTGGCATAAAGTTCGAAGAACGAGGGCACCCGGTAGGCCCGCCCCAGCATTACCCGGGTTGTCAGCCGCTCGGTCGATTTCCAGACGGCGGCGAGGCGCGGACTGAGCGCCCCGGCGAACTCGCTGTAGCGGTCATAGCGCGCACCGAGGGTGATTTCCCGGCGCGGATCGATCTCCCATACGTCCTGGGCGAACAGGTAGATGTTGCGGCGGCTTTTTTGCGGGACGAAAACGCTCGTCACGCCGTTTTCGACCTTGCTGTCGCGGTAGATGTCCTGCCAGACGTAGCCGCCCCCCACCCGCACGGTGTGATTGCGCCAGCCACGGTAGATGCCGCCGATTTCGGCGTTGATGCGCTGTTCGGCGGAGCGCTGCTGGTTGAGCAGGGTCGGGGTTTCCCAAAAACCGTTGCCGGAAGAGTAGGCGGCGGCACGGTAGCGTACTTCGGCATCCAGGCCCCAGGCGTCCGAATAGGTTGCGTTGTTGTAGAGCCAGGCCAGGCTGCTTTCGCTTTCTCTGGCACGTGTCCGGTCGTCGAAATAGCGCCCGCCCGTCAGGCCAATGCGCAGATTGTCCCGGGTGCGGTGATCCGCCAGGATGCGCCAGTGATCGCGGCTGGCCGACAGGCGCAGGTCGAGGTTGTCATGGCCATAATCGGCGCGCTCCGTGCGGACGTAGGGCACCGATGGCTTGTTCACCCGAATTTCCGGATGGTGGCCATCCGTCGTCATGACGTCGAGCGTCATGCCGATGGCGAGGTCGTTCCATTGCGTTCCGTACTGTAGCCAGGCATTGCGAGTGTCGAAACCGCCCACGCGGACGCCGGCTTCGGCGGTATCGATTTTGCCGGCCGTCTTGGTGACGATATTGATGACGCCAGAGACTGCATCCGATCCATACAGCGCCGAACCCGGGCCGCGAATGATCTCGATGCGTTCGACCATGCTGACCGGCAGGCCGCGCCAGAAGATGCCGGTTCCCCAGACCAGTTCGCGCACCGGCGCACCGTTGAGCATCATCAGCGTGTACTTTGGCGCGGCACCACGTATCGACACAAGCGGCTTGTGCGCAAAGTGGTTCAGGCGCAGATAAATGCCCGGCACCGCCTGCAAGGCATCGAGCACATTGCCGGCGCCGGTGGCGTGCATATCCGCCGCCGTGATCACCGAAACCACGGCGGGCGCCTTCGAGAGGGCTTGCGGCGTACTGGTGGCGATGTTCACCGTCATCGACATCAGCGCATCGAGGTCGGCGGCCAGCAGCATTTCCGTGTCGTCGGCGCCGGCCGTGGCGCAGGGCAGGGCACACCAGAGCAGCGCAAGCAGGAATCGTCGCCACGCGTCCTTCATCTCCGGAGCCCTTATGCGGTCACCTCGACACGGTTTCTTCCATTCTGTTTCGCGCGGTAAAGCGCCTGATCCGCTGCGCACAGCAGGGCGTCGACCGAGTTTCGTTGCGCTGAATACGTGGTGACGCCGAAGCTGGCAGTGTAGCCGAAAGTTATATCCGCATGGCGGCTTGGCGCGGCGGCGATGGCCAGGCGCATGCGCTCGGCGGCGCGTACCGCCTCGTCCAGTTGCGTGCCGGGCATCAGCACCACGAACTCCTCGCCGCCCCAGCGGCCGACCAGGTCGATCTCGCGCACCGCCTTTTCGAGCGTGCGGGCGAAATGCTTCAGCACCTCGTCGCCGACATGGTGGCCATGCGTGTCGTTGATCGACTTGAAATGGTCGATGTCGGTGAGGATCAGCGCGACGGGTTCTTCATAGCGCTGGGTGCGACGTATTTCGCGATCCGCCGTTTCGTCGAAGGCGCGCCGGTTGGCCAGGCCGGTCAGCGCGTCGGTGCGCGCCAGGGTCAGGGCGTGGGCGCGTTGGCGCTCCAGTTCCCGCCGGGACGCATCCAGCCGGTCGAGCACTTCATGGGCGATGTGGGCGGAAAGCCAGCCCGAAATCGCCAGACCGCAGAAGGCGAGCACCAACGCGATGCGCAGCACTTCCCGGTGGCGCTGCTCGATCGATTCGCGCGAAATCTCCACCAGCACATAGCCGAGCAGTTCATGCCCGTTCGCGGCGCTCGCCCACGGGTCGTCTTCGAGCGCCGCGGACATCCGGTAAATCGGACCTTGTACGAGCAGTCGCCGGTCGTCGGTGAGAACCTGCACGCGTTCCTCTATCGGCAGGGGGGCGATTTCCCGGCCGACGCCGGCGACGCGGTGCCCCCAAAAGTCGAACACCTGCAGGGCCGTGACCTCGTTGTCACTTTGTTGCACGCCGGCGGCGATCTTGTCCAGCATGCCGAAACTGCCGCTGAAAAAAGCGTACTCGGCCGCCACGCCGAACTGGTTCACGATGGTCTTGCCGCGCTCGGTGAAGGCCTGTTCGATGTCGGTGTGGTAACGATTATGGAAGGTGACGCCGAGCAGGCCGATGGTGAGCAGGGCGGGCAGAATCGCGCCGATCAGCAGCTGCATGCGGAAGTCGAGGGTGGGCCGTTTCATTGCCGCTGCTCCGCCCGGCGCAGATCGGTGGCGATCTGGTCGGCGTCGTCGAGCGCGAGACCCAGCGAAGTCGCCACGCGCGGATTGGTCGCCACCGCGAATTCCCGGGGCGCCTGCACCGCAGGCATGCCCCGGCCGGCGAGCCACTGGCGCGCGGCTTCCGCCGCGGCGCGCCCGGTTTGCGCCGGCGTGGTGTAGACGGCGGCCAAGGCGCCGGCACGCACATGGGCGGCGGAGAAGGCGATCATCGGCACGCGCGCCCGATAGGTGGTGAGCAGAATGTTTTGCAGGGTGCTGGCGTTGTAGATCAGCGTGTCGGGCAGGGCGAGCAGCACGTCCGCATGGGTGAGCGTCTGACGCAGGGCGGGGAAGACGTCTTCTCCCGTCTCGACGCGCGGGCCGGTCACCAGGCGCAAGCCGTGTGTCTGCGCCGTCTGCTGGAGGCCGACCAGCAAGGGGCGCGTTCGCGGTCCGGCCAGCACGCCCAGCCGTTCGTAGCCGGGCAGGGCGCGCCGGATCAGCGCCAGTTGGCGTCCCGGCGGCTGATCGAGCACCACGGCGGTCATCGGCCGCGGCCCTTCGGGCCTTGCCGCGAGCCGTTCCTGGTAGGCCGAAAGCGGCAGGAGGCTGGCGATCACCGGCACGCGCCCCCACTCGGGCGATTGTTTGCCCAGCCAGTCCAGCGTGCATTCGAAAGCCGCCGTGCCCACCGTGACGATCAACGCGGGTGTTTGCCGACCGGCGTTGAGTTCCGTGGCGCAGGTGCCGCTGCTGATGCGCGCCTCGCGCTCCAGTTCGTGGCGCAAAACCGCGCCCGCCTCGGCGTGTACCCCGCTTTCTTCCGAGAGCACGAGCCAGACCAAATGCTGGCGGGCATGCGCCGTGCCTAATACCAAAGTCATAGTGATCAGGCAAGCGAGGGCGAGGCGGATCAGCGCGCGGGGCATGGTCAGAACTCGAGCCGCAGGGTGGCGTAGGCGCGCCGCTGGAAGGCGAAGTCGTGCTTCTTGAGGTAGGTTGCCTGGTGGCCGTTGGCCGCCTGGGCCGCGATGGCGGCTTCGCCGCGCGTGGCGCCGACCCGGAAGCGGTGGGCGAGGCGGGCATCGACACGCAGCTGGGCCGGCAAGGTCTCGCCGGCGCTGCCCCAGGTCATCGGGGTTTGCGCATGGACCATCAGTGCGAGATCGAATTCGCGCGGCAACTGCTGGAACAGGGCCAGCGTGGCGGCGCGGCGCGGCGGCTGGCGGGTCAGCTTGTCGCTTTTCTGCTCGTTCCAAACGAGCCGCAGGAAGGTCTGGTTGAGCCAGAGTTCGGTTGTGGTCGTGGGCTTCCAGCGTAGCTGGTATTCGAGGCCGCGGACGAGGAAGCCGTCGCGGTTGCCGAAGTCGTTGATGGGAATCGGTGTGAAGGGAGCGATCGGCAAGTTGTATCCCGGCACATAGTTCGCCACACCATCCTCGATGCGGCCGTCCATGCGTTCGATGAAGCCGCGCACGTCGAGCGTCAGTTGTAGCGGCCGGAAATGTCCGAAATAGCCGACCTCCCGGGTAAAGAGCTTTTCCGCGCCAAGGTTGCCGCTCGATTTCCGGAGCCAGACCGGCATGTTGTTGAGGGCCAGCAGGGCATACAACGGCTGGCCTGCTGCGATGAGACTGGCGGCGTCGGCCGGGCTTGGGTAGTAGCGTATGTCGCCGGCCAGCTCGAGCAATGTGGGCGTGCGGGCGGAGCGATTTGCGCCCAGCCGCAGTACGTGATCCTGGGTGATCTTGAGGTTGGCCATCAGGCGCGGTGCGAAATAGCTGCCAACGCGACTGTGATTGCCCCCAAAACCGCTGGCGTTCAGGGAAAGGCTGCGATGGGGTTGCCACTCGATGCTGCCGAAAAGCCGCGTCTCGTTGGCATGAATCCATTGCGCCGTTGCATAGACGGGCGACGAACGCACGCTCTCGCGCTTGAAGCCCAAGCCCCAGACGGCCCTGACCTTGGAGCCGAGCCCCATTTGGTGTTGGGCTTCGAGATTGAGGCGCCGCCCCTTGCCGGCATAGCTGATCACGACACTTGGCGCAGCGGCGTAGCGAAACGCGTCGTCTATCACTTCACCGTCAAGACTTGCCTGTAGCTTGATCTCGTCGGTGTCCGAAAGGAAGCGGATGAACTGGCCGTCCAGGTAGTAGCTTTGGTGGCCTCGGGAGCGGAGGGCGTTCGCACCTCTCGTGTTGTTCGGCGACCCCAGCGGAAAGCCGTCACCGGCGGATTGGTCGACAAAACCCGCGCGCAGCGAGTATTGCGTGTCGATTGACGGGACGAAGTCGCCGCGCAGATGGGTCTGGTCGACGCGCTTGTCGTCGTGGGCGTTCAGGTAGCCGTGGTCGCTGCGCCGGCCGGCGCTCAGGCGGAAACTGGCGGTGGGGTGGCCCCAGCCGATGCGCGCATAGCCGTCGCGGATGCCCGCCTCGCCCAGCGTTGCGGAAACTTCCGCGCCCTGGGCATCGGCCGCGTCGCGCGTGATGATATTGATGACGCCGAACAGCGCGTTGGCGCCATAGGCGGCGGAATTCGAGCCGCGCAGCACCTCGATGCGCTCGATGTCCTCGAGCAGCACGCCCATCATGCCGCGCCCGGTGCCGCCGAAATGGTAGGACGAATAGACCGAGCGGCCATCCACCAGCACCAGGTTGCGCGCGCCGTAAATGTCGATCGGCGCATGATAGGCAACGAAGGGGTGCGCGCCGTTCGCACCGCCCTCGAGATAACCGGGCACCAGCCGCAGCACTTCGGAAATCTCCCGCGCCCCCGAACGCCGGATCGTCTCGCGGTCGATGATCGTCACCGCGCCGGGCGTGTCGGCGATGGGCTGGGCGAGGCGGGTGACGGTGAGCACGGTCGGCAGTTCGGTGAAATAGCCGCCCTCGCTCAGGTCATCCGCGAACGCGAGCGTCGCTATCGCCATCAGCGAGACGAACTGCGACGCAAAACGGGGAAGGTTGGGATCGGGCATGGCGTGTTCGGCGAGCAGGCATCATGGCACGGCCACGAGCATCCGGCAACGCGCAATGATGTTCAGATTGGGCAGCATGTTACCTGCGGCCGAGCAGCGAGCCGAGCAGCCCGCGCACGATCTGGCGTCCGACCTGCGTGCCGACGCTGCGCACGACGCTTTTCGCCACCGACTGCACCAGTCCGTCGGTCTGCCCGCCGCGCGGGCCGGTGCGGCCGAACAGCAGGTCGCCCATGCCGCCGCCGGCGGGCGGGACGGACGGGGCCGCCGTGCCGCCCGCACCGACTTTCGTGGCGGGGGCCGCATCGCGTGCGGCATGGGCGGCGAGAATCTCGTAGGCGGATTCGCGATCGACCTGCTTCTCGTAATGGCCGAAGAGCAGCGATGCGCGAATGGCTTGTTGCCGCTCGGCGTCCGTCAGCGGGCCGATGCGCGAGGCGGGCGGCAGCACGAAGGCGCGCTCGACGATGTTGGGGCGACCCTTTGCATCAAGGAAGGACACCAGCGCCTCGCCGACGCCCAGTTCGGTGATCGCCGTCGCGGCGTCGAAGGCGGGGTTGGCGCGCATCGTGTCGGCCGCCGCCCTGACGGCCTTCTGGTCGCGCGGCGTGAAGGCGCGCAGGGCGTGCTGCACGCGGTTGCCCAGCTGGCCGAGCACCTTGTCGGGCACGTCGAGCGGATTTTGCGTGACGAAATACACGCCGACGCCCTTGGAGCGAATCAGCCGCACCACCTGTTCGACCTTGTCCACCAGCGCGGCGGGTGCGCCGTCAAAGAGCAGGTGCGCCTCGTCGAAGAAGAACACCAGCTTCGGTTTCTCGAGATCGCCGGCCTCGGGCAGCTGCTCGAACAGCTCCGCCAGCAGCCAGAGCAGGAAGGTGGCGTAGAGCTTGGGTGCATTCATCAGCCGGTCGGCGGCGAGGATGTTCACGACCCCCTTGCCATCCTGCGTCTGCATCAGGTCGGCGATATCGAGCATCGGCTCGCCGAAGAATTGGTCGCCTCCCTGGTCTTCCAGCGTCAGCAGGCCGCGCTGGATCGCGCCGACGCTGGCGGCCGAGAGGTTGCCGTACTGCGTCTTGTATTGCGCCGCGTTGTCGCCGACGTGCTGCACCATGGTGCGCAGATCCTTGAGGTCGAGCAGCAGCAGGCCCTGATCATCGGCGACGCGAAAGACGATCGACAGCACGCCTTCTTGCGTGTCGTTGAGGCCCAGCAGGCGCGCGATCAGCAAGGGCCCCATGTCGGAAATCGTCGCCCGCACCGGATGGCCGGCCGCGCCGAACACGTCCCAGAACACTGTCGGGCTGGCGGCGGGCGTCCAGTCCGTCACGCCGAGGCTGTCGAGCCGTTGTTGCAACTTGGCCGACGGCGCCCCCGCCGCGCCGATGCCCGAAAGGTCGCCCTTCACGTCGGCGAGAAAGACGGGAACCCCGATCATGGAAAACTGCTCGGCCAGCCGCTGCAGGGTGACCGTTTTGCCGGTGCCGGTGGCGCCGGTGATCAGGCCGTGGCGGTTGGCGAGCGCGGGCAGGAGTTCGAGCGGACTGTGGCCGTGTTGGGCGATGGGGAGGGGGGCAGGCATGGCAACGCTCCTGAAGGCAATCAACGAGATTCGCGCAATTGTATCGACCCGAAGACCCGGCAACCCCAGCTTTCCTGAGTTATACTTTTGTTTAACGCAACCCCAGAAGAGGCTTCTCCATGGCTACGGCAACCCTGCGCACGCTGGGCGGTTCGGTGGTGATGACCATTCCGAAACCGATCCTTGATCAAGCCCATCTGCGTTCGGGCGCGCAGGTGGAGATCGAGTATCGCGATGGTCGCCTCGTGGTCGAGCCGCGCGCCCAGCCGAAATACATGCTGGCCGAATTGCTGGCCCGGTGCGACGCGAAAAGCCTCGTGCCGACGCGTGAAGACGGCGACTGGCTGAACGGCGGGCCGGCCGGCGAGGAGGCCTTGTGAAACAGGGCACGGCGGAGCGTGGTGATATCTACTTTCTCGACCTGAATCCGACCAAAGGGCGCGAACAGCAGGGGCAGCGGCCGGTGCTGGTTGTCTCGCCCCTAGAATTCAACCGTGTTGGCGGCGTGGCGTGGGTCTGCCCGATTACGCAGGGCGGCCCAGGTATCCGCGAGCATGGTTTCACGGTCTCGCTGATGGCCTGTGGCACTGAAACGCAAGGCGTGGTGTTGTGCCACCAGCCCCGCGCCGTGGATTTTCGCGCGCGCCATGTCGGCTTCCGGGAAAAAGCGCCTGCCGATGTGGTCGAAGACGTGCTGGCGCGGCTCAGGGCAGTGTTGGACTGATCCGCCGCTGAAGATTTTTGATTCATTGATTCGATAAAGGAAAGGTTGGCATCGTGGCAGGACATAGTAAATGGGCCAACATCCAGCACCGCAAGGGGCGCCAGGATGAGAAGCGCGGCGCGGCGTTTTCGCGCGTCGCCAAGGAAATCACCGTGGCCGCCAAGATGGGCGGTGGCGATCCGGGCTTCAACCCGCGCCTGCGGCTGGCGGTCGAGAAGGCCAAGTCCGTGAACATGCCCAAGGACAAAATCGAAAACGCCATCAAGAAGGGCACCGGCGAACTCGAAGGCGTCGATTACATCGAGATCCGCTACGAGGGTTACGGCATCGGCGGCGCGGCGGTGATGGTCGACTGCCTGACCGACAACCGCACGCGCACCGTCGCCGACGTGCGCCATGCCTTCAACAAGCATGGCGGCAACATGGGTACCGACGGCTGCGTCGCCTTCATGTTCAAGCATTGCGGCCAGTTCGTCTTCGCGCCGGGCACCGACGAGGCGAAGCTGATGGATGCCGCCATCGAGGCCGGCGCCGAAGACGTGACGACCGACGCGGACGGCTCCATCGAAGTCGTCACCGCGCCCGGCGATTTTCTTGTCGTCAAGGAGGCGCTCGAGACCGCCGGCTTCAGGGCCGAATACGCCGAAGTGACGATGAAGCCGCAAAGCGAAACCGAACTCGCCGGCGAGGAGGGCGCGAAGATGCAGAAGCTGCTCGACGCGCTCGACGGCCTCGACGACGTGCAGGAGGTTTACACCACGGCGGTGATGGACGAGTAAGCCTTCGATCGCCGTCCCGTCGGGGCCGACTTTCACGCAAGCGCCGGCCGCATGGCTCGCACCGCACCCTTCCTCTTCGTCTTTCTCTGGAGCACCGGTTTCCTCGGCGCCAAGTTCGGCCTGCCGCACGCCGCGCCGCTTGCCTTCCTGTTCGTCCGCTACCTGCTCGTCATCGCCCTGATGGCGAGCATCGCGCTGCTCTTCGCCGCGCCCTGGCCGCGCGATGCCAGGCAATGGCTGCACATCGGCGTCAGCGGCCTCTTCGTGCATGCGATTTATCTGGGCGGCGTGTTCATCGCCATCGGCATGGGCCTGCCTGCGGGGGTGACGGCGCTGGTGGT
>CAZGOH010000001.1:80356-125427 GCA_964527195.1 uncultured Methyloversatilis sp.
GGTCGGCGGATTCGACCTCGCGGCCTTGTGGCCCGCGCTCGCGGCGCTCGTCGGCATCACCGCCGGCACGCTTTACCAGAGGAAATTCGCGCCGCGTTTCGACTGGCGCAGCGGCGCGGTCGCGCAGTTCCTGCCCACGGCGGTTGTCACCGGCGTGATCGTGTTCGCGACCGACGACTTGCGCATCGACTGGACGGGCGAGTTCGTCTTCGCGCTCGGCTGGCTGGTTCTGGTGCTCTCGGTCGGCGCGATCTCGCTACTCAACTGGCTGATCCGCCAGGGCAGCGCGGTGAATGTCGCCAGCCTTTTCTACCTCACGCCGCCCACCACGGCCTTCCTGGCCTGGCTGCTGTTCGACGAAACGCTCGCCGGACTGGCGCTGGCCGGCATGGCGCTCGCCGTGTGGGGCGTGTATCTTGCGCGGCGATGAACAGCATACGCATCTTGGGCATCGACCCCGGCCTGCGCGCCACCGGCTTCGGCCTCATCGACCAGGCCGGCCAGAAGCTCGCCTACGTCGCCAGCGGTTGCGTCAGGAGCAACGAGAAAGATGCCCTGCCGCTGCGCCTGAAGACTCTGCTCGACGGCATCGTCGAAGTGATCGCACACTATCGTCCCGCCGAAGCGGCGATCGAAAAGGTCTTCGTCAATGTCAATCCGCAATCGACGCTGCTGCTCGGCCAGGCGCGCGGCACGGCCATCGCCGCGCTCGTCCTCGCCGGCCTGCCGGTAGCGGAATACACGGCCCTGCAGATCAAGCAGGCCGTGGTCGGCCACGGCAAGGCGGCGAAGGAACAGGTGGGGCACATGGTCACGCGCCTGCTGCAATTGCCGGGCGAGCCGTCGGCCGACGCCGCCGACGCGCTTGCCTGCGCGATCTGCCATGCCCACGGCGGCCAGGGGCTGGGTAACATCGCGACACGCGGCTTCCGCGTCAGAAACGGTAGGCTCATATGATTGGCAGAATCGCCGGCATGCTGCTGGAAAAGAATCCGCCGCAAATCCTGGTCGACGCCGGCGGCGTCGGCTACGAACTCGACGTGCCGATGAGCACCTTCTACCACCTGCCGAATCTCGGCGAGCCGGTCGCGCTGGTCACCCATCTCGTCGTGCGCGAGGACGCGCATCTGTTGTTCGGCTTCCTCAGCGAGGCCGAGCGCGCGCTGTTCCGCCAGCTGCTGAAGATTTCCGGCATCGGGGCGCGCATGGCGCTGGCCGTGCTTTCCGGCCTGTCGGTCAATGATCTCGCGCAGGCTGTCGCCTTGCAGGAGACCGGCCGGCTGACGAAGATTCCCGGCATCGGCAAGAAGACCGCCGAGCGTCTCTTGCTCGAACTCAAGGGCAAGCTGCCCGTCGGCGGCTTCGCGCCGAAAGTCGGCGCGGGCGGCACGGCGACTCCGGAGGCCGCCGATGCCCTGGGCGACGTCCTCAACGCCCTGCTGGCGCTGGGCTACAGCGAGCGTGAGGCCGCCGCCGCCATGAAGACGCTGCCGGCCGACGTCGGCGTGTCGGATGGCATCCGACAGGCGCTCAAGGCGCTGGCCAAGCCATGAACGAGAATGCCCGCCGCCTTGCGCGCACGGCCCTGCTCGTCCTGCTCGGGGTCGGCACCTTCTGGGTGCTGGCGCCCTTTCTCGCCGGGCTGCTGTTCGCCGCGATTCTCTGCCTGACCACCTGGCCGCTGTTCGCCCGGCTGGAGGCGCGACTGAAGGGGCGCACCACGCTCGCTGCGCTCCTCGCCGCCTTGCTGCTGGCGCTGGCGATCTTGCTGCCGATGTCCTATCTTGCCGCCACGGTTGCCGACGGTGTCGGCAACCTGATCGCTTTCCTGCGGCCCTGGTTCGAGGCGGGCGACTACGCGCCGCCGCCCTGGCTGGCCGGCCTGCCGCTGGTGGGCGAGGCACTCGACGACTACTGGCGCATGCTGACCGCCAGCCGCGAGGAGCTGGCCCAGTTGGGCAAGCAATTGTTCGAACCGACGCGCCGCTTTCTCCTCGTCGCGGCAGGATTGATCGGCCAGGGCCTGCTGGAGCTGACGCTGGTCGTCTTCATCACCTTCTTCTTCTATCGCGACGGCCGCCGGATCGCACGGCGCCTCGGTCACCTGGCCGACAAGCTGGGGGGCGAATTCGGCGGGCAGATGCTTGCGCTGGCGCGCACGACGGTCATGGGCGTGATGATCGGCATCGTCGGCACCGCGGCCGCGCAGGGCGCCGTGGCGCTGATCGGTTTCCTGATCGCCGGCGTGCCGGCGCCGCTGCTGCTCGCCGCCGCCACGTTTTTTCTGTCGATGATCCCGGTCGGCCCGCCGCTGATCTGGGGCGGGGCGGCCTGGTGGCTGTTCGACCGCGGGGAAACCGGCTGGGCCATCTTCATGCTGGTCTATGGGGCGATTGTCATCAGCAGCGTCGACAATCTCGTCAAGCCGATTCTCATCAGCCGCTCCGCGAGCCTGCCGATCCTGCTGATCGCGCTGGGCGTGTTCGGCGGCGTGCTGGCGTTCGGTTTCGTCGGCATTTTCCTCGGCCCGGTGATCCTCGCCCTTGCCCTGCGGTTGATGGAACGCTGGTCGGAACCCGGGGCATCCGTGGTGCAGGACGATCAGGCAAAATGACGCCATGATCCAGACCGACACCCTGGGCGAGCGCCTCGTCGCCGCAGACCGCGGTACGCCGCAGGAAGATGCGCTCGAACGCGCGCTGCGGCCGAAAAAGCTCGCCGACTACGTGGGCCAGCAGAAGATTCGCGGCCAACTGGAAATCTTCATCGAGGCGGCCAAGAAGCGCAAGGAAGCGCTCGACCACGTGCTGCTGTTCGGCCCGCCCGGCCTCGGCAAGACCACGCTCGCGCACATCGTCGCGCACGAGCTGGGCGTCAATCTGCGCCAGACCTCCGGCCCGGTGCTGGAGCGCGCCGGCGACCTTGCCGCGCTCTTGACCAACCTCGAGCCGCACGACGTGCTGTTCATCGACGAGATCCATCGCTTGAGCCCTGTTGTCGAGGAAATCCTCTACCCGGCGCTCGAGGATTTCCAGATCGACATCATGATCGGCGAAGGCCCGGCCGCGCGCTCGGTCAAGCTCGACCTGCCGCCGTTCACGCTGGTCGGCGCCACGACGCGCGCCGGCATGCTCACCAACCCGCTCAGGGACCGTTTCGGCATCGTCGCCCGGCTGGAGTTCTACACGCCCGAGGAGCTCGGCCTGATCGTGCGCCGGTCCGCCCACCTGCTCAACTGCGAGATCGCGGCGGACGGCGCCGTGGAAATCGCCAGGAGAAGCCGCGGCACGCCGCGCATCGCCAACCGCCTGCTGCGCCGCGTGCGCGACTTCGCCGAAGTGAAGCACGACGGCGCGATTACCCGCCCCATCGCCGATGCCGCGCTGACCATGCTCGATGTCGACCACCTCGGCCTCGATGTCATGGACAGGAAACTATTGGGCGCGATGCTGGAAAAGTTCGGCGGCGGCCCGGTCGGCGTCGACAACCTCGCCGCCGCCATCGGCGAGGCGCGCGACACCATCGAGGACGTGCTGGAGCCCTACCTCATCCAGCAGGGCTACCTGCAACGCACGCCGCGCGGCCGGGTGGCGACCGCGAGCATCTGGCGGCATTTCGGGCTGGCCGTCCCCGGCGGCGCCAACAAGGCGCTCTGGCAGGAATGAGGCCGCTGCCGGTGCGCGTCTATTACGAGGACACCGACGCCGGCGGCGTGGTGTATTACGCCAACTATCTCAAGTACCTGGAACGCGCGCGCACCGAGTTCATCCGCGCGCTCGGTGTCGACCAGGGCCGGCTGCTCGCCGAGACCGGCCTGGCCTTCGCGGTGCGTGCACTATCCGCCGAATATCTCAAGCCGGCGCGGCTGGACGATGAACTTTCCGTAACGACGGCCATCGAAGCGCTCGGGCGCGCTCAGGTAACATTCGCGCAGTCGATCCGGCGCGGCGACGACCTGTTGCTCACCGCCTCGGTGCGCGTCGCCTGCCTCGATCTGGCCCGGGGCAAGCCCGCCGCCATCCCCGCGCCCTTGCGCGCCCAACTTGCCGCCACGACATGAACGTCACCCAGGACCTCGCCATTCTCGATCTCGTCATGCAGGCCAGCCTCGTCGTCAAGCTGGTGATGGGTCTGCTCGTCTATCTCTCCGTCATGTCGTGGTACTGGATCTTCCGCAAGTGGTTCCAGATCCGCGACGCGCGCCGCAAGACCGACGCCTTCGAACGCGAGTTCTGGAGCGGCGGCGATCTCAACAGTCTCTACGAGAATGCCGTCAGCGGTCGCCATGCCAGCGGGGCGATGGAGCGCATCTTCGAGGCGGGTTTCCGCGAATTCACCAAACTGCGCGGCCAGCGCAACCTCGATCCGGCCACCGCCGTCGACGGCGTGCGCCGCGCCATGCGCGCCACCTGCCAGCGCGAGGTGGATGACCTCGACGCGCACCTGTCCTTCCTCGCCTCGGTCGGCTCGGTGGCGCCCTACGTCGGCCTGTTCGGCACGGTGTGGGGCATCATGAATTCCTTCCGCGGGCTGGCCAGCATGAGCACCGCGACGCTGGCGGTCGTGGCGCCGGGCATCGCCGAGGCGCTGGTCGCCACCGCGATCGGCCTGTTCGCGGCGATTCCTGCCGTGGTGGCTTACAACCGCTTCGCCCATGACACCGATCGCCTTACTGTGCGCTTCGAAAGCTTCATGGAAGAGTTCTCGAACATCCTGCAACGGCAGATGAAATGAGCCCCCCCCGACAACCTCGCTTCGCTCGGTTCTCCCCCCAGGGGGCGAGAAACTCTTGGGGCGGCCCGGCGAGTTTCTCATGAAATCCCGGCGCCTCAAGCACGAAATCAACGTCGTGCCCTACATCGATGTGATGCTGGTGCTGCTGGTGATCTTCATGGTCACGGCGCCGATGGTCACGCCCGCCGCCATCGAACTGCCCTCGGTCGGCAAGGCGGCCGCGCCGCCGGTCGAGCCGCTGGAAATCATCGTCAAATCCGACGGTGCGATGGCGATGCGCGACCGCGCGCTCGGCGGCGCCGAAGTCACTGTCGGCCGCCTCGAGCTGGCCGAGCGCATCCGGGAAGCGCAGGCGAAGAATCCCGACCAGCCGGTGCTGATCGCCGGCGACAAGAACGCGCGCTACGAGGCGGTGCTCGACGTGATGGACGAATTGCAGCGCGCGCAGGTGGCGAAGATCGGCCTGCTGGTGCAGCCGAGAAAGTAACGCGCCATGAGCGACGCGCCTGCCGCCCCGCGCCCCGCGCCGGGCAAGCGCATTTCCCTCGCGCTGGCCGTGCTGATGCATGTGGCCCTGGCGGCGTTGCTGATCTACGGCGTGCATTGGCAGACGAAGACGGAAACCGTCGTCGCCGTCGATCTGGTTCGAGCGCCGCCGGTCGCCGTGCCGCCGACACCGACTCTGGAGACGAAACCCGAACCCAAGCCCGAACCGCCGCCGCCTCCACCGCCAAAACCCGAGCCGAAGCCGGAACCGCCCAAGCCTGCACCCAAGCCAGACATCGCGCAGAAGGAAAAACCCAAGCCGGAACCGAAGCCGGCGCCAAAACCGGAACCGAAGCCCGAGCCCAAGCCCGTGCCGGACCCCTTCGCCGACCAGTTGCGTCGGGAAGCCGAGGCCCTGCAGCAGCGGCGCGCCGCCGATGCGGCCGCGCGCGAACTGGAAGAGTTGCGCGCACGCCAAACCGCCGTGGCGCAGGCGGGGGAAATTGATCGCTACATCGCCGCCATTCGCGGCAAGGTGCGCGGCAACATCGTCATGCCGCCGGGAATGCGCGGCAACCCGGAGGCCGTGTTCGAAGTGACCCAGCTGCCTTCCGGCGAGATCCTGAACGTGCGCCTCAAGCAATCGTCCGGCAATCCGGCCTGGGATGCCGCGACCGAACGCGCCATCCACAAGTCGAGCCCGCTACCCAAACCCGCGCGCAGCGAACTTTTCAACCGCACGCTGGAACTAAAGTTCCGCCCGCAGGACGAATAGGACGAATGGGGCCCATGGGATGAATGGGGCCTTGACGCTATAATTTCCCGATGAAAACACACTGGTTCAAAAGCATGGCGGCGCTATTGGCGATGGCCGCCGCCTGCGCGGCCCACGCCCAGCTCGCCATCGAAATCACCGGTGCCGGCGCCCAGCGCCTGCCCATCGCCATTGCCGATTTTTCCGGCGAACGCGTCATCGCCCAGGCGCTCACCTCGGTGATCCGTTCCGACCTGGAACGCAGCGGTCGTTTCCGCATCGTCGACGCGCCGGCGGCCGGCATGGACGAAAATGCCACGCCGATCCACGCCGAGTGGAAGGCACGCGGCGCCGATGCGCTGGCGGCCGGCAGCGTGGTCGCCCTGCCCGGCGGCAACTATGAAACGCGCTATCGTCTGCACGACACGCAGCGTCAGACGCCCATCGCCGGCCAGGCGCTGGCGCACAGCTCCGGCCAGATTCGCGCCACGGCGCATCGCATCGCCGATGCCATCTATGAAAAACTCACCGGCGAGCGCGGCGTTTTCTCGACGCGCATCGCCTACGTGGTGAAGACCGCCGGCCGCTACGAGTTGCAGATCGCCGATGCCGACGGCAATGGTGCGCAGGCCGCGCTGGCTTCGCGCGAGCCGATCATTTCGCCCGCCTGGTCGCCGGACGGCACGAAGCTCGCCTACGTTTCCTTCGAGCAGAAAAAACCGGTCGTCTATGTGCACGATCTGGCGACGGGCCGCCGCCACGTCGTGGCGAATTTCCGGGGTTCCAACTCGGCCCCGGCCTGGTCGCCGGACGGCCGCCGGCTCGCGGTGGTGCTGACCAAGGATGGCGGTTCCCAGTTGTACCTCGTCAACGCCGATGGCAGCGGCGTTTCGCGGCTGGCCACGTCGAGCGGCATCGATACCGAGCCGCAGTTCTCTCCCGATGGCGAATCCGTCTATTTCACGTCGGATCGTGGCGGCAGCCCGCAAATTTACCGCCTGCCCGTGGCTGGCGGCGCCGCGCAGCGCGTGACCTTCGAGGGCAGCTACAACGTCACGCCGCGCCTGTCGCCCGATGGCCGTGTCATGGCGTTCGTCACCCGCAGCGAAGGGCGCTTCCGTGTTGCCGTCATGGATCTGGCCTCGCGTCAGGTACAGGTGTTGACCGACACCGCCAAGGACGAGTCGCCGAGCTTCGCTCCCAACGGCCGCATGATCCTGTTTGCCACCGAGGTTGGCGGCAGAGGAGTGCTGGCCGCCGTGTCTACCGATGGCAGCGTCAAGCAGCGTCTCTCCGTTCAGGCCGCCGACGTGCGTGAACCGGCTTGGGGCCCCTTCACCCGCTAACGTTTTTCCGCCCAATTTTTCGATCAAAAGGGATCAACCATGAACTTTCGCATCGCCGCCACGATATCTTTCCTCAGCCTGGCCTTGCTTGCCGGTTGCAGCAGCCAGCCCGCCGCTCCGGAGCAGGCGGCCGCCGGTGTCGAGGATCGCAGCCCGCGTGCCGTCACGGTGCCGCCCGCGCCCGCGGCCGTGGCGCCGGTGGTTGCCGCCCAGCCCAGCCCCTACGACCTCGCCGCCCTCAAGGATCCGAAAAGCCCGTTGGCGAGACGCAGCATCCACTTCGACTACGATAGCTTCACCGTCAAGGGCGAATATCAGTCGCTGCTCGAGCATCATGCCCGTTTCCTCGCCGCCAACGCGCAGATCAGGATGCTGATCCAGGGCAACGCCGACGAGCGTGGCAGCCGCGAGTACAACCTTGCGCTCGGCCAGAAGCGCGCCGACGCGGTCAAGCGCGCCCTGATGTTGCTCGGTGCGCGCGAAGACCAGGTCGAATCGGTCAGCCTCGGCGAGGAAAAGTCGGCCTGCATGGAGGCGACCGAATCCTGCTGGGCGCAAAACCGTCGTGGCGACATGCTCTACTCGGGCGAGTTCTGATCGATGCGCGCGCCACTGTCCGTCGCACTGCTGTGCGCGACGTTCGCGCTGCCGGCGCAGGCTTTTCTCAGCGACGGCGAGGCGCGCAAGCAGGTCGCCGACCTGCGTACCGAGACCCAGGCGCGACTTGCCGAGAGCGCCCGGGCCGCCGAGGCGCTGCGTGAACGCGTCGAGGCCCTGGCCAGAAACCAGTTCGACTTCACCGCCCAGATCGACGCGTTGCGCACCGAGCTGGCCCGCCTCACCGGGCAGATCGAACTGCTGACCAACAGACTGGAGGCCGCGCACAAGCGCCAGCAGGATTTTTACGTCGATCTGGACAATCGTCTGCGCAAGCTGGAAACCGCAGCGGTCGCTACGCCTGCCGAGCCGCCCCGGCCGCAGGCCGATCCGCAGCAGGAAATGCGCGATTACGAGACGGCGCTGGGCTTGTTCCGCGAACGCAAGTTCAAGGAGGCGCAAACCGCATTTGCGGCCTTTCTCGATGCGCATCCGCGCTCCGCGCTGCGGCCGAACGCCCAGTACTGGCTCGGATCGAGTCACTACCAGCAAAACGGCTTCCTGCAGGCCGCCGCCGCATACGGCAAGGTCGCCGCCGACTGGCCGGACGATCCGCGCGCGCCGGAGGCGCTCCTGCAACAGGCGGATGCCCTCGTCAAGGCCAAGGACGTGCCGGCTGCGATAAAGGCGCTGACCGCGCTCACCGAGAACTATCCCGCCTCGCCGGAGGCGGGAACGGCGCGCAGCCGCCTCAAGACGCTCGCCCCGCAGCGCAAGCGGTGAAATCGGAGTGAGCGCGGCGGCGCCGGACGCGCGCCTGCGCGTCACCGAAATCTTCCATTCCCTGCAGGGCGAGTCGACACGGGTCGGCCTGCCGACCGTGTTCGTGCGCCTGGCCGGCTGTCCTTTGCGCTGCGTCTGGTGCGACACGCGCTATGCGTTTGCCGGCGGGGAAGCGATGACAGTTCCGGAAATTCTGCAACGCGTGGTCGCGCAAGACTGCCCGACGGTGTGCGTCACCGGTGGCGAACCGCTGGCGCAGGCCGGCTGCCTGCCCCTGCTCGCCGCCCTGTGCGACAGGGGCCATGCGGTCTCGCTGGAAACCTCGGGCGCCCTCGACATTGCCGCCGTCGATGCCCGGGTGTCGCGCATCGTCGACCTGAAGGCGCCGGATTCCGGCGAGTGCGCAAGGATTCGCTGGGAAAATCTCGACGGCCTGCGCCCGACCGACGAGATCAAGTGCGTGCTCGCCTCGCGCGCCGACTACGAATGGGCAAAGTCGGTGCTGGCGCAACGGCGGCTGGCGGCGATTTGTCCGGTTTTGTTTTCTCCGGTCTGGCACACGCTCCCCCCCGACCGGCTGGCGCAATGGATACTCGAGGATCGCCTGCCTGTCCGTTTCCAGTTGCAGTTGCACAAGGTGCTGTGGGGGGAACAGCGTGGGCGCTGAAACTCCCGGGCGAGCCGTCGTGCTGCTCTCCGGCGGCCTCGATTCCGCCACCTGCCTGGCCATCGCGAAGAGCGCAGGCTTTGCCTGCCACTGCCTGTCGGTC
Source organism: uncultured Methyloversatilis sp. (assembly GCA_964527195.1). Classification (GTDB taxonomy): domain Bacteria; phylum Pseudomonadota; class Gammaproteobacteria; order Burkholderiales; family Rhodocyclaceae; genus Sulfuricystis. The sequence goes on from CAZGOH010000001.1 coordinate 89,827, forward strand.
GACTACGGCCAGCGTCATTGCGCCGAACTGGCCGCCGCCGCCCGCGTGGCCGCGGCACTCGGCGCCGCCGAGCATCGTGTCGTGCATCTCGACATCGGGCAGTTCGGCGGCTCGGCGCTGACCGACCCCGCCATCGCCGTGCCGACGGCCGGCGTGGAACCGGGCATTCCCGTCACCTATGTGCCGGCGCGCAACACCATCATGCTCGCGCTGGCGCTCGGATGGGCGGAAGTCCTCGGTGCGCGCCACATTTTCGTCGGTGTGAATGCCGTCGATTATTCCGGCTATCCGGACTGCCGCCCGGCCTTCATCGAGGCGTTCGGCACGCTTGCCAACCTTGCCACCAAGGCGGGCGTCGAGGGGCTGCCGGCGACGATCCATGCCCCGCTCATCGCGCTTACCAAGGCCGACATCATCCGGCGCGGACTGGAACTCGGCGTCGACTACGGATTGACGATTTCCTGCTATCAGGCGGATGTGGCCGGTCGCGCCTGCGGTTTGTGCGACGCGTGCCGCCTGCGCGAAGCCGGCTTCGCCGCCGCAGGGGCGATCGATCCGGCCGCGCGCCGCCGGGAGCCCTGACTCTTTCCGGACGGGCTGCCGTGACGCCCTGAAACATTAGAATATTCAAATATAACAATAATTTATAATATTGATTGTCGTCAATTTATCGGGAATGTTGATCGAATAACCTTGCCGCGAATGGGGCGGTAGCGCGTCGTTCTTGTGCCGCGTTTCCTGTCCCAAGATTCGCTAGTGGTCCGTCGTGGAGGATGGGCGACGGCAGGAAAAAACGAACAAGGGGGAATCACCGATGCAACTGCGTGCTGCCGCACTCGCGCTTTGCCTGTCCGCCGGTCTGGCGCAGGCGACCGAGTCCGATATCGCTGGCCTTGCGGCCACGTGCCACTCCTGCCATGGCGTCGATGGCGCCAGCGTGGGCCTGTCGATGCCGAGCATCGCCGGGCAAAACGAGAGATATCTGACCCACGTCATGCTGGAGCAGAAGTACGACAAGCGCTACTCGTCGATCATGGGGCGGCTGTTGCGCACCTACAGCGACGAGCAGATCGCCGCGATGGCGCGCCACTTCGCCGCCAAGCCCTGGGTGCCCGCGACGGTCGATGCGGAAATGCGTCTGGTCAATCGCGGTCGCCAGGTGGCGCAGAAGACCTGCCAGCGCTGCCATGGTCCGACCGGTGAGCGGATCGCCGAAGGCACGCCGCGCCTGGCCGGGCAGTGGCCGGGTTACCTGGCAATCGAATCGATGAAATACACCGACCCGACATTCCATCGCAACAAGCCGAGCGAACGCATGGCCGAGCGTGTCGCCAATCTGGCGATCGAGGACGTACAGGCGGTTGCCCACTTCCTGGGCACGCGGAAATGAGAGGGGCGGACATGAACCACTGGAGTCGCAGGAACTTCCTCGGCGCGCTCGGCGCCGGCGCCCTGTTGAGCGGGGCCCCGATGATCGCGCGCGCCGCGACGAAAGGCCGTGTCGTCATCGTCGGCGGCGGCTTCGGCGGCGCGATCGCGGCGCGTTACATCAAGATGGCCGATCCGGGAATCGAGGTGACGCTCATCGAGCGCAATCGGCAGTACGTCTCGTGCCCGTTCAGCAACAAGGTCGTGGCGGGCATCATGGAACTCGATGCCCTGACTTTCAACCTGGACGCCCACGCAGCGCGCGGCACGCGGGTCGTTTACGACGATGTCGTCGCCATCGATCCGGTCAAGCGCAGCGTCGCGACCGCCGGCGGCAAACAGTTCGCCTACGACCGCCTGATCCTCTCGCCGGGCATCGAATTCGACTATCCCGCCGTGAAGGGTGCCGGAGCCGGCATCGAGACCGCCATGCCGCACGCCTGGAAGGCCGGCGAACAGACCCTGCTCCTCAGGAAGCAGGTCCAGGCCATGAAGGATGGCGGCGTGTTCGTCGTTACCGTGCCGAAACGGCCGTACCGCTGCCCGCCCGGCCCGTACGAGCGCGCTTCCCTGGTTGCCCATTACTTCAAGCAACACAAGCCGAAATCGAAGGTGATGATTCTCGACGACGGCGACGCGATGCCCAAGCAGGATCTCTTCCTGGAAAGCTGGGACAAGCGCTATCGCGGCATGATCGAGTGGGTGACGGGCAGCAATGGCGGCAAGGTGGAACGCGTCGATATCGCCAAGCGCATGATCGCCACCACCGACGCGGATTTTCCCGCCGACGTGATCAGTTTCGTGCCGCCGCAAAAGGCCGGTGCCATTGCGCAGAAAGCCGGGCTGACCGATGCCGGCGGCTGGTGCCCGGTCGATCCCGTCACGCTCGAATCGAAGATTCACAAGCACATCCACGTCATCGGCGATGCCGCCTTGACGGATGGCGTGCCGAAGTCGGCGCATATCGCCGGTTCGATGGGGCGCACCGCCGCGCGCGTCGTGGTGGCCCTGCTGCAGGGCAAGTCGCCGCCGCCGCCGCAGTATGTCAATACCTGCTACACGCTGGTTGCGCCGGATTACGGTTTTTCGATCGCCGGCTTGTACGAGCCCAGGGCGGGGACGATCTCGACGGTGAAGGACAGCGTCACGCTTTCGCCGACCGGGGCGCCGGAGTACGTGCGCAGGACGGAGGCCGAATTCGCCCATGGCTGGATGAAGAACATCGCGGCCGAAGCCTTCCTATAATGTGCGGCCCACAATGACGCGGAGAGATTCATGGAATTCAATGTCCATATTCAGGTACTGACGATCATCTTCGGCCTTGGCATCGTGCTGGGGGCCATCGCCAACAAGACGAATTTCTGCACCATGGGTGCGGTCTCGGACGTCGTCAACATGGGCGACTGGGGACGCATGCGCGCCTGGCTGCTGGCGGCGGCCGTCGCCCTGCTCGGGGTGACGGCGCTCGAAGCCAGTCAGCTGGCCGTCCTCGGCAATGAAACCTTTCCTTCCTACCGCACGGCGAATTTCGGCTGGTTGCGTTACGTGCTCGGCGGCCTGATTTTCGGCATCGGCATGACGCTCGCGTCGGGCTGTGGCAACAAGACGCTGGTGCGCATTGGCGGCGGCAACCTCAAGTCGCTGGTGGTGTTGGTCATCGCCGCCTTCTTCGCCTACCACATGCAGTGGGGCGACCTGTTCGGCGCGGTGTTCGGCGGCATGGTGAGCGCGACGAGCATCGATCTCGCGGCGCTCGGCTTCGCCAGCCAGACCATCGGCGATCTTACCGGTGCCGGAAATCTCGCCGCTGGCCTGGTGCTCGGTGGCGCGGTGCTGGTTTATGTATTCGCCTCGAAGGAGTTTCGCGAGAACCGCGACAACCTCATCGCCGGTATCGTCATCGGCCTGGTCGTGGTTGCCGGCTGGTATGTCACCGGCGGCAAGATGGGTGTCGAGTGGAAGGAGTTCGCCGATTTTGCCGACGTCAAGCCGCTGCGCGTGGAGACCCAGTCGTTCACCTTCATGAGCCCGATGGGCGACGGCGCCCGTTACCTCATGGACCCGACGAATTATTCGCTCATCAACTTCGGCATCGTCGCGCTCATCGGCGTGATTTTCGGTTCGCTCCTGTGGGCGCTGGTCAGCCGCAGCTTTCGCTTCGAATGGTTCGCCTCGCGCGGCGACTTCGTCAACCATGCCGTCGGCGCCACGTTGATGGGCATAGGCGGCCCGTTGGCGATGGGCTGTACCGTCGGCCAGGCGATTACCGGGGTTTCGACGCTGGCGGCCGGTTCGCTGCTGACGTTCGCGGCGATCTGCGTCGGTGCCGCAGCGACGATGAAAGTCCAGTATTGGCTGATGATGCGGGATGCGTGAACCCGCCGGCGGATGGGTTACCATCCGGTCCGGGCAGTTCGAGTTTAACGATTAAACAGAGGAGACAGCGAATGGATTTGTTACGTAGAACCGTGCTGAAGGGCATGGGCGCTTCCGGCGTTCTGGCCGGCCTGCTGGCCGCCGGCATGTTGAAGCCGACCTTGGCCATCGCCAGCGACTGGAACAAGGCGGCCTTCGAGGCGCGCGAGTTGGACGCGGCGCTGAAAGCCATCGGCGCCCAGGGTGCCGCCGAGAATGCGGGCGTGGTGATTCGCGCGCAGGATATCGCCGAGAACGGTGCGACCGTGCCCGTCGGCGTGGTCAGCAATCTCCCCAACACCACGTCGATCGCCATTTTCGTGGTGAAGAACCCGTTTCCGCTTGCCGCGCACTTCGATTTTTCCGGCAATGCCGTCGCCGACGTCGATGTGCGTCTCAAGTTCGCCGAAACCTCCGTCGTGCAGGCGGTCGTCAAGGCCGATGGCAAGTTCCACAGCGCACGCAGGGAAATCCGCGTGACTGCCGGCGGCTGTTCCTGAGCGTCACGGTCGACAGCAAGCATTGAGAGAGGAAAGAACACCATGACACAACCGATGAGCATTCGCGCCCAGTTGAAGGGCGATATCTGCGATGTCCGCGTTCGCGTGCCGCACCCGATGGAAACCGGTAACCGCAAGGGCGCCGATGGCAAGCTGGTCCCCGCGCACTACATCCAGAACATGACCGTGTCCCTCAACGGCCAGGTCACCGTTTCAGGTCAGATCGGTGTCGCCGTTTCGGCGAACCCGATGTTCGGCTACAAGCTCAAGGGAGCGAAAAAAGGCGACAAGGTCGTCATCACCTGGAAAGACAACAAGGGTGAAACGCGCACCGACGAGACCGTGGTTGCCTGAGTTCGGTCGAGGCAGTCGGGCGCGCAAAAAAATCTGCCCGGAGGTATGCACGCGCCAGCCCGGGCCGCTATAATCGCACGCTTTCCCGGGTGGTTAGCTCAGTCGGTAGAGCAGTTGGCTTTTAACCAATTGGTCACAGGTTCAAATCCTGTACCACCCACCAGAACACAAAGGGCTGGCCTTCGGGCTGGCCTTTTGTCTTTCCGGTGCCGTCTTTCCGGCGCCAACGTGATATGCGTTGCCATCGAGACCGCAAGGGAAATGTCATTGCGGCATTCAGTCCCGGCCGTCCGGGCGGACACGTGGTGGGTCGATTGGGCCCTTCGTGCGAACGCGTCAGCCGAGCATGTCCGGGTTCATTACCACCCTCAGCACGGTCTGGTCGCGCCCTTCGCGGCTCCGGCGGGAAAGCCACCAGACGCCCCCCTTCTTGACGCTCCAGTCCGCCTCGCTGCCCGAAAGAAGCAGGGCGGCGAGTCGGCCGAGGCTCGGTTGGTGGCCGACCAGCAGCAGGGCGCCGGAGAGTTCCGGCCAGTCGGTGGCGGCAATCAGGTCGGCGGTGTCGGCGCCGATGGCGAGGCGCGGTTCCATCTCGAAGGGCAGGGCGAGTGCGTGCGCGGTCTGTTGCGTGCGCGTGGCCGGACTGACGAGGATGCGGGTCTTTTTTGGCAGGCGCGCACGCAGCCATTTGGCCATCTCGTGCGCCTGTTTTTCGCCGCGCGCGGTCAGGCGGCGTTTGCCGTCGGGCACGGTCGGGGCGGCGTCCTCCGCTTCCGCGTGACGCCAGAGAATCAGGTCCATCGAACTTCCTCCTGCAGGTCAGGCGCGTAATTCTGGCAGGGAAAGTTTACCGATTTGTTTCAGCCCGCGCGCGATGCGCGCCAGCAGCTTCTGGTGGCGCGGTCCGTGCCAGCCGCCGATCAGGGTGACGGCCTCGCGCAGGCGTGCGTCGCTGCCGGCGCAATCCATCAGCAGTTCGCCGGCATTGGCCAGGTCGTTGATCTGGCCGAGCGCTTCCTGCAATCGGGCGAGGCGCTCGAGCAGCCGGCCGATTTGCTTCGGCGCGGCCAGCGGGGCGAAAAATTCCAGTGCGTAGCGCAGGCGCTTGATGGCGATGCGCAGCGCGTGCAGGCTGGGCGGATTGTCGATGCGCGCGGCGGCGGCGAGCTTGCGCACTTTCGCGCGCAGCCTTGTGAGGCGCGCGTGGGCGAATTCCGCCAGACGTGGCGCCGTGTCGCCGGGGCCGACTTTCGGCAAGGCGTGGAGGGCGTCGAGCAGGGCGAGCACGGTGGCGCCGAAACGCGGCGAGCCGAGAAAGTCGGTGGCGGCGACACGGCGATCGAAACGCCGCTCGGTGATGATGCCGACCAGGGCGGCGAGGCGCGGCTCGTCGGGCAGCGCTTCCAGCACCGGCTCGGCGATCTCGGCGAGCAGCACGTCGAGGTCGCGCGCCTGGCCGAGACGGTCCATCGGCTCGCGCAGGGCGGCAACGATGGGCGGCGCGAAGTCGGGTGGCAGGAGCGGAGCGAACAGTCGCAAGGCGGCACGCAGGCGGCGCGTGGCGACGCGCATCTGGTGGATGTATTCGGGGTCTTCGCTGTCGATCGCCCCGGCGTGGTTGCGTTGCAGGTGGTCGAGACAGGCGAGCGCGATGTGCCCGAAGGCGTCGAGCGGCGCCCCGTCGCCGGCCAGTGTGATCGGCGTTGCCTTGACCGGCGCGGCGGGGAGATGTTGGAAGAGGCGATAGCCGCGCTCGGCCTTCGACAAGGGCGCGGGCGCCACGGCGACGCGCCCGGCGAGGGCGTGCGCCAGTTCGAACAGACGGCGCGGCTCGCCTTCGAGCAGTTCCAGTTCGATCTCGGAAATGGCTTCGCGGCGTCCGCCCGCAGCGATCCAGCCACGGTCGAAAGCCAGCTCGATGCGCGTGCCGGGCGCGGGCGAAAAGTGCCAGACGGTGCGCAGAAAATTGGTTTCGAACAGCGGCGCGATGCGCGCGGCGAGCTTCGGACGCTCCAGAGAGGCACGCACGTCGGCGGCGTCAATGGCGGAAAAATCGAAATGCCCGCCGTAGGGAACCTCCCATTCCGGACGCGAGGACAGGCCGCCCGCCGTGTGCCCGGCGCATTTCACCGTCTGCAGCCAGCGCCTGCCGTGGGCGCGCAGGCGCAGGGCGATGCCGTTGCGGCGCAGTTCGAGATCGGGCGTGTCGTAATAGAGGTTGACGAGCCGGAACGACTGTTTGGCGACGGCCTGCCGCAGCAGCGGGTGGCGCAGAAAGGCGCGCTGGGCGTTTTCCGCGAGTGCCAGCTTGAGTTCGATTTCGTGAGCCATGCGGGCAATTGTAGGCCGCGCGATGCCGGGAAATATTACAGGCGGCCCCCGCTATTCGTGGCGCAGGGCTTCGATGGGCGACAGGCGTGCCGCCTGGCGCGCCGGGTAATAACCGAAGAAGATGCCGATGGCGGCGGAAAAGCTGACGGCCAGCAGTGTGGCGAAGGGCGAGAGTTCGATCGGCCAGCCGGCCAGTTCGCCCACCAGCGTGGCCCCGGCGCTGCCGAGCAGCACGCCGACGAGGCCGCCGATCAGCGAGAGCACGACCGCCTCGATGAGGAACTGCCGCAGGATGTCGCCCGAGCGTGCGCCGACGGCGCGCCGCAGGCCGATTTCACGCGTACGTTCGGTGACCGAAACCAGCATGATGTTCATGATGCCGATGCCGCCCACCAGCAGCGACACCGAGGCGACGGCGGCGAGCAGCATGGCCATCACGCGCGAGGAATCCTCGCGCGCCTGGAGAATCTCGGTCATGTTGCGCAGCGTGAAATCGTCTTCCTGGCCGGGCTGCAGGCGGTGGCGCTGGCGCAGCAATTCGCGCACCTGCGCTTCGGCGGCCTTGATGTCGACGCCGTCGCGCGCCTTGATATTGATCGAGCCGACCGAGCGCGACTTGGCCAGCGCCGTGGCGCCGAGCACGCGATTCCTCGCCGTGGAGATCGGCATCAGCACGATGTCGTCCTGGTCCTGCCCCATCAGGCTCTGGCCTTTGCCGGCCAGCACGCCGATCACCGTGAGCGGCACGCCGCGCACGCGCACCGTGCGGTCGAGCGGGCTTTCGTCGCCGAACAGGTTCGCGGCGACGGTGCGGCCGAGCACGACCACCTTGGCCGCGCCATTGATTTCGGCCGCGTCGAAGGCGCGCCCTTCGGCCAGCCGCCATTCGCGCACCTCGAAGTAGTCGGGCGTGACGCCCCAGAAGGTCGACGACCAATTGCTGTTGCCGGCCACCAGCTGGCCGCTGCCGCGCAGCGCCGGGGCGGCGCCGGCGATGAATTCGGGCAGCTCGCGCGCGATGGCGTAGGCGTCGTCCTCGCTGATGGTGTGCGTGGCACCGGCGGCGGCACGCGCGCCGGTGAAGGTCGACGAGGCCGAGAAGACGATCATCAGGTTCGTGCCGAGGCTGCGTATCTGCCGTTCGACCTGCGCCTGCGCGCCCTGGCCGACGGCGATCATGACGATCACGGCGGCGACGCCGATGACGATGCCGAGCATGGTCAGCGCCGAGCGCAGCGTGTTCGCGCGCAGGGCCTTGAGGGCGACTTGCAGCGTGGCGAGGAAGTTCATCGCCGTCCCCCGCCCAATTTGACGAGCCCGGCCAGATCGGCCGCCGCGTCCTGCGCCGGGTTGGGCAGGTCGTCCACCACGAGTCCGTCGCGGAAATGGATGACGCGGCCGGCGTAGGCGGCGATGTCGTGTTCGTGGGTGACCAGCACGACGGTGACGCCCGCGCGGTTGATCTCCTGCAGCAAGGCCATGATCTCGATGCCGGTGCGCGAATCGAGCGCGCCGGTCGGCTCGTCGGCGAGTACCAGCGCCGGGTCGCCGACCAGCGCGCGGGCGATGGCGACGCGCTGCTGCTGGCCGCCGGAAAGCTGCGCGGGATGGTGATCCATGCGCGTGCCCAGCCCCACCTGTTCGAGGCGCCGCGCCGCGCGCGCGTGCCGCTCGGCGGCGCCCATGCCGCGATACAGCAGCGGCAGCGCCACGTTGTCGAGCGCCGAGGTGCGCGGCAGCAGGTTGAAGTGCTGGAAGACGAAGCCGATGCTGCGGTTGCGCACGGCCGAGAGTGCGTCGTCGGCAAGGGCCGACACCTCGCGTCCGTCCAGCCGATAGGCGCCGCCGCTGGGCAGGTCGAGGCAGCCGAGCAGGTTCATGAAGGTCGACTTGCCCGAGCCAGAAGGCCCCATGACGGCGACGAACTCGCCGGCATGGATGTCGAGCGACACGCCGGCGAGCGCCTGCACGCGCATCTCGCCGAGCAGGTAGTCCTTGCTCAGGTTTTCGGCGCGGATCAGGGGCGGCGCGTTCATGGCCGCTCAGAACATGCGGGGCTGGGCGACCTTGGGCTTTTCCGGCGTGCCGCCGCCGACGATCACCTCGCGCCCGGCGTCGATCTCGCCCGCGACGATCTCCGTCACGCCGCCGTCGTTGATGCCGGTCTTCACCTCGATGGCGGCGGGTTTGCCGTCGGCGCCGACGACCCAGAGCTTGCCCGTTGCGGCTTCACCCGCCGCTGCGCCGCGCCCCATGCCGCCCCCCGTGGCGGATTGCCGTGCCGCCGGGGCCGACTTTCGCTCGCTTTCCGCCACGGGCGGGCGGAAACGCAGGGCGGCGTTGGCGACTTTGAGCACGTCATCCTTCTTCGCCGTGACGATGCGCACGTTGGCGGTCATGCCCGGCAGGAGGATGAGATCGGGGTTCGCGGCGGAAATCACCACGGTGTAGGACACCACGTTGGAGACCACCTGCGCGGCCTTGCGCACCTGCCGCACCTCGCCCTTGAAGCGCCGGCCGGGAAAGGCGTCGACCGTGAAGCTGGCTTCCTGGCCGACCGTCAGCCGGCCGACGTCGGCTTCGTCGATGGCCGTTTCCACCTGCATGTCGGCGAGGTTCCGGGCGATGACGAAGAGCTCCGGCGCCTGCAGCGAAGCCGCCACCGTCTGCCCGGGCTCCACGCTGCGCTTGATGACGATGCCGTCCGCCGGCGCACGGATTTCCGTGCGGCCGAGATCGACCCGCGCCTGGCCGAGCTGCGCCTCGCGCTGGCGCACCAGCGCCGCGCTGTTCCTCGCCTGCGCCTCGACCACGCGCTTTTGCGCGCGGGCCGCTTCCAGCAGCGTGTTGGCCTTGTCGAGTTCGGCCGGCGAGATGAAGTTCCTGTCCACCAGCGTGCGCTTGCGCTCGAAATCGCGCTCGGCATCGGCGAGATTGACTTGCGCGCGGTAGAGTTCCGCCTGCTGCACCGCCACCGTCGCGCGGGCCGCCTCGAGGTCGGCCTCGGCCTGGCGCACGCGGTGCTCGTAAGTTTCCGGGGCGATCTGCGCGATCAGCTGGCCGGCCTTCACCTGGCTGTTGAAATCGACGTGGATGTCGCGCAACTGGCCGGAAATCTGCGAGCTGACCTGCACGGCAGCGACCGGATTCAGGGTGCCGGTGGCCGACACCGCCGCAACGATGGGGCCGCGCTCGACGCTGGCGAAGCGCCAGGCCGGGGCGCCGGGTGGCGCGAAATAACGGGCGTAGGCGCCGTAGGCGGCGGCCGCGACGAGGCCGAGGACGACGAGGGTGAGCAGGGGGCGGCGCGGTTTCATGCGGAAATTCTAGCGGAAGCCCCCGGGTCGCCGTCCCGCCGGGGCCGACTTTTGCAAACTGTTACCGGCGTGCCGGCTCGGGTTCGGCACTGCGCGGGCGCGGCCGGGCGATGCGTTCCGCCGGGCAGCCGATACGCTCTTCCGCCCAGCGGGCGATGTCGTCGATGAGGGCGTTGTAGAGTTGGCCGAAGCGGGTGGCGGCGAATTCGCGACTGCCGGGCTGTATCTCGCGCGGCAATTCCCAGCTCAGGGGCAGTTTCCAGGCGAACGCGCGGCGCTCGAGCAGGCGGCCGTCGCGGCCGTCGAACAAGAAGGCGTCGACGACCACGTGGCGCTCGGGAATCATCAGGCGGTTTTGCACCACCGAGAAATCGCCGAACACGCCGGCGATGGCGAACTCGGCACCGGCCTGGCTCGCCCAGCCAGCGAGGGCAGCCTGCTTGCCGGTACGTTCGAGATCGGGCGCCGCGTCGGGAGAAACGAAGGGAAAGCGGTTTGGCACGGCCAGCGGGCGCAGCCGGTTGCCCTGTGCGAGCGCTTGCGCCAGCGTCTCGGCCGTCGCCTGCGGCCAGCCGGTGAAACTGCCGTAGGGCAACTGTTCGGGCCGGCGCAGGGGAAAGCCGGTGACCAGCACGGCGGGCTTGAGCGCGTCGGGGCAGGCCGCCTCGCCTGCGTTGCGCGCGGGGAGCGGCGCCGTTGCCGGCGGAATCGCATCCTGCACCACCGGCGGCAGGGTCTGGCAGCCGGCGAGGAGGAGAACGGCCGCCAGCAGGGGAAAGAGGGAACGATTCATTGCGTCGGCCGGCGCTGTAACGGGTTTTCGCTCAGGCTGCCTTGACAGCAAACTCCATGGCGGCGGGATTTTGCACCCGGCGGCTGGCGTCGAGAATTTCCAGTCCGACCACATTGCCGGCGACGTCGTAATCAAGGATCACGCCCGGCTTTACCTCATCCGACTCTTCGACTTGCGCATCGCTAAAAATCACGCTGAGCACATCGACCTGGCTGTCATAATCCGCCTTCATGGCTTGCTCCAGTACTTTTCGATCTTGCTTGTCCGATAAACCGTCACGACGACGGGTGGCTGGTGCCAGTCTTCCACGATCAGTCGTACAAGGTATGCCTTGCCGTCGGCAACGACACGCGACTGAAACACCTTACGCTGGTTCGTGCCGATAGTCACCTGTTCCGGTTGGGTGAGCGTCGCCTCGATCCACCTCAGAGGAATCTGCCGGCGCTTGGCTTCTTGCTCCGCGTGGTCTGTCAGCACATAATCCATGCACAGATTATGCTCCAACTGCGTTGGCCACCTTCAAGAAAAACGGCCCGAATCGCTCCGGGCCGCCGTCTCGCCAGCGCCGACTTTTGATTAATCGACCCCGGCTACTTTCGGCGTCGTCGATGTCGCGATGGCGACGACTGTGTCAGGTACCTGCACGGATGGCGGTGAACGTGGCAGTCGCTCCGCCGTCCGTCTGGGTCATCGTGCAGGTCGCGGTCGTGCCGTTGCCGGCGCCGATGGCAGCGGCAGTGATCGTGTATCCGGTCGGCAATCCGGTTTGCAGGAGCGCGGCGGTGTCGTCGCAGTTGTCGACGGGGATGCACCTGTTGGACGTGGGCGCGTTGTTGACGGCGGCGCAGCCGGCGAAGTTGATCGAATGGGCCGAGTTGGCCGCACCAACCACGCCTTGCAGGGCCGCCGTGCGTGCGTCGGTACCTAAATCGATGAACCTCGGCAGTGCCGTCGCTGCCAGGATGCCGAGAATGACGATGACGACGATCAGTTCGATCAGTGTGAAGCCTTGTTGTTTCATGATGGCGGTTCTCCTCTTTGTATGTCGAAAACTCAATGGGCTCAGCATTCCTCGATGCTGAGCGAAATGACGGGGGCGACCACGCCGGTTGCGGCGGCGGTGGCGGGCTGGTAGGTGATGCGGCAGTGCGGCGCCTTGCCGCCGGGAATGTCGATACACAGGGCGCCATCCGGACACGCGGGGCCGGCGAGGAGCAGGCCGTCGGCGGCGAGGTTGATGTCGGCGGCGGCGAGGATGCCCTCGGCGCTGGCGGCGGGGAAGCGGTGGGCCATGGCGATGGCCTTGCCATCCATGTTGACCTGCGGTGGATCGGCCTGGCAGTTGGCCACCGGCAGGCTGGCGAGCTTGGCGGCCAGATCGAGCTCGCAGCGCGAACGCGCCAGCGCGCTGGCGGTGCGGATGGAGCCGTGGATGGCCTTGGCCTTGGCGACGCGCGCGTCACGCTGGGTATCGATCAGGCGGGGGAGCGCGACGGCGGCCAGAATGGCGACGATGGCGATCACGATCACGAGCTCGAGCAGGGTGAAACCGCCGCGCGGGGCGGGCTGCGGGCTGCGGGCGTGAATGACGTGGTCGGAATTCAAGATGCCTCGGGTTATCGACTTCGGCGGCCTGCACTTTAACATCTTGTGTTCATTCTGAAGTGCAAAATATCGGCGAGGCATGCCTGGCTACTTCGTCGCCACCTTGCCGAGATCCCATAGCGGCAGGAAGATGCCGAGCGCCAGTACCAGCACCATCGCGCCGAGCATGACGATGAGAATCGGCTCGATCTGCTGCGCGAGGGTCTTGAGTTCGTATTCGACCTCGCTCTGGTACATGCGCGAAATCTCTTCCATCATCTCGTCGAGCGAACCGGATTCCTCGCCGACGGCGATCATCTGCAGCACCACCGGCGTGAAGGCGCCGGTGGCGATGGCGGAACGCAGCATCGATTCGCCGCGCTCCACGCTGTTGCGCATCTGTTCGATCTTCGCGGCGATGTAGGCGTTATCCACCGTCTGCGCGACGGTGCCGAGTGCCTGGATCACCGGCACGCCGGAGCGCGCGGCCAGCGCGTAGCTGCGTGCGAAGCGGGCCAGCGTGGCTTTCTGCACGATCTTGCCGGCGATCGGGATGCGCATCCTGGTCTTGTCCCACAGGAAGCGCCCTCGTCCCGTGCGCGTCCACGCCACAAAGCCGAAACCCGCCGCCGCCGCGCCGGCGATCAGGAGCGGCCACCAGCTCACCATGAAGGCCGAAAAGCCGATCAGGATGCGCGTCATCAGCGGCAGATCGGCGCCGAAGCCGGCGAATACCTTCGAAAACGCCGGGATCACCCAGAGGTTGATGACGAACATCGCGATGGCCATCGCCAGGATCACGAAGCTGGGGTAGCGCAGGGCGGACTTCACCTGCTCGCGCATGAAGCGCTCGAACTCCATGTGGTCGAAGAGGCGCAGGAAGACCTCTTCGAGTCGGCCGGTCATCTCGCCGATGCGCACCATGGCGAGATAGAAGGGCGTGAAGATCTTCGGATGGCGCGCCAGCGACATCGAGAGTTCGCGGCCGGAATCGAGGCTCTCGCGCACCTGGCCGATCACCGTCTTCATCGCCGGATTGGCGCTCGACTCCTGCAGGCCGGCCAGGGCGCGCATGATCGGCACGCCGGCTTTCATCAGGGTATGCAGTTGCCGTGTGAACAGCAGTACATCGACATGGCCGATCTTCGGCGCGAAGAGGGCGAGGCCGCCACCGGCGCCGGTCTCCTTCCTTTTCGCGGCACCGGCGGGCGCCGGCTTGATTTCCAGCGGCGTGATGCCGCTGCCGAACAGCAGGTCGGCGACGGCTGCCGCGCTCGCGCCCTCGAGAACGCCGCCGACGGTCTCGCCGGTGCCGTCGCGGCCGCGGTACGAAAAGGCGGGCATGTCGGCTAGTCTTCGAGCTGGGTGGCGATGCGCATCGCCTCGTCGATGGTGGTGCGGCCCTCGAGGACGAGACGCACGGCGTCGCGGCGCAGCGTGTTGCCGGCCATCTGTTCGCGGCCAAGACGCATGAATGCACTGGGATCGCCGTGGTTGGCGGCCTCGACCAGCGCGTTGGTCATTTCGAGAAACTCGTAGATGGCCTGGCGCCCCGAATAGCCGGTGTTCGCGCAGTGAGCGCAGCCGCGCCCCTTGGCGTAATTGAACTGGCCGACGCGGTCGCCGAGCTCGTAGCGCAGCCATTCCTGTTCGTGCGGCTCGGGCTGGTGCGGCTCGCTGCAGTTGCGGCAGATGGTGCGCACCAGACGCTGGGCCAGCACCATCTGGATCGACAGGGCCACCATGTAGTTCGGCACGCCCATGTCAAGCAGGCGGATCGGCGTGGACAGTGCGTCATTGGTGTGCAGGGTCGATAGCACCAGGTGGCCGGTCATCGCGGCGCGCATGCCGATCTCGGCGGTTTCCTGGTCGCGCATCTCGCCGACGAGCAGGATGTCCGGATCCTGGCGCAAGGCGGTGCGCAGCACGCGGGCGAAGGTCAGGTCGATCTTTTCGTGCACCTGTACCTGGTTGAGGCCGGGCAGGCGGTATTCCACCGGATCCTCGACGGTGATGATCTTCACCCCGGGACCGTTGAGTTCGTTGAGAGCCGCATACAGTGTCGTCGTCTTGCCCGAGCCGGTGGGGCCGGTGACGAGGACGATGCCGGAGGGCCGCGAGATCGCGTGGCGGAAACGTTCCAGCATGCGCGGCGGCATGTTCAGCCTGTCGAGTTGCAGCAGGCCGGTGTTCTGGGCGAGCAGGCGCATGACGACCGATTCGCCGTGCTGCGTCGGCATCGTCGAGATGCGTACATCGACGTTGGCGCCGCGCAGCTTGATGTTGAAGCGGCCGTCCTGCGGCAGCCGTTTTTCCGAGATGTCGAGGCCGGACATCAGCTTGAGACGCAGAACCAGCGCGCTGGCGATCTTGCTGTCGGCCTCGGTCTGCAGGTGCAGCACGCCGTCGATGCGGAAACGGATCGAGAGCGACTTTTCCTGCGGCTCGATGTGGATGTCGGAGGCGTGGGTTTTCTGCGCTTCCTCGAATACCGTCTGTAATAGCCGCACCACCGGGGCATCTTCCGCGCCCGGCGCGATGCCGAGCACCGCGCCGAACTCGACGGGAATGTCGCCCATCTCCTGCGTCAGATCCTTGGCCAGGTTGCTGATTTCCTCGGTGCGGCGATAGACGCGATCAAGCAGGGGCAGCAACTGGCCCTCGGTGACAACCGCCAGATCGATGTCGCGCCGCACGATGCGAGCGATCTCGTCGAAGGCCGTCAGGTCGGTCGGATCGGACATGCCGACGCGCAGCAGCCCGTTCTTCTCGTCGAGCACGAGGGCGCGGAAGCGGCGCGCTTGCGCCTCCGGCAGCAGCCGGACGTGTTCGGCCTTCGGCTGGAGCACCTTGAGATCGACGAACTCGGCGCCCAGCTGGCGTGCCAGTGCCTTCGAGATGCCTTCCTCGGTGGCGTAGCCGGATTCCACCAGCACGCGTCCGAGCTTGCGTCCGCTCTTCTTCTGTTCTTCGAGCGCGAGTTTTAGCTGCTCTGCGGTGATGACGTCCTGCTGCACGAGCAGGTCGCCGAGGCGAATTTTCTCTGGGCGGGCCATGGCGGGATCGGGGTGCGGAAACGGGTTGGGCTTGGTTAAACTGCCGGAATCCTACTTTGCCACAACGCACATGTTCCAGATTGTTTTATTTCAGCCGGAAATCCCGCCCAATACCGGCAATGCCATTCGCCTGGCCGCCAACACCGGTTGCCGGCTGCACCTGGTCGAACCGCTCGGCTTCGACGTGGGCGACGCCTCCTTGCGCCGCGCCGGCCTCGATTATCGCGAGTTCGTCACCATGCGCGTGCATGCCGACTGGGCATCCTGCGTCGCCGCGCTGGGGGAGGCGCGCCTGTTCGCCTTCAGCACGCGTGGCGCGGCGCGCTTCGACACGGTGCGCTACCAGCCTGGCGACGCGCTGGTGTTCGGTCCGGAAACGCGCGGCCTGCCCGAAGAGATGCTGGAGACCTTTCCCGCCGACCGGCGCCTGCGCTTGCCCATGATGCCGGACAACCGCAGCCTCAACCTTTCCAACGCCGTCGCGGTCTCCGTCTTCGAAGCGTGGCGACAGCAGGGCTACGCCGGCGGTCTCTGAAAGTCGGCCCCGGCGACACGGCGCGGGGGGCTACTCGTGTTTGGGTTCCCGGTTCATCAGGCGGTCGATGGCCGCAGGCGGGGAGAGCGCACCGTCGAGTACGGCGCAGACCGTTGCCGTGATCGGCATGTCGATGCCAAGTTCGTCGGCGTGTCGTGCGACTTCCCTGGCGGTGGAGACGCCTTCGGCGACGTGGCCGAGTTCGTTCTGGATGTCGGCGAGCGACTTGCCGGCGGCGAGCGCGAGGCCGACGCGGCGATTGCGCGACAGGTCGCCCGTACAGGTGAGGATCAGGTCGCCCATGCCGGCCAGCCCCATGAAGGTTTCGAGATGGGCCCCGAGCGCGACGCCGAAGCGCGTGATTTCGGCCAGTCCGCGCGTCATCAGCGCGGCACGGGCGTTCAGGCCGAGGCCGAGGCCGTCGCAGATGCCGGTGGCGATGGCCATGACGTTCTTGACCGCGCCGCCGACTTCGGCGCCGACGATGTCGGCGTTGGCGTACAGGCGCAGGCGCGGGCCGTGGAGTTCGTGCGCCATGCGGTCGGCGAAAGCATCGTCGGCCGAGGCGATGGTGACGGCGGCGGGCAGGCCGCGCGCGACCTCCTCGGCGAAGCTCGGGCCGGTCAGGGCACCGCAGCGCGCTTGCGGGTGGGCGGCGGCGACTACTTGGTGCGGCAGCAGCCCCGTCCCGGCTTCCAGGCCCTTGCAGACCCACAGGAAGGGCAAATGGGGGGCGAGATCGGCCAGTGCGGCCGCCGTGGCGCGCAGGCCGGCCATCGGCGTGGCGATCAGGGCGAGGTCGGCGGCGGTGATCGCGGCGGGCAAATCCTCGCTGATGTCCAGCGATTGCGGGAAAGGGTGGCCGGCAAGGAACTGGCGGTTTTCGTTTTCCGCCCGCATTGCCGCCGCGTGTTCTGGCTGCCAGGTCCACAGCGTGGTGGCGTGGCGGCCGGCGAAGGAGAGCGCGAGGGCCGTACCCCAGGCACCGGCGCCGAGCACGGCGATTTTCATGCCGGCCCCACTGTGCCTACTGGCCCCAGACCTGCCCGACTTTGACGAAGCCCTGCGGGCCGTCGCGGTGGCGGACGCGGTGCCACCCGGCGGAGCCGCCGTCGAGCGGTTCGAGCAGCACGTCGGCCGCCGCTTCGAAGACCAGGGCGGCGCCGTCGTTGGCGGCGGCGCGTACCTGGGCGCCGCCGGCCCGCACCTGCAGCATGCGCCTGTCGGCCAGATGGCGTCGCTCGATCCACGCCAGGTCGCCTTGCAGGTCGCGCACCTTGAGCCAGGCATCGAGATGGACGATCACCTCCACCGGAGTTCCCGTCGCGATGACGAAAAGCGCCCGCGCCTTTTGGGAGGGCGCGTCGTAGAGCACGGCGGTCGTCGCCACCGAACGGTAGTCGAGCGCCGCGGCGGTGCCGGCCCAGGCCAGCAAAAGCGCGATGGCGACCTTGTGCAGGCGCATTACTGCAACGGGGCGGCGGCTGGCTGGCCCTGCTGCTGGGCGAGGCGTTCGCGGTAGATCGCCTCGAAGTTCACCGGGGCGAGCAGCACCGGCGGGAAACCGGCACGCGTCACGGCGTCGGAGATGGTCTCGCGCGCGTAGGGGAAAAGAATGTTCGGGCAGGCGACGGCGATGATCGGTTCGAGTTCCTCGTTGGGCACGTTGCGGATCTGGAAAATGCCGCCTTGGGTCGCCTCGATGAGAAACTGGGTTTTTTCACCGATCTTGGCCGACACGGTGAGGGTCAGTACGACGTTGAAGATGCCTTCGCCGACGGCTTCGCCGCCGGTTTGCATCTGCAGGCTGATTTCCGCCGGGTCGCGTTCCAGGTAGCAGTGCGGCGCGTTGGGAACCTCCAGGGACAAGTCCTTGACGTAGATTTTCTCGATGCTGAAGACGGGGCTGTTGTCCTGGTCGCTCATTGGTTTTCCTGAAGTGGGGCGGTGAGGGAGATGAAAGTCTAGGCGGCGAGCAGGGCGTCAAGCTTGCCTTGCCGGTCGAGTTCGTGCAGATCGTCGCAGCCGCCGACGTGCACGTCGCCGACGAAGATTTGCGGCACGGTACGCGCGCCCGGTACGCGTGCCTCCATTTCCTGGCGACGGGCAGGATCGAGATCGACGCGGATCTTCTCGATGTCGGTGACGCCCTTGCGTTTGAGCAGCGCCTCGGCGCGCACGCAGTAAGGGCAGACGGCGGTGGCGTACATGACGACGCGGACCATGGCGCCCCCCCTATTTCTTCGTGACGGGCAGGCCGGCATCCTGCCAGGCATGCACGCCGCCGCCGAGGTTGTGGACCTTCTGGAAGCCGGCCTTCTTGAGAATCCGGCAGCCGGCGCCGGAGCGGTTGCCGCTCGCGCAAACGACGATGACCGGTTTTTCCTTGAACTTTTCGATCTCGGAGAGGTGTTTTCCCAGGTGTCCGAGCGCAATGTGGCGGGCATTCGGAATGTGGCCGGCCGACCATTCCGCCGTTTCGCGCACGTCGACGACGACGGCATCCTGGCGGTTGATGAGCAGAGTCGCTTCCTGCACCGAGATGCGGTTGACGCCCGCGCCGTTGATGATCTGCCAGAGCAACATGCCGCCGCTGACGGCGGCAAGGCCGACCCACATTAGGTTTTGCTGGATGAATTCCATGAAATGTCCTCGTGCGACTCGAAAGACTAAGGGTTCCGGGCAGGCACGCCGCAAAACACCTCGCGCATCATCACGATCAGTTGCAGGGTGCGCTGATCGGCGACGCTGTAGAAGACGCGGTTGGCGTCCTTGCGCGTCGTTAACACGCCCTTCTCGCGCAGGATGGCGAGATGTTGGGAAATGTTGCTCTGCGAGGTGCCGACGGCGTCGACGATGTCCTGCACGCAGACTTCGGCGTCGCCGACCACGCACAGAATCTTGAGCCGCAGGGGATGGGAGATCGCCTTGAGTGCGCGCGCCGCCATTTCGATGTGCTCTTTGTGCTTCACGAGATCCGTGATGCCGATGTTCGCCATGAGTGTTCCTGTGTTCAGCGCCGTCCGTGATCCTGCAGCCGCTCGAACAGTTCGCGGGCCGAATGGCATTCGGAGAGTTCGTCGGGATAGATCACGGTGCGGATGTCGAGTTGCGTGGCGTCGAGGCCGTCGCGCCGCGCGGCGTAAAGGATGGGGTCGAGTTTTTGCAAAACGATGTCGGGCGAGCCCTTGGGCAGCAGCACCCAGAAGGTGCTGGTGCTGGCGCGGGCGCGGCAGAGCAGGTCGGTGGAGCGCAGGGACTGATCGATTTCCAGGCCGACACGCCGGACGAGATCCATTGCGTGCTTCGCGCCGAGGGCGTTGCCCAGTTCCGCCGGGCTGGTGAAATCGATCAGCACGAGAGAAAACCCCGCGCCACCCTCGCGCTTGTTCCAGCGCAACAGCCAGTCCGTCATGAAGGCGAACCGCTCGGGCGAAACCTCGTTCTGGTAGGTGTATTCGGTGATGTGGTTGAGCATGTGCCGGTGCGGGTGTCGATGGCGACCGCGATCATACTTGGATTAGAATGGGGTGTCGATTGACCGGGGCGACCCGCGCGCGCCCTGGCGCCCGTCTTTCCATCCAACACAGGGGTCTGCCCCAGCATGTACAAGCTCGTTTTGCTTCGCCACGGCGAATCCGTCTGGAATCAGGAGAATCGTTTCACCGGCTGGACCGATGTCGGTCTCACCGACAAGGGTCTCGCCGAGGCGCAGGCCGCCGGCCAGTTGCTCAAGGCGCAAGGGTTCGACTTCGACATCGCCTACACCTCCGTGCTCAAGCGGGCCATCAAGACCCTGTGGGCCGTGCTCGAGGAAATGGACCGCATGTGGCTGCCGGTGGAGCATTCGTGGCGACTGAACGAGCGGCACTACGGCGCCTTGCAGGGACTCAACAAGGCCGAAACCGCCGCCAAATTCGGCGAGGAACAGGTGTTGGTGTGGCGCCGTGCCTACGACACGCCGCCGCCGGCACTCGACAAGAGCGACCCGCGCTACGACGATCATGATCCGCGCTATGCGAATCTGGCTCCCGGCCTCTTTCCCGCCACCGAGTGCCTCAAGGACACGGTCGAGCGTTTCCTGCCCTTCTGGTTCGACACCATCGCGCCGGCCGTCAAGTCGGGCAGACGGGTGCTCGTCACCGCGCACGGCAACAGCCTGCGTGCGTTGATCAAGTATCTGGACGACATCTCCGACAAGGACATCGTCGGCATCAACATTCCGACCGGCCAGCCGCTGGTGTACGAGTTCGACGCCGAACTCAAGCCCATCCGCAACTACTACCTGGGCGATCCGGCGGCCATTGCCGCCGCGCAGGCCGCGGTTGCCAACCAGGGCAAAGCGAGGGCTTGATCCGTCCGGCCGCCGCGTTCATCGCGGCCCTGTTTCTGTTTTCGGGCATTTTTCCCGCCGTGGCGGCGGCGAATGATCGTCAGCGCCTCGAATCCGTTCGCAAGCAGCGGGCCCAACTCGAGGAGGACTTGCAGCGCAGGGAGAGCGACCGGGCGGCGACGGCCGACGCCTTGCGCGAGACCGAGCGGGCCATTTCGGCGGTAGGCCGCAAGTTGCGGGAACTGGGCGAGGAAAGTCGCGCCGCGCACGCCGAACTGGCCGGACGCGAGCAGGCGCTGCGTCAACTGGAAAGACGCACGAGCGCGGACCAGGCGCGCCTGGCCCGTTTGCTGGGTGCGCGTTTTCGTGCCGGGGACGAAAGTGCGCTTGCTGCTTTTCTGGGCGCGCGCGACCCCAATGCCGCGGCCCGGGAACGCTATTTCCATGCGCGCCTGGCACAAGCCCAGGCAGAACTGATCGGCCAGTTGCGGCAAGACGTCGCCGAGCGCCGGCGTCTTGCCGACGAGGTGCGCGAGCGCGGTGCGGTACTCGCGGAACTCGTGCGGCGCGAAGAGGACGAGCGGTCGGCCTTGCGCGAGCGCCAGCAGGAGCGGCAGGCCGTGCTGGCGAAGATGGCACGCGACATCGATCAGCAAAAGCGTACGATCCACACCCTGCGGCAGGACGAGCGCCGCCTGACGCAAGTGCTCGATTCGATCACGAGGCGGGCCGCCGCGCGTCCCAAGGCGCCGCCGCCACGGCCCGTGGCGCGTTCCGGGCCGGCCCCGTCACCGCCTGTGTCGGCCCCCGGCCCGACGGATGCGCGCGGGGAGTTCGCCCGGTTGCGCGGGAAACTGGTCCGTCCGGCGCAGGGTACGGTCGCCGGACGCTTCGGCGCACGTCGTGATGACGCCCGGGCGACGTGGAAAGGCCTGTTCATCCGGGCGGCCGAGGGTGCGGAAGTGCGTGCCGTCGCGGCGGGCGAGGTCGTGTATGCCGACTGGTTGCGCGGCTATGGCAATCTGCTGATCGTCGATCACGACGACGACTTCCTCTCGGTGTATGGCAACAACCAGACGCTGCTGGCGGACGTCGGCCAGAAAGTCGCCGCCGGCGCCACGGTGGCCACCGTCGGGGCCAGCGGGGGGCAGTCGGAATCGGGTTTATACTTTGAACTCAGACATCGGGGGCAGGCGTTCGATCCCGGCAGCTGGCTCGGGCCGCGCTGATCCGCCCCGCACGTTTCCAGAGGTTCCCATGCGCAGCAAACTACAGCAAGTCGGTCTCGTCGTCGTCGGCCTGGTGGCCGGCGTCATGTTGAGCCTGAATTTTTCCGCGATCGCGCAGAGGGCGGGCATCGCCCCCTTGCCGGTGGAGGAGCTGCGCGGTTTCGCCGACGTCTTCAATGCCATCAAGCAGGGCTACGTCGAGCCGATCGAGGACAAGCAGCTGATCACGCACGCGATCAGCGGCATGCTGACCAATCTTGACCCGCATTCGGCCTACCTCGACGCCGACGCGTTCAAGGATTTGCAGGTCTCCACGCAGGGCGAATTCGGCGGCCTCGGCATCGAGGTCGGCATGGAGGATGGCCTCGTCAAGGTGGTGGCTCCCATCGAGGACACCCCCGCCTGGCGCGCTGGCGTGAAAAGCGGTGACCTGATCTTCAAGCTCGACGACACGCCGGTCAAGGGCATGACGCTCAACGACGCGGTCAAGCGCATGCGTGGCAAGCCGAAGACGCCGATCCGTCTGACGATTCTGAGGAAGGGCGAGGCCAAGCCGCTCGAGGTCACCATCATCCGCGATGTCATCAAGGTGCAAAGCGTGAAGTCGAAGACGCTCGAGCCGGGCTTCGTCTACCTGCGCATCACGCAGTTCCAGGAGGAAACGGCCCCCGACGTGGTGCGGCACCTCGACAAGCTGTTCAAGGACGAAGCGAGCAAGGATGGCGTCAAGGGTCTGGTGCTCGACCTGCGCAACGATCCGGGCGGCCTGCTGCATGGCGCCATCGGCGTTTCCGCCGCCTTTCTGCCGCCCGGCAGCGTGGTGGTGACCACCGACGGGCGCATCGAGGACGCCAAGCGCAAGTACACCGCCAGTCCGGCCGATTATTTGCGCGGCCAGCGCGAGGACTTCATCACGAAACTGCCTGCCGGCGCGCGCGACGTGCCGATGGTCGTTCTGGTCAATGGCGGTTCCGCATCGGCCTCGGAAATCGTTGCCGGCGCCTTGCAGGACCACAAGCGCGCCATCGTCATGGGCACGCAGACCTTTGGCAAGGGGTCGGTGCAGACAGTGCTGCCCCTCTCCGCGCAAACGGCGATCAAACTCACCACGGCGCGTTACTACACGCCGAACGGCAACGCCATCCAGGCCAAGGGCATCACCCCGGACATCCTCGTCGAGGAGTCCCCGAACGGCGCCTCGCGCGAGCGCCTGCGCGAAGCCGACCTGGATCGGCATCTGGTCAACGACAAGGACAAGGAAGCCGAGAAAGCGCCGGCTCGCAAGGAAGAGAAAGTGAAGTCGAAGGAAGGCGAAGGGGAGCCGGCGCCGGCGCCTGCTCCCTTCGAGATCGCCTCGAAAAACGATTACCAGCTGAACCAGGCCCTGAATCTGCTCAAGGCACTGCGCGTCGTCCAGAAAAAATGAACCCGGAGCGCGCGCGCCTGCTTCGCGACCAGGAGCGCGGCCTCTCCCGCCCGCATCCGCTGGCGCCGCAGGCGGGCACGAGGAAGCATCGCGAGCTCCGTTTTTGCAAGCTGAAGACAGCGCAGATCGACGCGGCTTGCGCCGTGCTGGCCGAACAGCCGAATCTCGATGTCGCGCCGGGCATGCAACCGAACGGCATCTCGGTCTGGTACGACATCGCCGATCACAGCATGGAGTCACTGGAGCGCATGCTCGAGGATCGCGGCTTTCATCTGGAAAATACCCTCTACTGCAAGCTGGTGCGCGCGCTCGTCTATTTCGTCGAGGAAACCCAGCGCCGCAACCTCGCTCAGCCCGAGCGTCTGATCAAGAAGTCGCACGAGGTCTACTCGCAGGCATGGGAGCACCACCCGCACGGCGACCGCGACGAGACGCCGCCCGAACTGCGCGAGTACAAGTGAACGACGAACAGCTGCTGCGCTACTCGCGCCACATCCTGCTACCCCAGGTCGGCATCGAGGGCCAGGAACGCATCGCCGCGGCGCGCGCATTGGTGCTCGGCGCCGGGGGACTCGGTTCGCCGGTCGCCCTTTATCTTGCCTCGGCCGGCATCGGCACGCTGGCCCTGGTCGATGGCGACACGGTCGATCTCACCAACCTGCAGCGCCAGATCATGCATCGTACCGCCGCCGTCGGCCGGCCCAAGGTGGAGTCGGGACGTGCGACGCTGGCGGAGATCAATCCGGATTGCCGCGTCTTGCCCCTGCAGGAGCGCCTGGCAGGCGAACGGCTGGAAGAGGAGGTGGCGCGCGCCGACGTGGTGCTCGACTGTTCGGACAACTTTGCCACCCGCCACGCCGTCAATCGCGCCTGCGTGAAATTCGGCAAGCCGCTCGTGTCCGGCGCGGCAGTGCGTTTTGACGGCCAGGTGGCGGTGTTCGACACACGCCGGCCGGAAGCGCCGTGCTACCACTGCCTGTTTCCCGAGGCCGAGGATGTCGAGGAAGTGCGCTGCGCGACGATGGGCGTGTTCGCGCCGCTGGTCGGCATTATCGGCGCGACGCAGGCCGCCGAGGCGCTCAAGCTCCTGATCGGTTGCGGCGAGGCGCTTGCCGGTCGTCTGCTCCTGCTCGACGGGCTGGCGATGGCGTGGCGCACGATCACCGTGCCGCACGATCCGGCTTGCGCGGTGTGTTCTAGCCGAAGCGCAGGCGCGTGAGAAAGTCGGCGCCGACGACACGGCGCTCGACGACGTCCAGGCGTTTCGCCTCGCCCAGGTCGGACAGTTCGCCCAGATCGGCCATGCCGCGCGCCGCGTCGCCGAGCAGCAGGGACGCCTGGTAGATCAGCAGTTCGTCCACGCAAGCTTCCCGGAGCAGCGAGCCGTTGAGTTTCGCGCCGGCTTCCACCATGACCTCGTTGATGCCGCGTTCGCCGAGCGCATGCAGCAAGCCCGGCAGGTCGACCTTGCCGCGTGCATTCGGCAGCACCAGGATGCCCGCGCCGCGCGCCTCGAGTCGCGCCGCGCGTTCATGATCGGCGACGGCGCAGGCGATCAGGCAGTTGCCGCCTTCGATGATCGCCGCTTGCGGCGGGGTGTCGAGTCGGCTGTCGACGACCACGCGCAACGGCTGGCGCGGCGTCGTCACGTCGCGCACGGTCAGCCGCGGATCGTCATCTTTCACCGTGCCGACGCCGGTCAGCATCGCGCAGCTGCGAGCGCGCCAGGCATGGACGTCGCGACGGGCGTCGGGGCCGGTGATCCACTGCGACCGGCCGTTGGCCAGCGCGGTCTTGCCGTCGAGGCTGGCGGCGATCTTCATCCGCACCCAGGGGCGGCCGCGCGTCATGCGCGAGACGAAGCCGATGTTGAGTTCGTGCGCTTGGGCTTCCAGCAGGCCGCTCCCGACGGCGATGCCGGCGGCGCGCAATCGTTCGAGTCCCCGTCCGGCGACCAGCGGATTGGGATCGCGCATCGCGGCGACGACGCGAGTGATGCCCGCGGCGATCAGCGCGTCGGCGCAGGGTGGGGTACGGCCGTGGTGCGAGCAGGGTTCCAGCGTGACATAGGCGGTGCACCCCGCGGCCGCGTTTATCGCCGTATTGCCCGGGCCGACTTTCCGTAGCGCATCGATTTCGGCATGCGGGCCGCCGGCTTTCTCGTGCCAGCCCTCGGCGATGATCGCGTCATCCTTCGCCAGCACGCAGCCGACGCGCGGATTCGGCGCCGTGGAATACAGCCCGTTCTCCGCGAGCCGCAGTGCCCGGGCCATGAAGGCATGATCGGCGGCCGAGAAACTCACTTGCCGGCGGTGCGGCGCCGCGGTGTCTTGACTTCGCGGATCGCGTCGGAAAATTCGTCGACGTCGGCGAAGTTGCGATAGACCGAGGCGAAACGCACGTAGGCGATCTTGTCGAGCTTCCTGAGTTCGCGCATCACTAATTCGCCGACGCGGTCCGATGGCACCTCGCGCTCGGCCAGCTGCACGAGCTTTTCCTCGATGCGGTCGAGCGCGGCCTCGACGCTTTCCGTGCCGACGGGGCGCTTCCTGAGCGCGAGCATCATGCTCGAACGCAGCTTGTCGCGGTCGTACTCGACGCGGCTGCCGTTCTTCTTGACGACAAGGGGCAGTTGCAGTTCGACGCGCTCGTAGGTGGTGAAGCGTTTGTCGCAGGCCAGGCAGCGCCGACGCCGACGCACGGTGTCGCCTTCCTCGTTTTCCCGGGTATCGACGACCTGGGCGTCGTCCTCACCGCAGTAAGGACAGCGCATCGTTCAGTCTCCGTAGACCGGGAATTTTGCGCACAGGGCGGCCACCGCGCCGCGCACCCGCGCCAGCACGGCCGCATCGTTCGGCGCGTCGAGCACGTCGGCGATGAGGTTCGCGACCTCTTCGGCCTCCGCCGTGCCGAACCCGCGCGTCGTCATCGCCGGCGTGCCGATGCGGATGCCGCTGGTGACCATGGGCTTTTGCGGATCGTTGGGGATCGCGTTCTTGTTCACGGTGAGGTGGGCCTGGCCGAGCAGGGCCTCCGCTTCCTTGCCGGTGATGTTCTTGGCGCGCAGGTCGACCAGGAAGACGTGCGATTCGGTGCGGCCGGAAACGATGCGCAGGCCGCGCTGGATGAGGGTCTCGGCCATCGTCCGGGCGTTGTCGATCACCTGCTGCTGGTAAACCTTGAACTCGGGCGACAGCGCTTCCTTGAAGGCGACCGCCTTGGCGGCGATGACGTGCATCAGCGGGCCGCCCTGCAGGCCGGGGAAGATGGCGGAATTGATCGCCTTTTCATGCTCGGCCTTCATCAGCACGACGCCGCCGCGCGGGCCGCGCAGCGTCTTGTGGGTGGTCGAGGTGACGACATCGGCGTGCGGCACCGGATTCGGGTACAGCCCGGCGGCGACGAGGCCGGCGTAGTGGGCCATATCCACCCAGAAGATCGCGCCGACTTCCTTGGCGATTTTCGCGAAGCGCTCCCAGTCGATCTTCAGGGCGTAGGCCGAGGCGCCGGCGACGATGATCTTCGGCTTGTGTTCGCGCGCCAGTGCTTCCATCTTCTCGTAGTCGATCGCCTCGTTGGCGTCGAGGCCGTAGGCGACGACCTTGAACCACTTGCCGGACATGTTGAGCGGCATGCCGTGCGTCAGGTGGCCGCCTTCGGCGAGGCTCATGCCCATGAGGGTGTCGCCCGGCTTGGCGAAGGCCATCAGCACCGCCTGGTTGGCCTGCGAGCCGGAATTGGCCTGCACGTTGGCGGCTTCCGCGCCGAACAGACTTTTCAACCGGTCGATGGCCAGCTGCTCCGCGACATCGACGTGTTCGCAGCCGCCGTAATAGCGCTTGCCCGGGTAGCCCTCGGCGTATTTGTTGGTGAGCTGCGAGCCCTGGGCTTCCATGACGGGCCGCGAGACGTAGTTTTCCGAGGCGATCAGCTCGATGTGGTCTTCCTGCCGGCGGTTTTCGGCCTGGATGGCGTCGAACAGCTCGGGATCGGTCTTGGCGAGGGTGTCTTGTCTGGGGAACATGGCGGGGGGCTGGAATGTGGGAAATTGGCGGAGGGCGGATTCTACCGCCGCTCAAAGTTCGTCGCGCGACGGCCCTGTCTTGCGCCGTCCGATTCCCGGCGGAGACGGTCCCTTTTGCATGTAAACTGGGCCGATTCGCAAAAGGATACCGGCCCATGAACCTACTGTTGCGTCTGTCGCGCCTGATCGACGCGCTCAACGAGCGTGTCGGCAGCCTGATCTACTGGCTGGTGTTGCTCGCCGTGCTGATTTCCGCCGGCAATGCCGTGGTGCGCAAGGCCCTCAACGTGAGTTCCAACGCTTTGCTCGAAGTGCAGTGGTACCTGTTTTCGGCGGTTTTTCTGCTCGGCGCCGGCTACACTTTCCTCAAGAACGCCCACGTGCGCATCGATTTCCTCGCCAACCGTTTCTCGCCGCGTACCCGTAACTGGATCGACATCATCGGCATGCTGGTCTTCCTCGTGCCGCTGTGCGTCGTCTTCATCAAGCTTTCCTGGCCGCTTTTCGTCAATGCCTGGACGAGCGGCGAGATGTCGCAAAACGCCGGTGGTCTGATCCGCTGGCCGGCCTACATCCTGGTGCCGCTCGGCTTCGGGCTGCTGCTGCTGCAAAGCGCATCCGAGCTCGTCAAGCGTATCGCCTTCCTGCGCGGCCTGATACCCGATCCGCTCGCCCATCACCAGCCGCACAGCAAGGAAGACGACATCGAATACGAGATCGAGGAACACGCGGCCCGCGCCAATGAGGAGTTGCGCTGATGGTGACTTTCTTCGTCGAAAACTTCGTGCCGCTGATGTTTCTCGGCCTGCTGGCCTTCCTGGTGACCGGTTTTCCCGTTGCGTTCGCCCTGGCCGCCACCGGGCTGATGTTCGGTACCCTCGGCATGGAGGCCGGCCTGTTCCCGCCGACGCTGTTCCAGGCCCTGCCGCTGCGCGTCTTCGGCATCATGCAAAACGACACCCTGCTGGCGATCCCGTTCTTCACCTTCATGGGCATCGTGCTGCAAAAAAGCGGCATGGCCGAAGACCTGCTCGAAACCGTCGGCCAGGTGTTCGGGCCGGTGCGCGGCGGCCTCGCCCTGGCGGTGATTCTCGTCGGTGCCCTGCTGGCGGCCACGACCGGCGTGGTGGCGGCCTCGGTGATTGCCATGGGCCTCATATCGCTGCCCATCATGCTGCGCTACGGCTACAACCGGAGCATCGCCGCCGGGGCCATCACCGCCTCGGGTACGCTGGCGCAGGCGGTGCCGCCTTCCCTCGTGCTGATCGTCATGGCCGACCAGCTGGGCCGTTCCGTCGGTGACATGTATGCCGGCGCGATGATTCCCGCTCTGATGCTGATCGGTTTGTACGTGCTGTTCGTGGTGGCCGTCTCGATCATCAAGCCGGCATGGGTTCCCGCGCTGCCGACCGAGGCGCGCATCTACCGCGAAGCCGACGGTTCGGGGGGCTACCGTTCGCTGCTCGCCCTGCTTGGCATCACGACGCTGGCTGGCGTCGCCTGGGGCCGGGTGCATGAGGCACTGATCAACCCCTGGATGGGGCGCGACATCGCCGACGCCGCACCGACCGACGAACGGGTGGTGCTCACGCTGACGGTCTGCGCCTTCTTCGCCCTGCTGCTCGCCCTGGTCAATCGCCAGTTCAAGCTTGGCCTGCTTTCGCAGCTTACCGAGCGCGTCACCTTCGTGTTGATCCCGCCGCTGGTGTTGATCTTTCTCGTCCTCGGCACGATTTTTCTCGGCGTCGCCACGCCGACCGAGGGCGGTGCCATGGGCGCGGTCGGCGCCCTGTTGATGGCGATCGGCCGGCGCCGGCTGAAGTTCGACCTGCTGAAGGAGGCGCTGGACAACACGGCCAAGCTGTCCTGTTTCGTGATGTTCATCCTGATCGGCTCGACCGTCTTCTCGTTTACGTTCAACGCAGCCGACGGCCACATCTGGGTCGAGCACCTGTTCGACAAGCTGCCGGGGGGGCAGATCGGCTTCCTCATCTTCGTGAACGTCCTGATCTTCATTCTCGGCATGTTCATCGATTTCTTCGAGATCGCCTTCATCGTGTTGCCGCTGCTGGCGCCGGTCGCGGAGAAGATGGACATCAACCTGATCTGGTTCGGCGTGCTGATCGCCATGAACCTGCAGACGTCCTTCCTGACGCCGCCTTTCGGTTTCGCGCTCTTCTACCTGCGCAGCGTCGCCGCGCGGCGCGACTACGTGGACGCCGTGACCGGAAAGACCGTGGGGGCGGTGACGACGCCACAGATCTACAAGGGGGCGGTCGCCTTCATCATCATCCAGATCATCATGGTCGGCGTGCTGATCGCCCACCCGCAACTCGTCATCGGCAGCCTTAAGGAGGACAAGGTGTATAGCGCCGAGGAGGTCGAGATGCAGTTCCAGTCCGGCGGATTTGATCGCGGTTGGGGCGACGAGGGGGAGAACGGGGAAGCGGACGAGAAAAAAGACGAAGCCCCGGCTGACGCTGCGAACGAAAAAAACGGGGCGGAGCCCGGTCAGGCCCCGCCCCGCGAGTGATGTGGAGACTTCCTACAGCTTCTGCGCTTGCATGAAGCTGTCGAAGCCGGCTTCGGCAAAACGGAACCACTGGTTCTGTTCGCGCCGGAAAACGGCGTAGTCGGCGTAGATCTTCTTCCAGTTGGGGTTCTTCGCCGATAGGGCCGCGTACTCTGCCTCCGAGGCCTTGAAGGCGGCATCCATCACCGCCTTGGGCATGCGGAAGAGCTTGGTGCCGCTGGCGACGAGTTCCTTGATCGCCTGGGGATTCTTGACGTCGTACTTCGCCTGCATGTCGGTGTGGGCCAGTGCGGCGGCGCACTCGATGATCGACTTGTTTTCCGCCGTAAGACCCTCGTAGGCCTTGCTGCTCACGTAGAGACTGAGCTGCGGGCCGCCTTCCCACCAGGCGGGATAGGCGTAGAACTTGGCGACCTTGTGGAAACCGAGTTTCTGGTCATCGTAGGGGCCGACCCACTCGGCGGAGTCGATGGTGCCCTTTTCCAGCGCGGTATAGACCTCGCCGCCGGGGATGGTCTGCGGCACGACGCCAAGCCGGGTCGCCACCGCGCCGGCCAGGTTCGAGATGCGCATCTTGAGCCCCTTCATGTCCTGCAGGCTCTTGATCTCCTTGCGGTACCAGCCGCCCATCTGGGCGCCAGTGTTGCCCATCGGGAAATTCACGACGTTGTACTGGGTGTAGAACTCGCGCATCAGGCGCATGCCGTTGCCCTGATACATCCAGGCCGTCATCTGACGCGAGTTGAGGCCGAAGGGAATCGCGCAGTCGATCGAGAAGGTTTCGTCCTTGCCGTAGAAGTAGTAGGGGGCGGTATGTGCGCATTCGACCGTGCCTTGCTGGACGCCGTCGAGCACGCCGAAGGCGGGCATCAGCTCGCCGGCGGCGTGTACGGAAATCTCGAACTTGCCGCCGGACATCTCCCGGACCTTTCTGGAGAAGATTTCGGCCGCGCCGTAGATTGTGTCGAGCGCTTTCGGAAAGCTGGAGGCGAGGCGCCAGCGGATGGCCTGCTGGGCATGCACGGCCGGTGCTGCACCGGCGGCCAGAATGCCGGCGATACCTGCGTTTTGCAAGAACTTGCGACGTTCCATGAAGAGTCTCCTTCAAGTATTGTTTGAGGGTGCTCCGCCGACGGGAGCAGCGCCGAATACTACACCCAAAACTTTTCGCCACATGCCCCCGAGCCCGGGTAAAACGCGGGTTTTCTCAGCTTCCGGCAACGGTCATGCGGGGGACGATGATCGACCCCACGGTGCGCGAGCCGCGCGTGAGAACATCGCGGCCGACCGCCTCGATGTCGGCGAAAATCTCGCGCAGATTGCCCGCGATGGTGATTTCGTGTACCGGATAGGCGATTTCACCGTCTTCCACCCAGTAGCCGGCCGCCCCGCGGGAATATTCCCCGGTGACGTAGTTGATGCCATGACCGAGGAGTTCGGTGACGAGCAGCCCTGTGCCTAGCTGCTTCAGCAGGCCGGCAAAGTCGGCGGGCGCATCGGGGCTCGGGGCGACGATGAGGTTATGGCTGCCGCCGGCGTTGCCGGTGGTCTGCATGCCCAGCTTGCGGGCGGTGTAGGCGGAGAGGAAATAGCCCTGCACGACGCCGTCGGCGACGACGGTGCGATCCTTCGTCGCCACGCCGTCATCATCGAAGGCACTGGAGGCCAGGCCTTTCCTGAGATGCGGGAGCTCCTCGATGCGAAACCACTCGGGAAAGACGCGCGTGCCGAGCGAGTCGACGAGGAAACTCGCCTTGCGATAGAGGCTGCCGCCCGAGATCGCATGCACGAAACTGCCTATCAGCATCGCCGCGAGCGGGGCCTCGAACAACACCCGACACTGGCGTGTCTTGAGCTTGCGCGCGCCGAGCCGCGAGAGGGTGCGGCGGGCGGCATAGTCGCCGATCATTTCGGGGCTGGCGAGATCGGCGGGGTCGCGTGCGCCGGAATACCAGTCGTCGCGCTGCATGTCGCGGCCCTTCCTGGCGAGCGGCACGCAGGAAAGGTAGTGCCGCGTGGCCGCGTAGCCGCCCATGAAGCCCAGGCTGTTGGCGGACACGAAATGCGAGGCATGCGCGGAGACCGTGGCACCTTCCGAGTTGTCGACCAGGGGGCTGACGTCGAAAGCGGCCTGTTCGCAGCGGCGCGCCAGGGCGATGGCGCCCTCGACCGGCAGATCCCATGGATGGTAAAGGTCGAGGTCAATCGGGTGCCGGGCCAGTCGTTCCGGTTCGGGCAGGCCGGCCGCGTCGTCCTCCGCGGTGAAGCGCGCGATGGCCAGCGCCGCCTCGACAGTGGCCTCGAGCGCCGGCAGGGAAAAATCGGAAGTGGACGCATGGCCGCGCCGCTGGCCGAGATAGACGGTGACGCCGAGGCCCTTGTCGCGGTTGAACTCGATGGTGTCCACGGCCTGCCGGCGCACCGTGACGGACTGGCCGACGCCCTCGGATACATCGACCTCGCAGGCGGACGCCCCCAGGCGAGCGGCATGTTGCAACACGATGGCGGCCAGTTCCCGCAGGCGGGTGGCGGAGAAGGCAAAGTCGGTCATGGGAAGACGGCGAAAGGGCGAAAGCTATAATCTTACCCGTGGATACCCTCGAGAAACCCAGCAAGAGCGCCTTGAAGCGCGAGATGAGCGCGTTGCAGGATCTGGGCGCGGAGCTCGCTGCCCTGTCGAAGGACCAGATCAGGAAAATCGATCTGCCGGAGGACTTGCGCGAAGCCTTGCGCGACGCGCAGCGCTTCACACAGCACGAGGCCCATCGCCGCCAGTTGCAGTACATCGGCAAGCTGATGCGCGCCATCGACCCCGCGCCGATCCGCGCCGCGCTCGACGACCTCAAGGGTGTTTCCGCCGCCGCCAACGCACGCATGCACGCCCTGGAGCGGTTGCGCGAACGCTTCCTTGCCGACGAGAAGGTCATCGCGGAAATCGCCGAACAGCACCCCGATGCCGATTTGCAGCACCTGCGCCAGCTGCGCCGCAATGCGCTGAAGGAGCAGGAACTGAACAAGCCGCCGCGCGCGTTCCGCGAGCTTTATCGCACCCTGAGGGCACTCGATGAACAATGAACTGTTGATCGGCCTCGTGTCGATCTCCGACCGCGCCTCGTCCGGGGTTTATGAGGACAAGGGCATCCCGGCACTGCGCGAATGGTTCGCCGCCGCGCTGGCCTCGCCCTGGCGCCTGGAAAGCCGGCTGATTCCGGACGAGCAGCCCCTGATCGAATCGACGCTGATCGAACTGTGCGACACGGCCGGTTGCCATCTCGTGCTGACCACCGGCGGCACCGGCCCGGCGCCGCGCGACGTGACACCCGAGGCGACGCTGGCCGTGGCGCACAAGGTGATGCCCGGCTTCGGCGAGCAGATGCGCGCGGTGAGCCTCAAATACGTGCCGACCGCGATCCTCTCGCGCCAGGTTGGCGTGATCCGTGGAAAGTCGTTGATCCTCAACCTGCCCGGCCAGCCCAAGGCGATCAAGGAAACGCTCGACGGCGTGTTCGCCGCCGTGCCCTACTGCATCGACCTGATCGGCGGGCCGTACATCGAGACCCGCCCCGAGGTCATTGCTGCGTTTCGACCCAAGTCCGCAATAAAGCCACTCCCCAGCTGACGCCAAAGCCGGTGGTGTCGGTCGCCACGGCACCCAGGCCGCCGCTGCAACTGGCTGCGGACAGATCCATGTGAATCCAGGGCGTTTTGCCGACGAAGCGGCCGAGGAAGCGCGTGGCGAGGATGTGGTCGGCCTCGCCTTCCAGCGTGCATTGCTTGACGTCCGCCACCTTGGAATCGAGCGCCGGGTCGTAATCGGCATCCTGCGGAAAGACACAGACGCGCTCGCCGCTTTGCCGTCCCGCCGCCACCGACTTTTCGGCCAGTTCGTCGCTGCTGGCGAAGACGCCCGAGTAGCGCTGGCCGAGTGCAGTGTGCATGCTGCCGGTGAGCGTGGCGAAGTCGATCATCAGTTGCGGCTTTTGCTTCGCCGCGAGCGCCAGCGTGTCGGCGAGCACCATGCGGCCCTCGGCGTCGGTATGTACGACCTCGATGGTGGTGCCATCGAGCGCCGTGACGATGTCGCCCTGCGCGTAGGCCGTCGGCGAGAGATGGTTCTTGGCGATCGCCAGCCAGCAGTCGATGGCGACCGGCAGCTTCAGTTCGGCGGCCGCGCAGAGGATGGCCAGCGCCACGGCCGAGCCGTTCATGTCCTCGTGCATGCCGGCCATGTACTTCGCAGGTTTGAGGTTGTGGCCGCCGGTGTCGTAGCAGATGCCCTTGCCGACGAGGGCGATGGTTCTGGTTGCCTTCTTCGGTTTCCAGGAGAGATGGACGATGGCCGCGCCGCCGCCCTCGCCGTTGGAGCCTTGCGCAACGGCACAGAAGGCGCCGGCGCCCATCCTTTTCAGCTTGCGGAAATCGAATTCCTCGATGCTGAATTTTTTTTCCTTGGCCAGCGCGCGCAGGCGCTGGCGGTAATGCGCCGGGTCGAGCAGATTCGGCGGCAGGGCGGTCAGTTCGCGCGCCAGCAGGTTGGCACGAGCGAGCGCCACACGAAAGTCGGCCCCGGCGGGACGGCGGTTCGCCGGCTCGCCGCCAGCACCAGGACGGCGTGGCAACGTGATTTCCCCGAGAGTCGCCGGGGTTTTCTTCTTCTGCGCAGGCAGCGGCACGCCATTGATCAGTGCAACGTAGAGCGCATCGGCGAGCGCCTCGTCATCAACGCCGAGCGGCATGATCGCCAGCGATTGCGGCGTTTCGTCGAGCAGCGGCATCGTCGCCTTGCGCAGGGCCGTGAGCCGCTCGAAACGGCTTTTTTCGGGATCGACCGCAACGAGCGCCGCACGGGTTCCGTCGGGCAGATCGGCCGCCACAGGCGACTTGCCGAGTTCCTCGACTTTCGCGTCGCGTCGCTTGAGCAGCTTCTGCCAGAAATCGCGCGACGGCAGGTCTTCCGGCAGACGCTTGCCGGCGGGCAGCAGATAGAGGACATGGCGGCCTTGCGGCCGGGCGGAAACAGTAATTTTCGGCAATTCGGTCATGGCGACGGGCTTCCTTATAATCGGCCGGATTATGCGTCAATACCATGACCTGATGCGCCACGTGCTCGAGCACGGGCATGTGAAATCCGACCGCACCGGCACCGGCACGCGCTCGGTATTCGGCTGGCAGATGCGTTTCGATCTCGCGGAAGGCTTCCCTCTGCTGACGACGAAGAAACTGCATCTGCGCTCGATCATTCACGAGCTGTTGTGGTTCCTCAAGGGCGAGACCAACATCGCCTACCTGAAGGAAAACAAGGTCTCGATCTGGGACGAATGGGCCGACGAGCACGGCGACCTCGGCCCGGTCTATGGTCACCAGTGGCGACATTGGCCGGCCAGGGACGGCGGGGAAATCGACCAGATCGCGCAACTGATCGAAGGTCTCAAGAAGAACCCGGACTCGCGCCGCCACATCGTCACGGCGTGGAATCCCTCCGATGTCGACCGCATGGCGCTGCCGCCCTGCCATGCGTTGTTCCAGTTCTACGTCGCCAACGGCAAGCTCTCCTGCCAGCTCTACCAGCGCAGCGCCGATATTTTTCTCGGCGTGCCGTTCAACATCGCCTCCTACGCGCTGCTGACGCTGATGGTCGCGCAGGTGGTCGGCCTCAAGCCGGGCGACTTCGTGCATACGCTTGGCGATGCGCACCTCTATTCCAATCACCTCGAACAGGCGAGGCTGCAACTGACGCGCGAAC
>CAZGOH010000002.1:0-88843 GCA_964527195.1 uncultured Methyloversatilis sp.
GGACAATACCCTTTCACGGTATGAACCGGGGTTCGAATCCCCGTGGGGACGCCAGTATTATCAACGGGTTAGCTACGCAAGTGGCTAACCCGTTGTTCTTTGTGCTACCTATGTGCTACCAATCAATGTGTTTGTAGATCGATAAACCGATAAACCGACGTTCGTCGTCCCCACGAAAGCGGCTTGAAAAGGTGGGGTTGCTTGTCTCTCAACGTCTGGTTAATTCGGGACACGGCATCCAGAAGATGGTGCGTTTGATCGCGCCCAAGATCGAGACGGTAGCAACGCTGGGCTGACCATCTCCGATCATATGAAAGCGCGGTATCGCCAACCACGCGGGAAGGCCGTTCAGCCGGGTGGCCGCCTTTCGTTGAGATCCATCACCTCGACAATGCGATGGACGGTGCGCGTTTCCTCGACGATCACCGCTTCGCCATCGATGACCCGGCCGTCAGCCGCCGCGCCCCGTTTAGCCTCCTGCGCGGCCGCCTGTGCCTGGTGTTCACGCAGGGCGCGCGTCTTCCACCAGAAATAGCCGAAGGCCACCAGCCCGAGCGCGACGACGAGCGCCAGCAACACGACCGAAAACATGAAACCGAGCACGAGGAGGATCGCGGCGCCCAGCGCGGCGAGTAACCGGCCGAGAACTCCGGAGGAAGACGCAGCGGTATTCATGCCGGCGCCAGCGCCTTTTCGACCAGCCGCACCCAGTAGCGTATGCCGGTGGCGATGATCTCGTCGTTGAAATCGTAGTGCGGGCTGTGCAGCATGCAGCCGCCTTCGCCCGGGCCGTTGCCGAGCCAGACGTAGCAGCCCGGCACGACGCGCGACAGATAAGCGAAATCCTCGGCGCCCATGCTTGGCTTCAGGTGGGTGAACACCTGCTCGCCGCTGACCACCTGACGCGCCACTTCGCGACAGATGAAACTCGGCTCCGCCGCGTTGATGGTCGGCGGGTAGCCCCTCGCATAATGCAGTTCGACGCGCACGCGGTGCGTGGTCTCGATACCGTTGCAGACGCGGCGCATGCCTTCCTCGAGCGCATCCTGCAATTCCGGCCGGAAGCTGCGCACCGTGCCGCCAAGCACAGCCTGCTCGGGCAGGATGTTGTCGGCGAAACCGGCCTGGAAGCGCGTGACGCTCACCACCGCCGAATCGAGCGGATCGGTCTGGCGGCTCACCAGCCCCTGCAGCGCCTGCACCAGCGCAGCGCCGGCGAGGATGGTGTCGGTGCCCTGATGTGGCATGGCCGCATGCGCGCCACGGCCGCCGATGACGATTTCGAAACGGTCGGCGCCCGCCATCACCGGTCCTTCGGTCACCGCGAGGCTGCCCGCCGGCAGGCCGGGCCAGTTGTGCAGACCGAACACCATCTGCACCGGAAAGCGTTCGAACAAGCCTTCCTCGACCATCACGCGGCCACCGCCTTCATGCTCCTCGGCCGGCTGGAAGATGAAGACCACCGCACCGTCAAAGGCACCCGTGTCGCGCAAGCGCGCCAGCGCCTCGGCAGCGCCCAGCAGCATCGCCGTATGGCCGTCGTGGCCGCAGGCGTGCATGCGGCCCTCGTGGCGCGAGCGATGCGGGAAGACGTTCATCTCGGGCAGGGGCAGGGCATCCATGTCGGCGCGCAGGCCGATGGCACGGTCACTGCCGCCCGCCTTCAGCACACCGACCACGCCGGTCTTCGCAATGCCTTCATGGACCTCGATGCCCAGCTCGCGCAGGCGCGCGGCGACGATGCCGGCGGTGCGGCGCTCCTCGAAGGCCAGCTCGGGATGGGCGTGCAGGTCACGGCGCAAAGTGGCGGCGCGCGCCGCGAGGTCGGGCATGAATTCGCTCAGGGTCATCCGATTCTCTCCGCTTTCAGTCGAGCCGCACTGTAACACCGCGCGGACTAGAATCGCCGTCATGCCAACGCCGACTTTGCGCTCCGCCTTGCAACCGATCCTGCGCATGCCCGCCCTGCGGGCACTGGAAGCCGAACACGCAAACGCCGCGCCGCCGCTGATGGAGCGCGCCGGCGCCGCCGCTGCGCGCATCGCGCTCGAGATGCTCGACGGCCGCTGCCTGATCGTCGCCGGCCCCGGCAACAACGGCGGCGACGCCCGCGTCGTTGCACGCCTGCTCGCAGAGGCCGGCCACGCCCCCACGCTGCTTTGCGGTAACGAACCCTATCCGGACGGAGAATTCGCTCTCATCATCGACGGCCTGTTCGGCATCGGCCTGGCGCGCCCCGTCGCAGGCCTGCATGCGCAGTGGATCGAACGCATGAACGCGAGCGGCGCGGCCATTCTCGCCCTCGACGTACCCAGCGGCCTCGATGCAGAAACCGGCGCAGCGCCCGGCCCGGTCGTGCGCGCGACGCACACCGTGACTTTCATCGCCCTCAAGCCGGGCCTGCTCACCGGCGACGGCCCCGACCTGTGCGGCATGATCGACGTCTGCGATCTCGGCCTCGCCGTGCCGGTCGACGGCGTGCTGGTCGAACCCGCCCTCTTCCGCCACACGCTGCGCCCGCGCCCGCAAAACAGCCACAAGGGCAGCTTCGGCAGCGTCGCGATTCTCGGCGGTGCGCCCGGCATGGCCGGCGCCCTGCTGCTCGCCGGGCGCGCCGCGCTCAAACTCGGCGCCGGCCGCGTGCATCTGGGCATGCTCGAACGCCTGCCGGTCGACAGCGGCCAACCCGAACTCATGCTGCGCGACGCCGACGACGTGCTCGGCCATGCCGACGTGCTGGCCATCGGACCCGGCCTCGGCCAGTCGGCGCAGGCCGCCGAACTGCTCGCCCGCACGCTCGACGCGCCGCGGCCACTCGTGCTCGATGCCGACGCGCTCAACCTGCTGGCGCAGGACGCCCGGCTCGCTGGCCAGCTCGCCGTGCGCCCAGCGCCGACTTTCATGACGCCGCACCCGGCCGAGGCGGCTCGCCTGCTCGGCACGGATACCAGGACAATCCAGAAAGACCGCATCGCCGCCGCGCTGAAACTGGCACGCCGCTTCGCGGCGCATGTCGCCCTCAAGGGCTACGGCACGCTGGTCGCCACGCCCGACGGCCGCTGGTTCATCAACGCCAGCGGCAACCCGGGACTGGCCACTGCCGGCAGCGGCGACGTGCTCGCCGGCATGCTCGCCGCGCTGCTCGCCCAGGGCTGGCCGCCGCTCGATGCGTTGCTGGCGGCGGTGCATCTGCACGGCGCCGCCGCCGACGCCTGCGTGACGCACGGCAGCGGCCCCGTTGGCCTCACGGCCGGCGAGCTCATCGACCCCGCCCGCACGATTCTCAACGGCTGGATACGCGATCTTGGCCGCTGAGCATCACCCCCTGCGCGGCATCCTGCTGATGCTCGCCGCCGTGCTGTGCTTCGCCTTGCTCGACGCCACGGCCAAGCACCTGACGCAAACCTTTCCGGTCCCCATGCTGGTGTGGGCGCGCTACACCCTGCATTGCCTGCTGATGGTCGTGTTTCTCGGTCCGACGCTGCGCTGGGGGCTGGTGCGCACCGGGCGCCCGCGCCTGCAGATCGTGCGCGCGCTGATGCTGGTGGCCGTCACCGGGCTGAACATCGCCGCGCTGCACTACCTGCCGCTGGCGGAAACCACCGCCTTGCTGTTCTTCGCCCCCCTGCTGGTGGCGATGCTCGCCGGGCCGTTTCTCGGCGAACGGCTCGGCGTCTTTCACTGGATGGTGATCGTCGCCGGATTCGGCGGCGTCCTGCTCATCGCCCGGCCGGGTGGCGATCTGCATCCCGCGGGGCTCGCGCTGGTGCTCGGCGCGGCGCTGTGCTACGCCATCTACCAGATCCAGACCCGCCAGCTGTCACCCACCGAAAACACGCTGACGATGCTGTTCTACACGGCACTCGTCGGCACCGTCGGCATGACGCTCGCCGCGCCGCTCTACTGGAGCGGGCCAGTGCCGGACTGGCGCGAAGCGCTGCTGATCGCCTCGCTCGGCATCTATGGCGGCACGGGCCATTTCCTGCTGATCTCCGCCTTCCGCCACGCACCGGCGACCACCCTCTCCCCCCTTCTTTACGTGCAGCTGATCTGGGCGACGCTGCTCGGCTGGCTGGTCTTCGGCCACTGGCCAGACGCCATGACACTCGCGGGCATGGCGATCATCGCCGCCAGCAGCATCAGTCTCGCTATCGCACGGCGGCGCGGCTGAGGAAGCCGCTACAATCCCGCGCATGGATACGCTCACGCTCGCCCACGAAATCGAACGCAACGTGCTCGCCGCCCTCGCCGAAGACATCGGCGGCGGCGACCTCACCGCCTTGCTCACACCCACCGGCCGACCCGCCACCGGCATCGTCACCAGCCGCGAAAACGCGGTGCTGTGCGGCACGGCATGGTTCGACGCCTGCCTGCGCCGCCTCGACCCGGCCACCAACATTCGCTGGCTGGCGCGCGACGGCGAAACGTGCGAAGCCGGCCAGGTCGTCTGCGAAATCGCTGCCGATACCCGCGCGCTGCTCACCTCGGAGCGCTGCGCCCTCAACTTCCTGCAACTGCTCTCCGGCACCGCGACGACAACGCGCACCTACGTCGACGCCATCGCCGGTACGCGCGCCAGGATTGTCGACACGCGCAAGACCCTGCCCGGCCTGCGCCTCGCCCAGAAGTACGCCGTGCGTTGCGGCGGCGGCACCAACCACCGCCTCGGCCTCTACGACGGCATTCTCATCAAGGAAAACCACATCCTCGCCGCCGGCAGCGTTACCGCCGCCCTACAACGGGCGCGCCTCATCGCCAACGACAAGGTCTTCATCGAGATCGAAGTCGAGACCCTCGAGGAGCTCGCCGAGGCGCTCGACGCCGGCGCAACCATGATCCTGCTCGACAACATGGATCTGCACCAGATGCGCCAGGCCGTCGGCCTCACCGCCGGCCGCGCCGAACTCGAAGCCTCGGGCGGCGTGCGCCTCGACACCGTGCGCGCCATCGCCGAAACCGGCGTCGACCGCATTTCCATCGGCACCCTCACCAAGAACGTGCGCGCCATCGACCTTTCGCTGCGCCACACCGAAGGCTGAACGGCGTTATCTGCTAACATTCGCCCCCTGCCACGCTTGGTACCGGAGAGGTGGATGAGCGGTTTAAGTCGCACGCCTGGAAAGCGTGTTTAGGGTAATACCCTAACGCGGGTTCGAATCCCGCCCTCTCCGCCACATGGCCACCAGGCCTCCATTCGAGAATCGAACACCCAAGACCCAAGCATTGCAACGGTCTGAGCACCTGGGGCGCAGGCCTTGCGCCGCGCGAGCCTTCACTGCTTTTTGGCCAGCATTGACTTCAGGTCCGCGAAAGGATTGTGGCTGGCCACGCTGCCTCGTCCGGTCGGCATCGAACGTCCTCCGGCCGCCTCCAGTTGCTTCTGGTGTTCGTTGTCGTGGCAGTAGAGGCAGAGCAATTCCCAGTTGCTGCCATCCGATGGATTGTTGTCGTGGTTGTGGTCGCGGTGATGTACCGTCAGTTCACGCAGGTTGGTGTGAGTGAAGGTGCGGGCGCAGCGGCCGCACACCCATGGGTAAATCTTGAGCGCCTGTTCGCGATAGCCCTTCTCGCACTTCTCGGCGGACTTGCGCGCCTCCGCGACGATGCGGTCAAGCTTGCCGTGGTCGGGCTGTTTGCCGGGATTCATATGGAGTTGCGTTCCTTCGAGTCGATGGTGATCGTGACCGGTCCGTCATTGACGAGCCTGATCTGCATATCGGCGCCGAACACCCCGGTGGGCACCGGTTTCCCGAACGCCGCCGACAGCATCTGAACGAACTGGTCGAACAAGAGCCGTGAAACCTCTCCCCGCGCGGCTTTGCCCCATGAGGGCCGATTGCCTTTCCGCGTTTCGGCGTAGAGGGTGAATTGCGAGACCGCCAGGATCTCGCCACCGGCCTCGATCACGTTGCGATTCATGACGCCCTGGTCGTCGGGGAATATGCGCAGCTTGACGAGCTTCTGCGCCATCCATTCGAGATCGTTCGACTGGTCGGCGTCTTCGAATCCCGCCAGCACCAACAAACCGGTGCCGACCCGACCGGACACCCGGCCATCGACGCTGACGGCCGCCTCCGAGACACGCTGGACGATCACGCGCACGTCAGATCACTCCGCCATCCGCAAAGCGGGACGCCCGGGTGTTGGTGATATGGTCATGTCATGTACGTAGCGGGTGAAGCCAAGCGACCAGGATCTGCCCCTGGGATTCAGCCAGGCGGGCGAGATCGACGAGACCGTTGA
Source organism: uncultured Methyloversatilis sp. (assembly GCA_964527195.1). Classification (GTDB taxonomy): domain Bacteria; phylum Pseudomonadota; class Gammaproteobacteria; order Burkholderiales; family Rhodocyclaceae; genus Sulfuricystis. Next base: position 6,244 of record CAZGOH010000002.1, read on the forward strand.
GCATGTCGCTCACCTCTTCCTCGTCCCAGCCAGCATCTTCGAACTCTTCCGTGGCCAGGAGTTCCTCGACAATCGCCGCCAACGCATCCTCCTCGAGACCGGCCAGCCGATCCAACAACTCGCCGGCAAACCGCAGCACGATGGCTCCCTCGATTTCCGAGAAGTGGCTGGGTTCGTACAAAACGTAAGCGTCATCCAGCAAATCGCCGGTCAGCACGCAGTGCAGCGTGGCGATCTTCGGGATGGTGAAATCGCGCAACGCGAGGCCACTCCACTCGGCGATGGGATCGATGGATTCGCTGATCGCCGCAAGTTCGTCCTCTTCGGCGGCGATGATGTTGGTCAGGAGCGCCATGGATGGATTCTACGCGGCGAGACCGAGCGTGGCACCACGCACAGGATCACCTGCCGTAACTCTTTGAAAGCCCGCCCGACCATCCGAAGGGCAATATTTCCGTCCGGCTGCACTGGCCCGCCCGAAGGGACTCGAACCCCTAACCCCCGGCTTAGAAGGCCGGTGCTCTATCCGGTTGAGCTACGGGCGGTCCGTCGCGGTGAGCCAAAACGCTGTCCGGATGGTCTGGTCGGGGCGGAGGGATTCGAACCCCCGACATCTTGCTCCCAAAGCAAGCGCGCTACCGGGCTGCGCTACGCCCCGAGGAGGGCGCATTCTACTTTGACGCACCGACGTGTCAATTGATGCGTGCCAAATTTCTTGCCGACAGAGATAGTTTGGTTTATAAACGGTCTTTTTGCCGAGCGGACGAGATGGCTGAAGACTTCCTGCACAAGCACTTTCCTCCCTACACTCCGAAAAAGGGTGAGGAGTACATGAATGCCAAGCAACTGGCGCATTTCCGCCAGATTTTGGAATCCCTGAAACTCGAACTGGCGGACGATATCGAGCGCACCGTTCACACCATGCAGGACGAGGCGACGGTGTTCGCCGACCCGAACGACCGGGCCAGTCAGGAATCCGATATCGCCCTGGAATTGCGTAACCGCGACCGCGAACGCAAGCTGATCAAGAAGATCGACGAATCCATCGCGCTGATCGAAAACGGCGAGTACGGCTACTGCGAAAGCTGCGGTGTCGAGATCGGCCTCAAGCGCCTGGAGGCACGCCCGACGGCGACGATGTGCATCGACTGCAAGGAACTCGACGAGCGTCGCGAGAAGCAGATGGCGAAGTAAGCTTCTCGCTTCCCTCGCCACAACAAAAAAGGACGCCGTGGCGTCCTTTTTTGTTGTCCGCACCCCGGCTTACTGGGCGGCTGGTGTCTCGCTGGCGGGCTCTTCGGCGAGCAGCGCCTTCATCGACAGGCGCACGCGACCCTTGTCGTCGGTCTCGATGACCTTGACGCGCACGATCTGGCCTTCCTTGAGCTTGTCGGAAACGGCATTGACGCGCTCGTTGGCGATCTGCGAGATGTGCAGCAGGCCGTCCTTGCCCGGCAGGATCTGGACGATCGCGCCGAAATCGAGCAGGCGCAACACGGTGCCCTCGTAGACCTTGCCGACCTCGACCTCGGCCGTGATGTCCTCGATGCGCTTCTTGGCGACTTGCGCGGCGTCGGAATTCACGGAGGAAATGGTCACGGTACCGTCGTCCTCGATATCGATGACGCAGCCGGTTTCCTCGGTCAGCGCACGGATGGTGGCCCCCCCCTTGCCGATCACGTCGCGGATCTTTTCCGGATTGATCTTGATGGTGATCATGCGCGGGGCGAAGTTGGAAACCTCGGTACGATGGCCGGAGACGTTCGTTTCCATGATGCCGAGGATGTGCATGCGCGCCTCCTTGGCCTGGGACAGGGCGACCTGCATGATCTCCTTGGTGATGCCCTGGATTTTGATGTCCATCTGGAGCGCGGTGACGCCGCTTTTCGTGCCGGCCACCTTGAAGTCCATGTCGCCGAGGTGATCCTCATCGCCGAGGATGTCGGTCAGCACGGCGAAACGACTGCCGTCCTTGATGAGACCCATGGCGATGCCCGCGACATGCGCCTTGAGCGGCACGCCGGCGTCCATCAGGGCAAGCGAGCCGCCGCAGACCGAGGCCATCGAGGAAGAACCGTTGGATTCGGTGATCTCGGAGACGACGCGCATCGAGTAACCGAATTCTTCGGCGGAAGGCAGCACGGCGACCAGCGCGCGCTTGGCGAGGCGGCCGTGGCCGATCTCGCGTCGCTTCGGGCTGCCGACGCGGCCGGTTTCGCCGGTGGCGAAGGGCGGCATGTTGTAGTGGAGCATGAAGCGGTCACGGTACTCGCCTTGCAGCGCGTCGATGATCTGCTCGTCGCGGCCGGTGCCCAGCGTGGCGATCACCAACGCCTGGGTTTCGCCACGGGTGAACAGCGCCGAACCGTGGGTGCGCGGCAGCACGCCGTGGCGGATGGTGATGGGGCGCACGGTACGCGTGTCGCGACCGTCGATGCGCGGCTGGCCATCGAGAATCTGCGAACGCACGATCTTGGCTTCAAGCTCGAAAATCAGGTTGCCGACGGCGGTCGGGTCCGGCGCGCCCTCGCCCGCACAAATCGCCTCAATCGCCTTGCTCGTCACTTCGCGGCACTTCTGCGTGCGCGCCTGCTTGCTGGTGATCCGATAGGCTTCGCGCAGATCGGCTTCGGCCAGCGCCGCGACCTTGGCGATCAGGGCCACGTCCTTGGCGGGCGGCTGCCAGTTCCATTCCGGCTTGCCGGCGACCTCGACGAGTTCGTTGATGGCCTTGATGGCGGCCTGCATCTGGTCGTGGCCGAACACCACGGCACCGAGCATGACTTCCTCGGACAACTGCTGCGCCTCGGATTCGACCATCAGCACGGCGGCCTGGGTGCCGGCGACGACGAGATCGAGTTGGCTATCGGCCAACTGCGTGCGGGTGGGGTTGAGCACATACTGGCCATCGATGTAACCGACGCGCGCGGCGCCGATCGGGCCATTAAACGGAATGCCGGAGATCGCCAAGGCAGCGGAGGCGCCGATCATCGAGGGAATGTCCGGATCGACTTCCGGATTGCTCGAAAGGACGTGGATGATGACCTGGACTTCGTTGTAGAAGCCGTCGGGGAAGAGCGGACGAATCGGCCGGTCGATCAGGCGCGAGGTCAGGGTTTCCTTCTCGGAGGGACGGCCCTCGCGCTTGAAAAAGCCACCGGGGATGCGGCCGGCGGCATAGACCTTCTCGACGTAATCGACGGTCAGCGGGAAAAAATCCTGGCCGGCTTTGGCCTCGGTCTTGGCGACGACGGTGGCGAGCACCACGGTATCGTCGACATTCACCATGACGGCGCCCGTTGCCTGGCGGGCGATCTCGCCCGTTTCCAGGGTCACGGCATGCGCGCCGTATTGAAAGGTTTTCTTGATGGGTGTCAGCACGGGAGTTCCTTTTATTTGCGGAGACCGAGCCGCTCGATCAGGGCGCGGTAGCTGTCGGCATTCTTGCCTTTGAGGTAATCGAGCAGCTTGCGACGCTGACTGACCATCTTGAGCAGGCCGCGACGGGAGTGGTGATCCTTGACGTGCGTCTTGAAATGACCGGTGAGGTCATTGATGCGCGCGGTGAGCAACGCGACCTGAACTTCGGGGGAGCCGGTGTCGCCCTGGGCACGCTGGAAGTCGGAAACGATTTTCGCCTTGTCGGCGGTGGTGATAGCCATGTGATTTCTCTCAAACGCCTGGTTGGAAAAACGGGCGCAGCCCCGGTTTGATAGAGCCTCGCACCCGCGAAAAAAGAGGGCGGATTATAACCGCATCAGTTTGTCGTCACGAGCCTTTTCGGCCTGAGCCAGCCATCGGCGGTCGACTCGCCGAGGCCGATGAACCCCTCCGGCGCGTAAAGTCGGCTGCGGCAGGACGGTGATCCGTTCCAGCGTACGGCCTGGCCGAGTCGCAGACGCTCCGCCGCGCGCTCATCAAGCCGAATCTCTTGCAGGTCGGCAAGCAGCGCGTCGGGGGGCAACAGCAGGGTGTCGCGCACAGCGGCCGGCAAGGCCTCGATGGCTTCCAGCGTCGCCGCGTGCGCCAGGTCGAGGCCGGCGACCCGCGTACGACGCAGGGCGGCGAGGTGCGCGCCGCAACCGAGCGCCGCGCCGATATCGGCAGCCAGTGTGCGCACGTAGGTGCCCTTGCTGCAAGCGACCTCGAGATCGAAATGATCGTCACGCCAGTCGAGCAGACGCAACGCATGGATGGTGACGCGGCGTGGCGCACGTTCCACCTCGATGCCCTGGCGCGCAAGTTCGTACAAGGGCACGCCGGCGCGCTTCAGCGCGGAATGCATCGGCGGCACCTGCACGATCTCGCCCGTGAAGCGCGGCAGCATGTTCTCGACATCGGCTTGCCGCACCGTGATCGGATGCGTCGCCAGCACGGTGCCTGCGGCATCGGCGCTGTCGGTGACGATGCCCAGACGCACCGTGGCGAGATAGGTCTTGCCGGCATCGAGCAACTCGCCGGCGAACTTCGTGGCCTCGCCGAAGCAGACGGGCAGGAGACCGGTGGCGAGCGGATCGAGCGTGCCGGTGTGGCCGGCCTTTTCGGCGTTGAACAACCAGCGCGCCTTTTGCAGAACGGCATTGGAACTCATGCCACCCGGCTTGTCGAGCAGCAGCACACCATCGACGCGGCGACGCGGCGCCCGGCGCGGCTTATTCACCGTCGGGTACGGCCGCGGCGCGATCCGCCTCGATCACCTCGTCGATCAGGTGCGATAGACGGCTGCCGCGCTCGACCGAGGCGTCGAAGACGAAATGCAGTTCGGGAATGTGATGGATGCGCAGGCGCCGACCGAGTTCGCGGCGCAGGAAGCCGGCGGCATGCGCGAGCCCACGGGCGATCTCGGTTTCGTGCTCCGCACCGGCCAGCGAGGTGTAGAACACCTTGGCATGGGCGTAATCGGGCGTGATCTCGATGTCGGTGAGGGTGACCAAGGGCAGGAGACGCGCCAGACGCGGATCCTTGACGTGGCGCAGCAAATCGACGAGATCGCGGCGGATCTGCTCCGCCACGCGCTCGCCGCGCGAAACCCCCGCTGCCTGCCGCCGTCCCGCCATCGCCGACTTTCAGGACACCGTCACAGGGAGCGGGCGACTTCCTGGATCTCGAAGATCTCCAGCTGGTCGCCTTCCTGAATGTCGTTGAAGTTCCTCAGCGACAGGCCGCACTCGAAACCTTCCTTGACTTCCTTGACGTCGTCCTTGAAACGCTTGAGCGAATCGAGTTCGCCGGTATGGAGAACCACGTTGTCGCGCAGCAACCGCACCATCGCGCCGCGCTTGACGAATCCGGACAAGACCATGCAACCCGCCACCGCGCCCACCTTCGGCACGCGGAACACCTGGCGGATCTCGACCATGCCGAGCACGTTCTCGCGCTTCTCGGGGGCCAGCATCCCGGACATCGCCGCCTTCACCTCATCCACTGCGTCGTAGATGATGTTGTAGTAGCGGATGTCGACGCCGAAGCTTTCGGCCGCCTTGCGCGCGCCGGCGTCGGCACGCGTGTTGAAGCCGATGACGACGGCCTTCGAGGCCTGCGCGAGGTTCACGTCGGACTCGGTGATGCCGCCGACCGCCGCGTGAATCACATTGACCTTGACCTCGTCGGTCGACAGCTTGGCGAGCGCATGGGCGAGCGCCTCCTGGGAACCCTGCACGTCCGCCTTGATGATGAGCGCAAGCGTCTTGACCTCGCCCTCGCCCATCTGCTCGAACATGTTTTCGAGCTTGGCGGCCTGCTGCTTGGCCAGGCGCACGTCGCGGAACTTGCCCTGGCGGAACAGCGCGATCTCGCGCGCCTTCTTCTCGTCGGCCAGCGCCATCGCCTCGTCGCCAGCGGCGGGCACGTCGGACAAGCCCTGAATCTCGACCGGGATGGACGGCCCGGCTTCGTCGATCGACCGGCCGTTCTCGTCGAGCATGGCGCGCACGCGGCCATACACCTGGCCGACCAGCAGCACATCGCCACGCCTGAGCGTGCCGGATTGCACCAGCACGGTGGCGACCGGACCCTTGCCCCGGTCGAGACGCGCCTCGATGACCAGACCCTTGGCGAGCGTGTCGCGCGGCGCCTTGAGCTCCAGCACCTCGGCCTGCAACAACACATGCTCGAGCAGGTCGTCGATGCCGGTGCCTTTCTTGGCCGACACGGGCACGAAAGGCACGTCACCGCCGTACTCCTCCGGAACGACGCTTTCGGCCACGAGATCCTGGCGCAAGCGGTCCGGATTGGCGTCCGGCTTGTCGATCTTGTTCATCGCCACGACCAGGGGCACGTTGGCGGCCTTGGCGTGGTGGATCGCTTCGCGCGTCTGCGGCATCACGCCGTCGTCGGCGGCGACCACGAGAATCACGATGTCGGTCGCCTTGGCGCCGCGGGCGCGCATCGCCGTGAAGGCGGCGTGGCCCGGCGTGTCGAGGAAGGTGACCATGCCGCGCGGCGTCTCGACGTGGTAGGCGCCGATGTGCTGGGTGATGCCGCCCGCTTCGCCGGCCGCCACCTTGGCGCGGCGGATATAGTCGAGCAGCGAGGTCTTGCCGTGGTCGACGTGGCCCATCACCGTGACCACCGGCGCGCGCGGCAGCAACTCGGCATCCCGGTGTTCGGCGTGCGCCTCGTCGAGGAATGCGTCCGGGTCGTCGAGCCTGGCGGCAAAAGCCTTGTGGCCGAGCTCCTCGACGACGATCATCGCCGTTTCCTGATCGAGATGCTGGTTGATCGTGACCATCATGCCCATCTTCATCAGGGTCTTGATGACTTCGGTCGCCTTCACCGACATCTTGTGGGCGAGATCGGCGACAGAGATCGTCTCCGGCACATGGACCTCACGCGTCACCTGCTCGACCTGCTGCGGTACACGCTGTTCCTCGGCGTGGTGGCGACCGCCATGGCGGCCACCCTGTTTCGGGCCGCCACGCCAGCCGGCCGTTCCGCCACCAGCATCGCCGCGCGTCTTGATGCCGCGACGGTTGCGATCCGCCTCGCTCTTGAGGCTGGCGGCGCTTTTGGGTTCCGTCTTTTTCTCGGCCTTGCGCGGCGCCTCGCCCGGCTTGGCCGCCGGCTTGTGCAACGTGCCACTCACCGCGGCAGCGGCCTCCGGCGCTTCGCCCGCCGGAACCTTCTGGGCCTCCGCGGCCTCGGCCTGGGCTTGCAGTTGCGTCAGGCGCGCCTCCGCCTCGGCGCGCGCGACGGCCGCCTTGGCCTCGCGCTCCTGCTTTTCCTTCAGCTCGGCGGCCTGAATGGCGGCCAGTTCGGCCTGACGCCTGGCCTCCTGCTCGCGCAGGGCGGCCTGTTCGGCGTCGATCACCGATACCGGCGCGCTCGGCGCTTCGGGGCTCGGTGTCGTGGCGACCTCCGCGGCGATCTCCGCATCGCGCTTGACGAACGTGCGCTTCTTGCGCACCTCGACCTGGATCGTCCGCGCCTTGCCAGTCGCATCGGCCGCCTTGATTTCGGTGGTCTGCTTGCGCGTCAGGGTGATCTTCGCCTTCGGCGCGGTTTCGCCGTGCGATTTGCGCAGGAAATCGAGCAGACGCGTCTTGTCCTGCTCCGTGAGCGTGTCGGTGCTCGACTGCTTGACGACGCCCGCCTTCGCCAGTTGTTCGATCAGGGCCAGCGGCGGCATTTTCAGCTCCGCGGCAAATTGGGCAACACTCATCATCTGGGCTGACATGGCGCCTCCTTACTTCGTTTCATCGGCGAACCAATGTGCGCGCGCGACAGTGATCAGGGATTTGGCTCGCTCTTCCTCGATGCCGGTCATCTCGACCAGTTCATCCACCGCCAGATCGGCGAGACTGTCCCGATCATAGATTTCATGGCGGGCAAGCCTGGCGGCCAGCTGCTTGTCCATACCCTCGAGCGCCAGCAGGTCGTCGGCCACTTTTTCAAGCTCCTCTTCGTTGACGATCGCCTCGGTCAGCAAGGTGTTGCGGGCGCGATCACGCAGCTCGTTGATGGTCGCCTCGTCGAAGGCCTCGATCTCCAGCATTTCGGCGAGCGGCACGTAGGCGATCTCCTCGAGCGTCGAAAAGCCTTCCTGGACGAGGATCTCGGCGACCTCGGCGTCGACGTCGAGCTTGTCCATGAACAACTGGCGGATGCTCTCGGTTTCCTTCGCCTGCTTTTCCTGCGACTCTTCCACCGTCATCAGGTTGATCGTCCAGCCGGTCAGCTCGGAAGCCAGCCGCACGTTCTGACCGCTGCGGCCGATGGCGATGGCGAGATTGTCCTCATCGACCACCACGTCCATGCTGTGCTTTTCCTCGTCGACCACCAGCGAGTTGACCTCGGCCGGCGCCAACGCGCCGATCACGAACTGCGCCGGATCGGCCGACCACAACACGATATCGACACGCTCGCCGGAGAGTTCGTTGGTGACCGCAGTGACGCGCGAGCCGCGCATGCCGACGCAAGTGCCGATCGGATCGACGCGCGGGTCGTTCGACTTGACGCCGATCTTGGCGCGCACGCCGGGATCGCGCGCCGCCGACTTGATCTCGAGCAGGCCATCCTCGATTTCCGGAACCTCCAGCTCGAACAGCTTCATGATGAACTGCGGCGCGGTGCGCGAGAGGATCAGCTGCGGACCGCGCGCGTTGCGGTCGATCTTCATCAGCCAGGCGCGCACGCGGTCGCCGGGACGCAGATTCTCTTTCGGGATCATCTGGTCGCGCGGCAGCAGTGCCTCGATGCGACCAGCCTCGACGATGGCGTTGCCGCGCTCCATGCGCTTGATGGTGCCGGTGACGAGATGCTCCTTGCGTTCAAGGAAATCGTTGAGCACCTGCTCGCGCTCGGCGTCGCGGATGCGTTGCAGGATCACCTGCTTGGCGGTCTGCGCGCCGATGCGACCGAAATCGACCGCCTCGAGCTGCTCCTCGATGTAATCGCCGATCTGCACGTCGGGATCGTCCTCGCGCGCTTCCGTCAGGCCGACGTGCTGAGCAGGGATTTCGACCTCCTCGTCGTCGAGCACCAGCCAGCGACGAAACGCCTCGTACTCGCCGGTTTCGCGGTTGATCTCGACGCGCACGTCGGCCTCGTCGTGAATGCGCTTCCGCGTGGCGGAGGCGAGCGCCAGTTCCAGCGCACCGAAGACGATCTCGCGATCGACGTTTTTCTCCCGCGCCAGGGCATCCACCAGCAACAGCAATTCACGACTCATTTCAATCTCCCAAACTAAAACTTCGGCACCAGACGTGCCTTTTCGATGTTGTCGAAGGCGAACGCGCGCTCGCCTCCCTCGGTTCGGATCCGTACGCACGCCCCGTCGCCGCCAAGCAGCGTGCCGGAGAAATTGCGCTGGTTGTTCTCGGCGATGCGCAGCTTGATGTGCACTTCGGCACCGGCAAAGCGCGAAAAATCCTCCGGCTTCTTCAGCGGCCGATCAAGCCCGGGCGAGGACACCTCGAGACGGTCGTAGTCGATGTTCTCGACCACGAACAGGCGCGTCAGATGATGGCTGACCGCGGTGCAATCCTCGACCGTGATGCCGCCAGACCGAACGTCCGTGCCTTCGACCGGCAAGCGGTCGATGAACACGCGCAACAGGCGCGCGCGCGGACTCGTCTCGAAATCCACGAGTTCGAAGCCCATGCCATTCACCGCCTGCTCGATCAACCCTGCGATATCCGCCATGCCATCCGGTGCCACAAATAAAAAATGGGCAGACTGCCCATTTCCTGTTCGGCGGCCCGCCCACCAAACCCCTGCGTGGGGCTGTGCGGGGCCTGACCGCGCCTCTGAAGCCCGCGATTATACAAGTGCCCGCACGACATGGCAATTTCAGATGCCCTCGTGGGTGCGTTTAAAAGTGGTGGTTTTGTTTTACGGATGTACGGATCCTACGCCGCTCTGTCAGCGCCATGCAAAGTCGGCGCCGGCGGGACGGCGGTTACCCTTGCCAATCCTCCAGTTTCAAATCGGCCACGCGCGCAAATTCGCCGACGTTGTGCGTAACCAGCACCAGCCCGCGCGCCAGTGCCTGGCCGGCGATCAACACGTCGTAGGGGCCGATGGTTTGTCCGGCAAGGCCCAATACGGCGCGGATTTCGCCAGCCACGCACGCGTCCTCCTTGTCGAAATCGATCGTCTCGAACTGCAGTGCGTCGACCAGGGCGAGGTTGGCGTCGCGCCGCCGGCTCTTGCTGGCGCCGTAGTAAAGCTCATGGGCGACGATGGCCGACAGGCCGATGTCGCCCGGTGCATGCCGCCTCGCCTGCGCATTGACGCGGGCGTCGCCGTCCATGAGCGCAATGACGGCGTTGGTGTCGAGCAGAAATTTCATCGAAATACATCGTCGAGCGCCGGGCGCGACTGCGCGACCACCGGCTCTTGCGCAGCCGCGACGAAATCGGCGTCGAGCCGGGCGGTGAGGGCATCGAGCCAGCTCCAGTCGGTGGCAACAGGTTCGAGCACGACGGCGGCACCGTGGCGGCGAATGCGCACTTCGCTGCCCTGAAAGCGAAATTCCATGGGCAGACGCACCGCTTGCGAACGGCCGGACCAAAAGACTTTGGCGGTTTCCATGAGCGGCGCTCCTGTGAGAGATGTACTTTTAGTATATATCAGCAGGAGTTGCTGTATTGAAAGTCGGCGCCGGCGGGACGGCGGTCATTCCTCACCGCCGTCCCCGGAGAAGAACCGATATCCCTCGTTGCCTGTTTGATGTTATGCGAGTATTTCGCCTGGATCGTACAACACGACGATTATCACCACCGACAGACTTATCGAACTTGTGCGATCCCAAGGGCTACTTCGCCCATGCGATCTCACTGCGAAGGATATTCCGAGGATTTCCCTGACGCGGGCTGTTTATCGCGGACAACTGGAACGGGTGGGGCGAGGACTTTACGGCCTGACGACTCAAGCACCGTTCGAGGTGTGGCTGGCCCCTTCAATTACACCCTGCTCTCGTGGCGCACCCCCAGCGCCTTCAGGAGAGCCTGCACCTCGGCGGGCGCCAGTTCCATGCTCTGCCCGCGCTTGAGATTGGCCGGCAAGACGATGGGGCCGTAACGCACCCGCATCAGGCGACTGACCGTCGTTCCGACGGCGGCGAACATGCGACGCACCTCGCGGTTGCGGCCTTCCTCGAGGATGACGCGGTACCAGTGATTGGCGCCTTCGCCGCCGGCTTCCTGCAGGCGCAGGAACTTCGCCATGCCGTCCTCCAGTTCGATGCCGTCGGTCAGCCGCTTCAGCGCGGTCTCGTCGATCGCACCAAGCACGCGCACCGCGTATTCGCGTTCCAGTCGATAGCGGGGGTGCATGAGACGGTTCGCCAGGGCGCCATCGGTGGTGAACAGTAGCAGCCCGCAGGAATTGAAGTCGAGACGGCCGATGGCGATCCAGCGGCCGCCGCGCAGTCGCGGCAAGGCGTTGAAGACGCTCGGGCGGCCCTGCGGATCGTCGCGCGAGACAATCTCGCCCTCCGGCTTGTGATAGAGCAGCACGCGCGGCACGCGCGCGGCAAAATGCAGATTGACGAGCCGGCCGCCGACCTTGATCTTGTCGGTAGCGACGACGCGCTGGCCAAGATGGGCGGGCGCGCCATTCACCTGGATGCGCCCGGCGGCGATCCATTCCTCGATCTCGCGGCGCGCGCCGAGACCGGCATCGGCCAGCGCCTTTTGCAGCTTGACCGATGGCTGCGGTGCCGTCTCGACGGCACCGCGGGCGCGGCGCCCGGTGGCGACCTCAGGCGCGGGTTTGGCCGCCTTCGTTGGCGAGCGAAAAGGCGTCGACTTGCGCCGGCTGTTCTTCAGCGGCTGCGCGGCCTCCGGCGGCGGCGGCGACGGGCTTCGGCGCGGGGACGGCTTCCTGGGTTTGGCTTGGTTGGGCATCGATCATCCGTTCGATCTCGGCCAGCGGCGGCAGCTCGGAAAGACTGCGCAGGCCGATGTCATCGAGAAATTTGCGTGTGGTGGCGTACAGGGCCGGGCGGCCCGGCGAATCACGATGGCCGACGGCATCCACCCAGCCGCGCCCTTCGAGGGTCTTGATCACATTGGGCGACACCGCGACGCCGCGGATATCTTCGATGTCGCCGCGCGTGACCGGCTGGCGATAGGCGATGATCGCCAGCGTCTCCATCACGGCACGCGAATAACGCGGCGGCTTTTCGTTCTTCAGGCGGTCGAGGAATACCTGATATTCCGCCCGCGACTGGAAGCGCCAGCCGCTGGCGATCTGCACCAGTTCGATGCCGCGCCCGGCCCAGTCGCGTTTCAGATCGTCGAGCAGCGTGCGCCAGGTGTCGTCGTCGAAGTCCTCGTCGAAAAGCTTCTTGAGTTCGGCCAGCGGCAGGGGTTCCGGGGCCACCAGCAACGCGGTTTCGAGAACGCGCTTGTAGTCTTCAGGCTTGTACAGTGACAGCATCGTCGGAAGATTTTACATAGATGGGCGCGAGCGCCTCGCCCTGGGTGATCTCGACCAGCCGTTCGCGCGCGAGCTCGAGCACGGCGAGGAAACCCACCACCATGCCGGCGACGCCGGCAGCGGCATCGAAGAGATCCTCGAAGACGACGTAGCCGCGCCCCTGCAGACGGCGCAGGATGATGCCCATGTGCTCGCGCACCGACAACTCCTCGCGTTGGATGCGGTGGTGCTGGCGCACCTTGGCCTGGCGCATCAGCGACAGCCAGACAACCTGCAGGTCGTGCACGCTCACCTCGGGTTGGCGCTGCGCGACCTTTTCGGCGATCCACACCGTCGCCCACTCGTAGTCGCGATGCACTTGCGGCAACGCGTCGATGCGCGCGGCGGCGAGCTTCATGCGCTCATACTCCATCAGACGGCGCACCAACTCGGCGCGCGGGTCTTCCGGCTCGCCGCTGTCGGCCTTGGGCGGGCGCGGCAGCAACATGCGCGACTTGATTTCGAGCAGCATCGCCGCCATCAGCAGGTAGTCGGCGGCCAGCTCCAGATTGGTGCGGCGCATCGCCTCGACATACTCGAGATATTGCGCCGTCAGCGGCGCCATCGGAATGTCGAGAATGCTCAGGTTGGCCTTGCGGATCAGGTAGAGCAGCAGATCGAGCGGCCCTTCGAAGGCGTCGAGAATGACCTCCAGCGCGTCCGGCGGGATGTAGAGGTCGCGCGGCATGTCCGGATATGGCTCGCCATAGAGCTTCGGAATGTGCGGCTCGGTGACGGACTGCATCGCCGTCCCGCCGGCGCCGACTTTCGCTTCCACCAGAACGGTCATGCGTAATCCAGACCGATCGCCTCGCGCACGTCGCGCATGGTTTCCTGGGCAAGTTTTCTGGCCTTCTCGCAGCCGTCGGCGATGATGTTCTTCACGAGCTGCGGATCTTCCTCGTACATGCGCGCGCGCTCGTGCATCGGCACCTGCTCTTTCAGCACGCCCTCGATCACCGGCTGCTTGCACTCGATGCAGCCGATGCCGGCAGAGCGGCAGCCTTCCTGCACCCAGGTCTTCACGCCGTCGTCGGAGTAGATCAGGTGGAACTGCCAGACCGGACACTTCTCCGGATCGCCCGGATCGGTACGGCGCACACGCTGCGGGTCGGTCTGCATGGTGCGGATCTTCTTGCGGATCGATTCCTCGTCTTCGCGCAAGGAAATCGTGTTGCCGTAGGACTTCGACATCTTCTGGCCGTCCAGCCCCGGCATGCGCGAGGCATGGGTGAGCAGCGCATCCGGCTCGGCGAGGATCATCTTGCCACCGCCTTCGAGATAACCGAACAGGCGCTCGCGGTCGCCGTACGAGAGGCTCTGCGCCTCGTCGAGCACGGCGTGCGCCTGCTCCAGCGCGTCTTCCTCTCCGGTTTCCTGAAAGCGCTTACGCAATTCCTCGTAGAGCTTGGCGCGCTTGCCGCCGAGCTTCTTGATCGCCTCCTTCGCCTTTTCCTCGAAGCCGGGTTCGCGACCGTAGAGGTGGTTGAAGCGCCGCGCGATCTCGCGGGTGAATTCGATATGCGGCACCTGGTCCTCGCCCACCGGCACCTTGTCGGCGCGGTAGATGAGGATGTCGGCCGCCTGCAAGAGCGGGTAGCCGAGGAAGCCGTAGGTCGTCAGGTCCTTGTGCGTGAGCTTCTCCTGCTGGTCCTTGTAGGTCGGCACGCGCTCCAGCCAGCCCAGCGGCGTCATCATCGACAAGAGCAGGTGCAACTCGGCGTGCTCGGGCACGCGCGACTGGATGAAGATGGTCGCCTGCGCCGGATCGACGCCGGCGGCGAGCCAGTCGACGACCATGTCCCAGGAATTCTGCGTGATCGTGCCCGGCTCGTCGTAGGCGGTCGTCAGCGCGTGCCAGTCGGCGACGAAGAACAAGCAGGGATACTCGTGTTGCAGCTTGATCCAGTTGGCCAGCACCCCGTGGTAGTGGCCCAGATGCAGGCGCCCGGTGGGACGCATGCCGGAGAGAACTCTTTCGACGAACATGATTAGAAGGCGAACAGCGCTTTGATGAAGAAGAGGAATTGTCGCAGCATGGGCGTCAGAATGCCACTCAGGACGCCGGTGAAAAGCAACACGATCAGAATGACGAAGCCATAGCGCTCGATCCGCGCGAAGCGCCAGGACAAGCCCGGCGGCAACAGGCTGACCGCGATGCGCCCGCCGTCGAGTGGCGGCAGCGGCAACAGGTTGAGCAGCATGAGAACGCCGTTCACCATGATGCCGGCGCGCGCCATCTCGGCCAAAGGCAGGCTGTAGGCGGTTTGCGGCGCGACCACCGCCAGCTTGAGCAACGCGCCCCAGCACAGCGCCATGAAGAGGTTCGCGCCCGGTCCGGCCGCCGCCACCCAGAGCATGTCCTGCTTCGGCCGGCGCAGTCGGTTGAAGTCCACCGGCACCGGCTTCGCCCAGCCGAAGATGAACGCGCCCTTGCTGAAGAAGAGGATCAGCGCCGGCACCAGCAAGGTGCCGACCAGATCGACATGCTTGACCGGATTGAGCGTGATGCGGCCGAGCTGCCAGGCGGTCGGGTCGCCGAAGTAGCGCGCCACGTAGCCGTGCGCCGCCTCGTGCAGCGTGATGGCGAAGATGACCGGAATGGCGTAGATCGCCAGGGTCTGGAGAATGTCTTCCATATTCAGCCCGCTTCGAGTCCGAACGGCGCCAGTGGCCCGCCGCCGGCGCGCACCAGCTCGACGCCGCCGCCGCCGAGATTGAGCACCGTGGTCATGCCGCAGCCGCAGTAGCCGGCGTCGATGACGAGGTCGACCTGCTTGTCGAGCCGCTCGCGGATGTCGTCGGCATCGCACAATGGCTCGTCGTCACCAGGCAGAATCAGCGTCGAACTGAGGATCGGTTCGTCCAGTTCGGCCAGCAAGGCCAGCACCACGGGGTGGTTCGGCACGCGCAGGCCGATGGTCTTGCGCTTGGGATGCAGCACGCGGCGCGGCAACTCCTTGGTGCCCTCGAGGATGAAGGTGTAGCTGCCGGGCGTCGCCGCCTTCAGCAGGCGGTACTGGGCGTTGTCGACGCGCGCGTAGGTGGCGATCTCGGAAAGATCGCGGCACATCAGCGTGAAATGATGGCGCTCGTCCACGCCCCGGATGCGGCGGATGCGCTCGAGCAGCGCGGCGTCGCCGAGATGGCCGCCGAGCGCATAGGCGGAGTCGGTCGGGAAGGCAGCCAGCCCACCCCCGCGGATGATCTCCGCCGCCTGCACGATCAGGCGCGGTTGCGGATCGCGCGGATGGATTTCGAACGACTGCGCCATTACCAGTTTGCCCAGACAGGTTTCAGATCGGGCGGCAAGGGCGCCATGCGGCCCAGGTCGGTCCAGCTTTCGCCCGGCCCGTGGAAGTCGGAAGCGCGCGAGGCGAGGAAGCCGAACTCACGGGCAACCGCCGCGATCTCGCGCACCTCATCCTCGTTGTGGGAACCGGACACCACCTCGATACCCGCGCCACCCAGATCCTTGAAAGCCGCATAGAGGGCGCGCCGCTCGACGGAACTCAGGCGGTAGCGGCAGGGGTGCGCAATCACCGCGACGCCTCCGGCGGCCCCGATCCAGCCGAGCGCTTCGGAAAGCTCGGCCCAGGGATGGCTCACATAGCCCGGCTTGCCCTTGGCGAGCCAGTGATCGAAGACCGTTTTCACGTCCGGCGCGAAACCGCGCTCGACGATGTAGCGGGCGAAATGGGCCCGTGAGATCAATGCCGGATTGCCCACGTATTTGAGTGCGCCTTCGTAGGCGCCGTCGATACCCACCTTCGCCAGCTCGACCGCCATGCGCCCGGCGCGCGCGTCGCGCCCGCCGCGTACGCGTTCAAGCCCTGCCGCGAGTTCGGGATGGCGATGATCGAAATGGAGACCGACGATATGCACGGTCTGGTCGTCCCCCCAGGACACCGAAATCTCCACGCCATTGACGAAGCGCAACCCCGCCGCCTCGGCGGCCACCCCCGCCGCATCGAGGCCGCCGATTTCATCGTGGTCCGTCAGCGCGAGCAGATCGACGCCGTTGGCCACGGCACGCGCGACCACGGCGGCCGGATCGAGCAGGCCGTCGGAAACGGTGGAATGGCAGTGGAGATCGGCGTTGATGCAGTTCACGTGTCTTTTACCGCGTAGATGGCAGGCAGGTTGCGCCAGGCGCCGCGCGCGTCCATGCCGCAGCCGAACAGGAAACGGTTGGGCAGCGTGACGCCAACGAAATCAGCGGCGACGGGTTTCGGGCGCCCCGTTTCCTTCTCGCACAGGACGGCGAGATAGCAAGCCGCTGCGCCCTGCGCGAGCATTTTCTCCTTGATCGCCGCAAGCGTCAGGCCCTCGTCGAGGATGTCGTCGAGCACCAGCACCGTGCGCCCGGCCACCGGTTTCCTCGGCTCGACGATCCAGTTCAGTTCGCTGCCCGCCAGATCCGTACCGTAGCGCGTGGCATGCAGATAGTCGCATTCGAGCGGGAAATTCAACCTTGGCAGCAGTTGGCCGGCGAACACGACGGCGCCGCCCATCACCGTGAGCGCCAGCGGATAGCTGTCGGCAAGCTGGTCGGCGATCTCCCCCGCCAGGCGGTCGATGGCGTCCCGGACCGCGTCCTCGGGACAGACCAGATCGGCTTCGGCGAGCATGCGGCGCGCCTCGGCGGCAGTCATCGTCATGGTAGTTTCTCCAGCGATTTCAGGTAGGCGCCGAACGCCTCGCCCACTTCGGAATGGCGCAGGGCATATTCGACCGTCGCCTGGAGGTAGCCGAGCTTCGAGCCGCAGTCGTAGCGCACGCCCTGATAGCGATAGGCCAGCACCTGCTGCTCGGCAAGCAACGCGGAGATGGCGTCGGTGAGCTGGATCTCGCCGCCGGCCCCCGGCCGGCCATTCTCGAGATGATGGAAAACGCGCGGCGTCAGCACGTAGCGGCCGACGACGGCCAGCGTCGAGGGCGCCACCGCCGGCTGCGGTTTCTCGACGATGGCATCGATGCGCTCGATGCGCTCGCCGAGCGGCCTGGCCGCGACGATGCCGTAGCTCGCCGTGTCCTCCCTCGGCACTTCCTGCACGCCAAGCACCGAGCAGCGATAGTAGTCGTAAGCCTCGACCATCTGCTGCATCACCGGCTTGTCGCCGTCGAGCAGGTCGTCGGCGAGCAGCACGGCGAAAGGCTCCTCGCCGACCACGGGTTTCGCGCACAGCACCGCGTGCCCCAGGCCCAGCGCCTCGGCCTGGCGGATGTAGATGCAGTTGATGTTCTTCGGCAGCAGGTTCTGCACGAAATCCAGCAACTCGCTCTTGCCGCGGCGTTCCAGTTCGCTTTCCAGTTCGTAGGCCTTGTCGAAATGATCCTCGATGGCGCGCTTGGAACGGCCGGTGACGAAGATCATGTCGGTGATGCCTGCGGCGACCGCCTCCTCCACCGCGTACTGGATCAGCGGCTTGTCAACCACGGGCAGCATTTCCTTCGGACTCGCCTTGGTGGCGGGCAGGAAGCGCGTGCCCATGCCGGCGACGGGGAAGACCGCTTTGGTGACCTTGTTCATTGTTCCAACAACTCCTTCAATCCGGGCTCGTCCAGAATGGTAACCCCCAAATCCCGCGCCTTGGCCAATTTCGTCCCGGCGTCCGCGCCGGCGACGACATAATCGGTCTTCTTCGACACCGAACCGGCCACCTTGCCGCCGCGTGCTTCGACGAGTTCCTTCGCCACCTCGCGTGTCAGTGTCGGCAAGGTGCCGGTGAGCACGAAAACCTTCCCGGCCAGCGGCAGGTCGGCGACCAGGCCGGCGGTTTCCTCGGGCACCACGCCGGCTTTCAGCAGGTCGTCGATCACGCCCCGGTTGTGCGGCTCGGCGAAGAAGCGGCGGATCGACGCGGCGACCACCGGGCCGACCTCCGGCACCCGTTCCAGTGTCGCCTCATCGGCGGCCATGAGGGCCGCAAGGGAACCGAAATGCCGGGCGAGATCCTTCGCTGTCGCCTCGCCGACGTTACGGATGCCCAGGGCGAAAATGAAACGTGCCAGCGTGGTGCGCCGGCTCCTGCCGATGGCCGCGAACAGGTTGGCGGCCGATTTCTCGGCCATGCGCTCGAGCCGTGCCAGCGTGTCGACACTGACCCGGTAAAGATCGGCCGGCGTCTTCACGGCGCCACTGTCGACGAGCTGGTCGACGAGCTTCTCGCCCAGCCCCTCGACATCCATCGCCCGGCGCGCAGCGAAATGCAGCAAGGCCTGCTTGCGCTGCGCCGGACAGAACAGGCCGCCGGTGCAACGCGCGATCGCCTCGTCCTCCGGTTTTTCGACGGCCGAGGCGCAGACCGGGCACTTTTTCGGCATGACGAATTCCCGCGCGAGAATCGGCCGCTTCTCGGCGACCACGGCGACCACCTCGGGAATCACGTCGCCGGCACGTCGCACGATCACCGTGTCACCGACGCGCACGTCCTTGCGACGCACCTCGTCCTCGTTGTGCAAGGTCGCATTGGTCACCGTCACACCGCCGACGAATACCGGCGCGAGCCGCGCCACCGGCGTGATCGCGCCGGTGCGACCGACCTGCACCTCGATGGCTTCCACCGTCGTCAGCGCCTCCTCGGCGGGAAACTTGTGGGCGATGGCGAAGCGCGGCGCGCGCGCGACGTAGCCGAGCCTTTCCTGGTCGGCGATGCGGTTGACCTTGTAGACGACACCGTCGATGTCGTAGCGCAGGCCGCGGCGCGATGCGCCGATCTTCTCGTAATAGCCGAGCAGGCCGGCGGCGCCCTGCACCACCGCACGCTCCACTGCGAGAGGGAAGCCCCAGGACGCCAGCCGCTCCATCAGCGAACTGTGGAAAGTCGGCGCCGGCCCGACGGCGGCAATGACGGCCACGTCGGCGACACCGTAGGCGAAGAAGCGCAACGGCCGCGTCGCGGTGACCTTGGGGTCGATCTGGCGCAGGCTGCCGGCCGCCGCGTTGCGCGGGTTGGCGAACAGCTTCTCGCCGGCGGCCCGCTGGCGGTCATTGAGCTTTTCGAAATCGGCGCGCAGCATCAGCACTTCGCCGCGCACCTCCAGCACGTCGGGATATCCGCTGCCCGTCAGGCGCAGCGGGATGTTGCGCACGGTGCGCAGGTTCTGCGTGACGTCTTCACCCGTGGTGCCGTCGCCGCGCGTCGCGCCGCACACGAACATTCCCTGTTCGTAGCGCAAGGCGATGGCCAGCCCATCGAACTTCGGCTCGCAGGCGTAATCGACCTGCTCGGCGCCGAGCGCCTCGCGGCAACGGCGGTCGAAGGCGGTCGCCTCCTCGGCGCTGAAGGCGTTGTTGAGCGAAAGCATGGGCACCGTGTGCGCCACCTGGCGGAACGCCGGCAGCGGTGCGCCGCCGACGCGCCGCGTCGGCGAATCGGCGGCCGCAAGTTCCGGATGCGCCGCCTCGATGTCCTGCAACTCGCGAAACAACTTGTCGTATTCGGCGTCCGGGATTTCCGGCGCGTCGAGCACGTAGTAGGCGCGGTTGTGGCGTTCGATCTCGGCGCGCAGGAAGGCCGCGCGCGCGGCGGGACTGCCGTCGCTCATCAGGCGAACAGGCGCAGCGCGCGCACGCCGCCGGCGGGAATGCCGGCTTCGGCCATCGTCGCCTGGATGGTTTCGATGCGGGCGCGGATGGCGGTGCGGGTCACCTCGGGCAGCGGCTTGCCCTGCGCATCGACCAGTTGGCCGCCGAGCGCCTCGGCGCAACGGCCGGCACACTCGAGCATGCGTTCGAAGCCGGCCGACCCGTCGGCCACGCGCGGCACGTCGAGACTGAAGATCAGGTCGGTGAGCGCCGCGGTTGGGAGTTGCGCGGGGGAAAACGCGTTGCGCGCCCGGCAGGCGAGCGCGAACACCTCGGCGCCCGTCGCGTCGACCGCCACGTGACGCTCGCCCTTGATGCGCAGACCGCAGGCTTCGAGCACGGGCCCGAGCTTCGCACCGAGCATCTCGTTCAGGCTGCCCTGGCGCGGCACGACATGCAGGGCAAGCTGGAGATCGACGCCGGCGCAAAAGGCATCGAGCTCGTTCGCCCTGGCCAGCACCGTTTCCGCTTCCGGCATCTCGACCAGGCCGGCGTGCTGCTGGGCGATGCCGCGCAGGCCGTCGAGGAAGGTCGTCAGCGACGCGAGGCCGACCGCCCCCGCGCGGTCGACCAATTGCAGGGCGGCGGCGAACTGGCTGACACTGCCGACATCGTTGGGCAACAGCGCGCGCCAGCGTCCGCTGCGTGCGTCGAGGCCGAACCACTGCACCGGCTTGTCGAGCAGCCGCGACCACTCCGCATGCGCGGCCCAGAGCGCCGCGGCGGGAACGGCATCGACGAACTCCACGCGCAACAGGCAATCGACGCGGCCATCGGCCCATTCTGCGGGCAGCGGCACCGCCGGCGCGGCTTTGGCTGCGGTCGCCGATTCGACCAAGGAAGCCGGCGGTTCGCTGAAAGTCGGCTCCCGCAACACGGCGGCGGAAGTCTCTTCGCGATCGGCCATCAACACGTCTGGGGCACCCGCGTCGCCGGCCGGCAGCATCGCCTCGGCGCGCCGCCGATGCTTGCGGTCCTGCCACTGGTTATAGGCCCACACAGCGACGACCAGCACCACGCCGAAGCCGATCAGGGCAATCTGCAATTCGCTCATCCCGCGCTCTCCCTCATCACGCCGCCTCCTTGTCCGTCATGCGCAAGGCCTCGTCGATATCGACTTCGACCACGCGCGACACGCCCTGCTCCTGCATCGTCACACCGATCAGCTGCTGCGCCATCTCCATGGTGATCTTACTGTGCGTGATGAAGACGAACTGCGTCTGGCGCGACATGCGCTTGACCATGTCGCAGTAGCGCAGCGTGTTGCTGTCGTCGAGCGGCGCGTCGACCTCGTCGAGCATGCAAAACGGCGCCGGGTTGAGCTGGAACAGCGCGAAGACGAGCGCGATGGCCGTCAGCGCCTTCTCGCCGCCCGACAGCAGGTGGATCGTCGAGTTCCGCTTGCCCGGCGGCTGCGCCATGATCTGGATGCCCGCGTCGAGGATCTCGTCGCCGGTGAGGATCAGCTTCGCCTCGCCGCCGCCGAAAAGTTCCGGGAACAGCGTGCCGAAACTCGCGTTCACCTTGTCGTAGGTCTCCTGCAACTGCTCGCGCGTCTCGCGGTCGATGCGGCGGATCGCGTTTTCCAGCGTCTCGATCGCCGTCGTCAGGTCGGTCGACTGCTCGTCCAGGAAGCCCTTCCTCTCCTGCGCGCTCGCCAGTTCTTCCAGCGCCGCGAGATTGACCGGGCCGAGCGCTTCGATCTCGGCAGTCAGCCGTGCGATCTCGCCTTGCAGCGCACCGTCGCGCAGGCCCGGCGTCAGTTCGGCAGCCAGCGCGGCCTCGTCCTCGGGGCTGACGACATGCGCCTCGACGAGGCGTTCCTGGAACTGCTCGACGTTGAGGTGCGCCGCCTGTTCCTTGAGCTTGAGGTCGTTGATCTTGTCGCGCGCCGGTGCCAGGCCCTGCTCCAGCTTGAGCCGTTCCTCGTCGGCCGCGCGCAGCTGGGCGGCGGCCGCCTCCAGCGCGTCGCGCCGTCCTGCCAGCGCCGACTCTTGCGAGCCGCGCACGGCCAGCGCCGACTGCAACTGCTCCTGGATCACCATATCGCTGATCGCCGCCAGATCCTGTCGCGCGGCGGTACGATCCTCGGCCACCTGGGCCAACTGGGCTTTCGCCGTCTCGGCGGCGCGCGCGTTGTCGGCCAGCTTGGAATGGCACTCCTTCTCGGAATAGCCCGCGTCCTGCGCCTCGCGCGCCAGCTGATGTTCCAGCGCGCGCGCCTCGCGCAAGCTGGTATCGCGACTGCGCTGCAATTCCAGCGCGGCATCCATACGGCTGCGGGCGAGTTCGCGCGCCTCGCGATTGCGGGCGATTTCCTCCTCGGCGCGCGCCAGCGCGATGCGCTCCTCTTCATCGACCCGCGCGATGTCTTCGAGGTCGCGCGCCATCTGGCCGGCGCGCTCGTCGTGGCGGGCCTGCGCCTCGCGCAGCTTGAGCGCCGCCACCTGCGCGGCGTGCAGCCGGGCTTGCGCCTCCTGCGCCGCACGACGCGTTTCGGCCAGAAGCTGCTGGCCGGCGGCGACGGCCGCCTCCGCCTCGCCCTGGACATCCCGCGCCTGCTGCTCGACCTCCTCGAAGGCCATGATCTGTGTCGCCAGCTCGTCGAGCTCGCGCTGGCGCTCGATCACGCCATGCGTCTTGGCGTCGGGTGCGTAGAGTGTCAGGCCG
Source organism: uncultured Methyloversatilis sp. (assembly GCA_964527195.1). Taxonomy (GTDB): domain Bacteria; phylum Pseudomonadota; class Gammaproteobacteria; order Burkholderiales; family Rhodocyclaceae; genus Sulfuricystis. The sequence goes on from CAZGOH010000002.1 coordinate 28,928, forward strand.
TGCGGCGTGGCCAGATGGCCGGCACGGCTGACGCGCCAGCCCGCGCCGGTCGCCAGCGCGGCCTCGTCCTCGACGACATGCACCTCGCCGAGCCATTCGTTCAGCACCGGCGTCCAGCGCGCATCGGCACATTTCACCTTGCCGCGCAGGCTGGCGACGGCGGCTTGATTCGTTCCAACCTCACCCAGCCGCGCCAACGCCACGGTGGCGGGCGGCGGCTCGGCCAGCGCCCGCGTGAGTTGCTCTGGATCGGCGGGCAGCGCCATCAGGCGCTCGCGCAACACCGACTCCACCGCCGTCTCCCAGCCCGGCTCGACCTGGATCGCGTGCCAGAGCGGCTCCGCGTCCGTCAGGCCCAGGTCGGCGAGCCAGCCCGAGAGGTCGCCGCCCTGCCCGATCCGACGTTGCAACTGGGCCAGCGCGTCGTGACGTGCCTTCGCCGAGGTGACGCCGCGGTGCGCCGTCTGCAACGACTCGCGCGCGGTGCGCAGCGCCGCTTCCAGTTCCGGCTGGCGCGCCTGGAGTGCGGCGAGGCGCTCCTCCGCCTGGTCGAGCGCCGCTTCGCCGAGCGCCTCGGCCTCCTGCGCGCCGGCCAGTTCGGCCGGATCGGGCGCATGCAGCTGCGCGCGTTCGGCGTCGATGCGGCCGCGGCGCTGGGCGAGGTTGTCGAGCGCGCGCACGGCGTGGCCGCGATCGGCCTCGGCGAGCCGCAGGGCCTGCTCGGCGGCGTTCAGCGCGCGCCGCGCCTCCGTCGCCTGTGCTTCGGCTTCCTTCACCGCGTCCTCGGCCTCGGGCAGCCGCATGGCGGCTTCCTCGTGGCGCGCGGCGGCGGTCAGGGCGCGTTCGCGCGAGTTTTCCAGCAGCGAGTTCCAGCGGAATTCCTCTTCCTCGACGCGCCGCATTTCGGCCGACCAGTGCTGGTCCTGCGCGTCGAGCTGGGCGAGACGGCTTTCCAGCCGCGCTCGCGCGTCGCGCAGGTGCCCGATCTCGGATTCGAGGCGCTTCACCTCGGAATTGGCCGAATACATCTCGGCCTGCGCCGCGTGCAGCGCATCGGAAGCAGCGAAATGCGCCTCGCGCAACTGCTCGACGCGCGCCTCGACCTCGCGCAGCGTGGCCGTTTCGGCCTCGACCTTGTTGATCTGCTCGGCCACCAAGCGCTCAAGCTTCAGCGCCTCGGCCTGCGCGTCGTTGCGCTTCTTCAGCCAGAACAGGCTCTGGCGGCGGTTCAACTGCTCGTGCAGCGCGCGATACTGGCGCGCCACCTCGGCCTGCGTTTCCAGCCGGCCGACCTGGCTTTCCAGCTCGCCGCGAATGTCGTCGACGCGCGCGAGGTTCTCGCGGGCATCCTCCAGCCGGCCCTCGGTTTCCTTGCGGCGTTCCTTGTACTTGGTGACGCCGGCCGCCTCCTCGAGGAAGAAACGCAGCTCGTCGGGCTTGGCCTCGACGATGCGCGAGATCATGCCCTGGCCGATGATCGCGTAGGCGCGCGGCCCGAGACCGGTGCCGAGGAACAGGTCGATCACGTCGCGCCGACGCACGTGCAGGTTGTTGATGTAGTAGCTCGAATTGCCCTCGCGGTCGAGGATGCGCTTCACCGTGATTTCGGCGTATTGCGACCACTGGCCGGCCGCGCGGCCCTGGGCGTTGTCGAAGAACAGCTCGACGCTGGCGCGGCCGACTTCCTTGCGATTGCCGGAACCCTTGAAGATCACGTCCTGAATCGACTCGCCGCGCAGCTCCGAGGCCTTCGACTCGCCCAGCACCCAGCGCACCGCATCGATGATGTTCGACTTGCCACAACCGTTGGGCCCCACCACGCCGGCGAGCTGGCCGGGAAAGAGGACGGTGGTCGGCTCCACGAAGGACTTGAAGCCGGCGATCTTGAGCTTGGTGAGGCGCACGTTGGAGGAAAGTCTGATGCGGGTGGGGGCGCGGATTATAAACGGTGGGGCTTTTCCGAAAGTCGGCGCTGGTGGGACGGCGACCCATGTGCCACAATACGGGCAGTTGTGACACAAGGAGATTCAAGATGCGCACCATTACCATCCGCGAGGCCCGTGAAGGGCTTTCCCACCCCGAGCAGTTGTTCGCCGGCAGCGACGAAGTGATCGTCACGCGCCGCGGCGAGCCGGTCGCGCGCATCCTGCCGATCACGCCGAGGCCCCATCTGGATTCGCTGCAAGACTTCCTTGCCAGCCAGCCGGTGCAGTCCGTTCCAAGCGAAGCGCTGCTCGCTGCCGACCGCGAGGATCGTTTTTGAACGCCTACATCGACACCAGCGCACTGGCGAAATGCTATGTGCGCGAAGCGCAATCCCTGCAGGTGCTCGACTGGGCGAAGCAGCACGGCTCGGTGGTCACCTCCGCGCTGACGCTGGTCGAGTTTCGCTGCCTGCTGGCACGGCGAAAACGCAGCGGGCACATCGACGTTTCGCTCGAACAGCGCGCACTGGCGGAATTCGACGGGCATGTTCGCGGGGGCGCGTGGAAAATTCTCCCGCTGGCCCTGGCCGACTACGCCACCGCACGCGATCTGATCGACATTATTCCCACCGTTTCCCTGCGCGCGCTGGATGCCTTGCATCTTGCGGCATCGCGTTCCAGCGGTGCCACTGCCTTCGCCACCGCCGACAAGACCCAGGCCGACGCCGCAGAAGCGCTCGGTTTCACCGTCCATCGTTTCTACTGAAAGCCCATCATGACCGAAGTCACCCCGACCCCGCCCACCGACGAGAACCACATCATCGCCGAGCGCCGCGAGAAGCTGAAGGCCTGGCGCGACAGCGGCAAGGCCTACCCGAACGACTTCCGCCGCGAGAACCTCGCCGCCCGCCTCGACGAGCTCTATGGCGAAAAAACGAAGGAAGAACTCGAAGCCACACCGATGTCGGTCTCCGTGGCCGGTCGCGTGATGCTCAAGCGCGTCATGGGCAAGGCAAGCTTCCTCACCATCCAGGATCTGTCGGGCCGCATCCAGCTCTACGTGCAGAAAGACGCCATCGGCGAAGCCCCCTACGAGGATTTCAAGAAGTGGGATCTCGGCGACATCGTCGGCGCCACCGGCACGCTGTTCAAGACCAAGACCGGCGAGCTGACTGTCCAATGCGGCGAGATTCGCCTGCTCTCGAAATGCCTGCGCCCGCTGCCGGAGAAGTTCCACGGCCTCACCGACGTCGAGCAAAAGTATCGTCAGCGTTATCTCGATCTGGCCACCAACGAGGAAACGCGCTTCACCTTCGTGGCCCGCAGCCGCATGATCGCCTCGATTCGCGGCCACATGACGCACCACGGCTTCCTCGAAGTCGAAACGCCGATGATGCATCCGATTCCCGGCGGCGCCTCGGCCAAGCCCTTCACCACGCACCACAACGCGCTCGACATGCAGTTGTTCCTGCGCATCGCGCCGGAGCTCTACCTCAAGCGCCTGGTTGTCGGCGGCTTCGAGAAGGTCTTCGAGATCAACCGCAACTTCAGGAACGAAGGCCTCTCGCCGCGCCACAACCCCGAATTCACCATGATGGAGTTCTACGAGGCCTATGCGGATTACCAGAGCCTGATGGACTTCACCGAAGGGCTGATCCGCCACGCCGCGCGCGAAGCGCTCGGCACCGAAGTCTTCGACTACCAGGGCCGCACGCTCGACCTTTCCAGGCCCTTCCGGCGCATGACCATCGCCGAGGCGATCCACACCCACCACCCCGGCTACAGTCTGACCCTGCTGAACGATGCCGGCTGGCTCCGCCACAAGCTCGCCGACCTGAAAGTCGAGGTGCTGCCGACCGCCGGCCTCGGCACGCTGCAGATGCAGCTGTTCGAAGAAACCACCGAAGCCGAGCTGTGGGATCCCACCTACATCATCGACTACCCGACCGAAGTCTCGCCCTTGGCACGCCGCTCGAGCTCGAATCCTGATGTCACCGAGCGCTTCGAGCTGTTCATCGTCGGCCGCGAGATCGCCAACGGGTTTTCGGAACTGAACGATCCCGAAGACCAGGCCGCGCGCTTTCTGGAACAGGCGAAGGCGAAGGATGCCGGCGACGAAGAAGCGATGTACTACGACGCCGATTACATCCGTGCGCTCGAATACGGCCTGCCGCCCACCGGCGGCTGCGGCATCGGCATCGATCGCCTCGTCATGCTGCTGACCAATGCGCCGGCGATTCGCGATGTCATCCTGTTCCCGCAGATGCGGCCGGAGTGAGTGAAAAGTCGGCGCTGGCAGGACGGCGCATGAAACGCCGCATCGCGGTCATCGGCGCGGGCATCGCCGGCGCAGCCGTCGCCCATGCGCTGGCGCAACGCGGCCACGCCGTCACGGTCTACGAAGCGGCTAACGCACCGGCCCAGGGCGCTTCCGGCAATCATGCCGGGGTGTTCCGCCCCCTGCCGTCGCTCGACGACAGCCGACTCTCGCGCCTGCTGCGTGCCGGCTTCCTGCGTGGCCGCCAATTATTCGCCTCACTCCCGGACGCCCGCCTGGGCTGGACCGGTGCCCTGCACATTGCCCGCGACCCGAAGCACGAAGAAACGCAGCGCCGCATTGCGGCCACACAAGCGGCGGACTTTTGCCGTTTCGTCGAACGCGACGAGGCCGCGCAACTCGCCGGCTGGCCCGTCGAGCTCGGCGGCTGGTGGTTTCCGCAGGCCGGCTGGATCAACCCGCCCAGCCTCGTGCGCGCGTTACTCGAAGGCATCGAGGTACGTTACGGCCAGCGTATCGATGATCTCGCCACCATCGAAGCCGACGACATCGTGCTGGCCAACGGCTACGAAACACCGCTGCTGGCGCCCGACTTCAGGCTGCCGATCCGCCCGGGGCGCGGCCTCGTCAGCCTGATTCCGGAGGACGCGACGCCGCCCTTCGGCCTCGTCGCCACGCGCATCGGCTACGTCACGCCCGCCGTCGATGGCCTGCGCTGCGCCGGCGCGACCACGCAGGTCGGCGATACCGACCCGGCCCCGCGACTGGACGACCACCGCGAAAACCTGCTGCGGCTCGACATGATCCTGCCCGGTTTCGGCAAGGCGCTCGACCCGGCCCGGCTCGACGGTCGCGTCTCCTTCCGCCCCATGTCGCCCGACCGCCTGCCCATCGTCGGGCCGCTCTCGGCCTCGGCAGGTCTGTGGATCATCAACGGCTTCGGCGCGCGCGGCCTGGTCTTCGCCAGCATCTGCGCCGAACTGCTGGCCTGCCAGATCAGCGGCGAGCCGCTGCCGCTCGAAGCCGACCTCGTCGCGGCGGTGTCGCCGGCGCGCTTCGTTCAACGCGGCAAATAAGGCGCTGGATCGATGGCGGGCTGCCTGCCCGCCACCAGGTCGGCAAGCAACCGACCGGAGCCGACCGCCAGTGTCCAGCCGAGTGTGCCATGGCCCGTGTTGAGATAGAGGTTGGCCAGCCCCGTGCGGCCGATGATCGGCACGTTGTTCGGCGTGACGGGACGCAGGCCGGTCCAGGACTCGTGGCGAAAGTCGGCGCTGGCAGGACGGCAAGTATCCAGGCGGGGAAAGATCTGCCGCACGCGCCGCAACAGCGCGTCGATGCGGGCAGTGTTGAGCGTGGTGTCGTAGCCGGCGAACTCCGCCGTGCCGGCGACGCGCAGCCGATCACCCAGCCGCGAAAAGACCAGCTTGGCGCCGTCGTCGGTCAGGCTCACCGTCGGCGCCGGCGCATCGGGCGCAAGCGGAATCGTGACGGAATAGCCCTTGGCGGGATAGACGGGAACGCGCACGCCGAGCGGCCGCAGGTAAATCGGCGAATGGCTGCCGAGCGCGACGACGAAGGCATCGGCGACGAGCTTCTCGCCGTTCGCACAGTGCGCGGCGACGACGCACCCGCCGGCCGCTTCCAGCCCGATCAGCGGCGTGTCGTAGCAAAAGGCCACGCCGCGCGCGGCGCAGCGGTCGGCCAGCTGAGCGGTGAAACGCTGCGCGTCGCCCGATTCGTCGTCGGCCGTGAAGGTGCCGCCGACGATGGGCGCATCAGCGAGCGCCGGCTCGATGGCACGGCATTCGTCCGCGGTCTTGACGACGCGCTCGCAGCCGAACTCGCGCATCAGCGCCGCCTGCGGGATGGCATGCTCGAACTCGGCGGCCTCGGTGTAAAAGTGCAGGATGCCGCGTTCCAGGCAGTCGTAGTCGAGGCCCAGTTCGCGACGCAGCGCCTTCAGCCGTGCCCGACTGTCGAGCGCCAGCGCGAGAATGGCGCGGATGTTCTCGCGCGTGCGACCGGGGAAGCACTCGCGCAGGAAACGCAGGCCCCAGGCCCACTGCGCCGGGTCGAGATTCCAGCGCCACAAAAGCGGCGAATCCTCGCGTCCCATCCATTTCAGCGCTTTCATGGGGGTACCCGGATTGGCCCAGGGTTCGGCGTGGCTGCTGGAAATCTGCCCGCCGTTGGCGAAACTGGTCTCGCGCGCCGGGCCGCTCTGGCGATCCACCACGACAACCTCATGGCCGTCGGCGGCGAGAAACCAGGCCGAGCTCACGCCGATCAGGCCTGCCCCCAGCACTAGGATGCGCATGTTATCTTCCTTCCGAGCATGGGCAACGATTCTATAGGCAGGACCGATGCTCTCCAGGTACGGCAAAGAGAAAGAAACCGGAAAGGAACCCTCGCAATGCTCTACATGATTCACGGCGACGACGCCCCCGGCACGCTCGACCAGCGTTTCGCCGCCCGCCCCGCCCATCTCGAACGCCTGCATGCGTTGCAGGCCGCCGGCCGGCTGATCCTCGCCGGCCCCTGTCCGGCCATCGACAGCCCCGACCCCGGCCCGGCCGGCTTTTCCGGCAGTCTGATCATCGCGGAATTCGCGTCGCTGGAAGAGGCGCGCGCCTGGGCCGACGCCGACCCCTACGTCGCCGCCGGCGTCTATGCGCGGGTGGACGTGCGCCCCTTCAAGCGCGTCCTGCCGACATGAGCGCCGTCGAACTGCTGCGTGCGCGGCTCGCCGCGCTCGCCCCCGCCGCGCTGGAAATCCGCGACGACAGCCACCGCCACGCCGGCCACGCCGGTGCCCGCGAAGGTGGCCATTTCGACGTCGTCATCGTCTCCGCGCGCTTCGCCGGGCTCTCCACCGTGCAGCGCCATCGCCTCGTGTATGATGCCGTCGGTGATCTGAAGGCGCACGGCATTCATGCCCTGAGCATCCGCGCCCAATCCCCCGACGAAACTTGACACCTTCTTTCAGGACACCATGAAACGCGCGCTTTTTTCCCTCGCCTTGCTGGCCGCCTTCGCCGCTCCCGCCCTGGCTGCCGGCCCCATCGCCAAGGTCAATGGCAAGCCCATCCCCGCCGCCCGCGCCGAGGCGCTCGTCGCCAACCAGGTCGCCCAGGGCCGGCCGGACAACCCGGATCTGCGTCAGGCGGTACGCGAGGAGCTGATCCGCCGCGAGGCGATCACCCAGGCCGCCCTCGCCAAGGGCGTCGAAAAGCGCGCCGACGTGCAGGCACATCTCGAACTGGTACGCCAGGGCGTGCTGATTCAGGCCTACATCAACGACTACGCCGTTGCCATCAAGATCGACGACGCGGAAACCCGCAAGGAATACGAAACCATCAAGTCGGCGCTCGGCGGCCATGAATACAAGGCCCGTCACATTCTCGTCGACGGCGAGGGCGAGGCCAAGGACATCATCGAAAAGCTCAAGAAGGGCGAAAAATTCGAGGAACTCGCCAAGGTATCGAAGGATCCCGGCTCCCGGGCCCGCGGCGGCGAACTCGACTGGGCCATCCCGGACAACTACGTGCCGCCCTTCGCCCAGGCCCTCGTCAAGCTTTCGAAAGGGCAGACCACCGAGACTCCGGTACGCAGCGATTTCGGCTGGCACGTCATCCGCCTCGACGACCGGCGCGAACTCACGCCGCCGACCTACGAGGAAGTCAAGCCGCAACTCGATCAAGGCATTCGCCAGCGGAAGCTCGAGCAGCACATCCTCGACCTGCGCAACAAGGCGAAGGTCGAGTAAGCCGGAAAGTCGGCGCCGGCGGGACGGCGCCACGCAGCACCCACGAGGGCCCGCCACGGGCCCTCGCGCTTTGAAGGATGCGATGTGAAGCCCTCTCCGTATCTCCTGCTGACGCTCGCCAACCTGTTCTGGGCCGGCAACTGGATCGTCGGGCGCGGCATGCGCGAGGCGGTGCCGCCCATCGCGCTTTCCTTCTGGCGCTGGGTCATCGCGCTGGCCTGTCTGCTGCCGCTGGCCTGGCCCTACATGAAGCGCGACCGGGCGGCACTCGCCGCCAGCTGGCCATGGCTGGTCGTGCTCGGCATCCTCGGCACTTGCCTGTACAACGCGCTGACCTACATCGGCCTGCAACAGACCGAGGCGATCAACGGCCTCTTGCTCAACAGCTTCATCCCCCTCGCGATCGTCGCGCTGGCGTGGATCTTCCAGGGCCGTCAATTGAAGAGCACCGAGGCGGCCGGCATCCTCGTCTCCTTTCTCGGCATTCTCGCCATCGTCGCACGCGGCGACTTCGACAACCTGCGCGCACTCACCCTCAATGTCGGCGATATCTGGATCCTGCTTTCCGTCCTTGCCTGGGCAGCCTACTCGCTGCTGCTGCCGAAGCGGCCCGAGGCGCACCCGCTCGCCTTCCTGTTCGTCATCGCCGCCATCGGCACCGCCGTCACCCTGCCGCTCTACCTCGTCGAGATCGGCTCCGGACGCCACATCGTGCATTCGACGCAGGCCTGGGTCGCCATCGCCTACGCGGGCGTGTTTCCCGCCTTTCTCGGCTTCATCTGCTGGAACGAAGGCGTCGCGAAGGTCGGCGCCGCGCGTGCCGGATTGTTCATCCACCTCATGCCGGCCTTCGGCATCCTGCTCGCCGCCGTCTTTCTCGGCGAACGCATGCACGACTTCCACCTCGTCGGCATCGCGCTGATCTTCGGCGGCATCTTTCTCGCCACGCGCAAATGATTTTCGGCCGACTGCTCGAACGCTGGCGCAAACGTGCGCCCGTCGTCATCGACGATGCGCAGTGGCAGGCGGCCGAGTACCCTTACCCCTTCCTCGACCGCCTGACGGACGAGGAACGCCAACGCCTACGCGCACTCGCCGCCGAATTCATCGCCAGCAAGGAATGGTGCGGTGCGCAGGGCCTCGTGCTCACGGCGGACATCCAGCTCGCCATCGCGTTGCAGGCCTGCCTGCCGATCCTCAATCTCGGGCTGGACTGGTATCGCGACTGGGTGGGCATCGTCGTCTATCCCGGCGATTTCGTCATCCCGCGCCGCACCATCGACGAATTCGGCATCGCGCACGAATACGACGACGCGGTACTCGGCGAGGCATGGGAACACGGCCCGGTGCTGCTCTCCTGGTTCGACGCCGACGAAGACATCGGCGACGTGAATGTCGTCATCCACGAATTCGCCCACAAGCTCGACATGACCAGCGGCGCCACCGACGGCCTGCCGCGATTGCACAAGGACATGTCCGTCGCCGCCTGGCGCGCCGCTTTCGCACCCGCCTACGCCGACTTCTGCCGTCGCGTCGACGCCGGCGAGAAAACCGAGCTCGACCCCTACGCCGCCGAGCACCCGAGCGAATTCTTCGCGGTGACGAGCGAGGTCTTCTTCGAGGCGCCCGACCTGCTGCGCGACACTTGTCCGGCGGTCTACGAACAACTTTGCCTGTTCTATCGCCAGCATCCCGCGTGAAAGTCGGCCCCGGTGACACGCCGCGCATTACTGCATTGCAGCATTTCTCTGGTAAAAACGGGCCATCCACGCAACGGGAACAGTTCATGAACTCATCCGACCTGCTCGACTACATCGAAAACCGCACCTACGGCGAGATCCGGGTGGGCGACAGCGCCACGCTGGTGCGCACGCTGCGTCCCGAGGACATCCAGATGTTCGCCATCATCTCCGGCGACATGAACCCGACGCACGTCGACCCGGAATACGCGCGCTCCTCGCAGTTTCGCGAGGTGGTGGCCCACGGCATGTGGGGCGGCATGCTGTTCTCGAACGTCCTCGGCACCCAGTTCCCCGGCCCGGGCACCGTCTATATCGACCAGAGCCTGCACTTCGCCCGCACCATCCGCATCGGCGACACGCTGACGATCACGGTCACCTGCCAGCGCAAGTTCGACCACAACCACCACATCATTTTCGATTGCGAGTGCGTCAACCAGGACAAGGAGCGCGTCATCCACGGCACGGCCGAAGTGGTCGCACCGACCGAGAAGGTCAAGCGTCCCAAGGCCGCCCTGCCGGAGCTGCGCCTCGCCGCCACCAAGACCTCGCGCTACGAGCACCTGCTGGAAATCACCGCCGGGCTGGCGCCCGTCTCCATGGCGGTGGTGCATCCCTGCGACGCCGAGTCGCTCAAGGGCGCGCTGCTCGCCCGCGACCGCGGCCTGATCGACCCGACGCTGGTCGGCCCGGAAGAGAAGATCCGCGCGCTCGCCGAGGAACTGCGTCTCGACCTGTACGGCTGCCAGTTCCTCAACGTGCCGCACAGCCACGCCGCCGCCGAGTCGGGCGTGGCGCTGGCCCGCGAAGGCACCGTCGAGGCCCTGATGAAGGGCAGCCTGCACACCGACGAACTGATGGGCGAGGTGGTCGACAAGGCCACCGGCCTGCGCACCGAGCGGCGCATCAGCCATGTCTTCATGATGGACGTGCCGACCTACCCGCGCCCGCTTCTCATCACCGACGCGGCGATCAACGTCGCGCCCGATCTCGTCACCAAGATCGACATCGTGCAAAACGCCATCGACCTGGCACTCAGCCTGAAAATCAAGGATCCCAAGATCGCCATCCTCGCCGCCGTCGAGACGGTAAACCCCAAGATGCAGGCGACGCTCGATGCCGCCGCGCTGTGCAAGATGGCCGACCGCGGCCAGATCAGGGGCGGCGTGCTCGACGGCCCGCTCGCCTTCGACAACGCCATCTCGGTCGTCGCCGCGCGCACCAAGGGCATCAAGTCGCCGGTCGCCGGCCAGGCCGACATCCTGCTCGTGCCGGACATCGAGTCGGGCAACATGCTGGCCAAGCAGCTCGAATACCTCGCCGACGCGCTCGGCGCGGGCATCGTGCTCGGCGCGCGCGTGCCGATCGTGCTGACCTCGCGCGCCGATTCGGCGCAAACGCGCACGGCCTCCACCGCCATCGCCGTGGTGCTCGCCCACGCCCGTCGCGCCAAGCTTGCGGGAGCCGACAATGTCTGACGCCCTGCTCATCCTCAACGCCGGCTCCTCCTCGATCAAGTTCGCGCTGTTCCCGGACGGCAAGACCATCCCCGCCCAGCCGGCCATGTCCGGCCAGATCGACGGCATCGGGGCCAAACCCCATCTCAAGGCGAAAAACGCCCACGGCACGGTGATCGACGACACCGACCTGCACTTGCCCGGCCCCGCCGAACAGCAACACCAGGCGGCGATGGGCTTCCTCGTCGACTGGCTGCAAACCCACGAGGCCGGCTGGAAGATCGTCGGCGTCGGCCATCGCGTCGTGCATGGCGGCGAACGTTTTTCCGCGCCGATCCGCCTCGACGAGCGCAGCATCGACGCCCTGCGCCAGTTCGTGCCGCTTGCCCCGTTGCACCAGCCGCACAATCTCGCTGGCATCGACGCGATGCGCGCCGCCCTGCCCGAGGTGCCGCAGGTCGCCTGCTTCGACACCGCCTTCCACCGCAGCCAGCCGCCCGTCGCGCAACTCTTCGCGCTGCCGCGCAAATACACGGCCGAGGGCGTGCGCCGCTACGGCTTCCACGGCTCCTCCTACGAGTACATCGCCGACGTGCTGCCGCAGCATCTCGGCGCGCGGGCCGACGGCAAGGTGATCGTCGCGCACCTGGGCAACGGCGCCTCGATGTGCGCGATGGAGCAAAGAAAAAGCGTTGCCTCGACGATGGGCTTCACCGCCGTCGAAGGCCTGATGATGGGCACGCGCACCGGCGCGCTCGACCCCGGCGTGCTCCTCTACCTGATGGACTATCACCAGATGGATGCGCCGGCGCTGACGAAGCTGCTCTACAAGGAATCCGGGCTGCTCGGCGTCTCCGGCATCAGCCAGGACATGCGCGAACTGCTCGCCTCCGACAAGCCGGAAGCCGCCGAAGCCGTCGCGCTGTTCTGCTACCGCATCCGCCGCGAGATCGGCTCGCTCGCCGCCGCGCTCGGCGGCCTCGACGCGATCGTCTTCACCGGCGGCATCGGCGAGCATGCCGCGCCGGTGCGCGAAAAGGTCTGCACCACGCTCGGCTGGCTCGGCGTGAGTTTCGACCGTGCCGCCAACGACGCAAAAGCCACGCGCATCTCCACGGCCGACAGCCGCATCGCCGTCCTGGTCATCCCCACCAACGAGGAATGGATGATCGCCCGGCACACCGCCGAACTGCTCTGAAAGTCGGCCACGGCGGGACGGCGACGGGGCTACAATCGCCCTCCCGTCGACCCTTCCCGCCTGCTGCGTCACCGTGTTTGCCCCACGCATCGTTACGCGCCTCGTCCTGGCCTTCCTGCTGCTCTCGCCCCTGCCGCTCGCGGGGCTGTCGTGGCTGCATCTGCAGGCTTTCGAACGCACGCTCCAGGCGGGCGTACTGACGACCCTCTCTTCCATCGCCGACAAAAAAACCGAACAGATCGAGGCCTACGTCGGGGAACGCATGGCGGACAGCCAGATGCTGTCGCGCCTGACCGTCCCCCGGGCGGCCTTGCGCAAGGCGATCAAAACGGGAGAGATCGTCACCTCGATCATCGTGCAGAACCGGACCGTCGACCTGCACGATCTCTTCACCGCCATGCTGCGTGAGGCCGACTTCCACGATCTGCTGCTCGTCGCCCCCCGCGGCAACGTCGTCTTCTCCATGCTGCGCGAGAGCGACCTCGGCACCAACCTGAACGACGGGCCCTACCGTGATACGTATCTCGCCGCCGCGCATCGCGACGCCATCGCTACGGGCCGCGACCAGATTACGCGCGCCAGCCTGTACGAACCCTCCGGCAACCGGCCGGCGATCTTCTTCGTCTCCCCGGTAATCGACAACGGCGATCTGCTCGGCACGCTCGCCCTGCAACTCAATCTGGACAAGCTCACCGTCGTCACCCACGACCAGACCGGCCTCGGCAAGACCGGCGAAACCGTGCTGGCGCAACGCCAGGGCGACCAGGCGCTCTACGTCGCTCCGCTGCGCCATATCGAGAGCGCCGCTTTCCGGCGCCTCGTCGCCATCGCGGATACACCGCCGCCGATGCGCGCCGGACTGAACGGCGAGCGCGGCCACGGCATCACCCACGACTACGTCGGCCGCCCGGTGGTCGCGGCCTGGCGCCATCTGCCGGCCCTGGGCTGGAGCATGGTAGTCAAAATGGATATCGACGAAGCCTTCGCTCCCCTCCACGCCGTGCGCGCCTACAGCCAGAGCCTGCTTCTCGTCATGCTGCTGCTTGCCTTCGTCGTGGCCTTGCTGTTCGGCCGCAGCCTGGTGCTGCCGATCCGGCGCCTCACCAACGCGACGGAACGCATCGCGGCCGGCAACCTGCGCGAGCGCGCACCGACGGACGGCTGCGACGAGTTCCACGAACTGGCGGAAAGCTTCAACCGCATGGCCGACCGCCTCGCGGAAGAACAGGCGCAGCTCGAAGAACGCATCCACGAGCGCACGCGGGCTCTGACGGAAAGCGAGCAGCAGCTCAACCAGGCCCAGCAGATCGCCCACATCGGCAGCTGGCATCTGAACATCCGCGCGAACAGCCTTCATTGGTCCGCCGAAACCTTCCGCATCTTCGGCGTATCCGACGACACGCCTCTCGCCTACGAAGACTTCCTCGCCCGCACCCACCCGGATGACCGTGCGGCGGTGGACGCCGCCTGGCAAGCCGCACTCGCGGGCGCGCCCTATGACATCGTGCACCGTATCGTCGTCGACGGCGCACTCAAGTGGGTGCGCGAACGCGCCGAACTGGTCTTCACCGCGGATGGTACGCTCGCCGGCGGGACGGGCACGGTGCAAGACGTGACCACCCAACGGGAAGCCGAAATGGCGCTGCGGGCCAGGGTCGACGAGCAACTGGCGATCTTCGAGGCGGCCACGAACGGCATCGCTTTCGTGAAGGATCGCGTCGTCGTCAGATGCAACCGCCGGCTGGAGGAGATCTTCGGCTACGCGGCCGGCGAAATGATCGGCATGCCGACGCGCGCCTGGTATCTCGACGAGGCCGAATACGCGCTCGCCGGCAAAGTGTATGAGATGCTCGCCCGCGGCGAGATTCATCGTCGCGAACAGCGCGTCAAGCGCAAGGACGGCTCGATTTTCTGGATGCACATCAGCGGACGCTGCATCTACGGCAACGATCTTTCCCAGGGCACCGTCTGGGTGATCGCCGACATCACCGAGAGCAAGCAGGCACTGGCCCGACTCAAGGAAAGCGAGGAACTGCTGCGCTCGGCGATCACGACGATCGGCGAGGGCTTCGTGATTTACGATCCGGACGACCGCCTGGTACTGTGCAACGACAAATACCTCGACATCTACCGTCTGTCGGCGCCGGCCATGCGACCGGGCGCGCGCTTCGAGGACATCATCCGCTACGGCGTCGAACGCGGCCAGTATCCCCAGGCCGCCGGCCGCGAGGAAGAGTGGATCGCCGAGCGACTCGCGGCCCACCGCAGCGAGGACGGCGAAATGATCCAGAAACTCGACGACGGACGCTGGATACGCCTCCGCGAAGGACGCACGCCCAGCGGCCACATCGTCGGTTTTCGCATCGACGTCACCGAGATCTACCAGTCCAAGGAAGCCGCCGAGGCGGCCAACCGCGCCAAGAGCGAGTTCCTCGCCAACATGAGCCACGAGATCCGCACGCCGATGAACGCGATCCTCGGCCTCACGCAACTCGTGCTCGATACCCCGCTGGAAGCCCGCCAGCGCGAGTTTCTCGGCAAGGCGCTCAGTTCCGGCCGCGCCCTGCTCGGCATTCTCAACGACATCCTCGACTATTCGAAGATCGAGGCCGGCCGCCTCGATATCGACCAGACCGCATTCTCCGTCGAGAAGGTGCTGCGCGAAGTCGGCGACCTGTTCTCGGCACGGCTGGCCGAAAAGGGCATCGACCTGTTCTTCGACATTTCGCCCGACATGCCGGCCGAGGTCGTCGGCGATCCGCTGCGCCTGCACCAGGTGCTGGCCAACCTGGTCGGCAACGCCCTCAAGTTCACCGAGCGCGGCACGATCCACATCGTGGCGGAATCTCTCGCCGGCGCGACGGGCCGCGACGACCGCCTGAGCCTGCGCTTTGCGGTGCGCGACACCGGCATCGGCATTCGCCCCGAACTGGCCCGGCACCTGTTCAAACCTTTCACCCAGGGCGACGGCAGCATCACCCGCAAGTACGGCGGCACCGGCCTCGGGCTGGCCATCTGCCATCGCCTCGTCACCCTGATGGGCGGCGAGATCGCCGCTTCCGGCGAAGCCGGCCACGGCGCCACCTTCACCTTCACCATCGAGGTCACCCGCTCGAACCAGGCGGCTTCGCACCTTCGCCTGCAGGAAATCGCCGGAATGAAGGTGCTGGTGGTGGACGACCAGGCCAGCGCGCGCGACATTCTCGGCCGCCTGCTCGCCGCCTGGGGGGTCGAGTACGACACCGCGGCGGATGGACACGTCGCGCTGGAGATGATCCGGTCTGCCCGGGCCGGCAAGGATGGCTATGGCATCATACTGCTCGACTGGCGGATGCCGGACCTCGACGGCATCGAGATCGCGCGCCGCATGGTCGCCGAACCGGCCGCGTACGGCTCCGCCTTCAAGGTGATGATGGTCACGGCGCCCGACCGCGACAAATTGATCCAGGCAGCCGGCGAACTGCAACTCGACGGCATTCTCACCAAGCCGGTCACGCCCTCCATGCTGTTCGACGCCCTGATGGGCAGTCGCGTCCAGCCCGCCGAGCGCTCCAGCCAGCTGCGCCAGAAGTCGGCGCTGGCGGGATGGCACTTTGGCGGCGCACGCGTTCTCGTCGCCGAGGACAACCACTACAACCAGCAGGTGGCGGCCGGTTTCCTCGAGAAACTGGGCATCGTCGTCACCCTCGCCGACAATGGCAGCGAGGCCCTGGCGATGGCCGGCCACGCCGATTTCGATGCGATTTTCATGGACCTGCACATGCCCGTGATGGACGGCCTCGAAGCCACGCGCCGCATCCGCGCGCTGCCCCGCGGCAACCGCGTGCCGATCATCGCCATGACCGCCGCTGTCATGGAAGAGGATCGCGAGCGCTGCCATGCTGCCGGCATGGATGACTTCGTCCCGAAACCGGTCGATCCGGACGAACTGATTCGCGTGCTGGGCAACTACCTGAAGGCGAGCGCGGCGCCCTTGCCGGCGGCGGCCCTGACCGAAATCGCGACCGCGCCCCTGCCCGATCTGCCCGAATTCGACCTGCCGGCCGCCCTGCGTCGCGTCGGCGGTGATCGTGCCCTGCTCGAACGCCTGCTGACCGACTTCGCCCAGACCCACGCCGACTTCGCCGACCAACTCGCGGCCCACCTGAGGCAAGGCGACCTGCATGAGGCAGCCGGCAAACTCCACACCCTCAAGGGCGTCGCCAACAACCTGGGCATGACCGCCCTGGCGGAAACGGTCCGCCTGCTGGAGTCCGACGTCCGCGCCGGCAAAACGCCGCCGCCGGATGCACTGGCCTTGAAGATCGCAGAAGCCAGACAGGCGATTGCCGCGCTGGCAACCGCCAGCCCCGACGGCCACACCGTCGTACCCGACGCTGCCGCCATTGCCACACTGATCGAACGCCTGCGGCCCTATCTGGAAGAACGCGAACTGGTCCCGGACGACGCCATGCAGGCGCTCGCCGCACTGGCACGCACCGGCCTTCCCGGCGCGCCGTTCGCCCACCTTTTGCGCCAGATCGACGACTTCGACCACGATGGCGCGCTCGCCACGCTCGCCCAGATTGCGGCACAATTCGGCATTCCCTCCGACTATCTCGCATGAACCCGTCTCCCGCACTCGCCCAGGGCGCCCTCGCGGAATCCGCGCAGGAAAAATCCTTGCTGCTGCTCGTCGACGACATGCCGGCCAACCTGCATGTGCTGGCCGCCGCGCTGAAGGCCGACTACCGCCTGAAAACGGCGACCAGCGGGCCGGCCGCGCTCGAGCTGATGGCGCGCGACGACCGGCCGGACCTGGTGCTGCTCGACGTGATGATGCCCGGCATGAGCGGCATCGAGGTGCTGCGCCGCCTGCGCGCCGACCACGCCACCCTCGACACGCCGGTGATCTTCGTTTCCGCCGACACGTCGGAACAAAGCCAGCTCGACGGCCTCGACTTCGGTGCCGACGACTACCTCACCAAACCCGTGGTCACCACGGTGCTGCGCGCGCGCGTGAAGAACCTGCTGGCCAGGAAGCGCACCGAGCGCCAGCTGCGCCTTGCCGCGCACGTCTTCGAACACAGCGGCGAAGCGATCATGATCACCGACCGCGAAAATCGCATCATCGAGATCAACCCCGCATTCACGCACCAGACCGGCTACACCATTGAAGAGGTGCGCGGCCAGAATCCCCGCCTGCTCGCATCCGGCCGCAATTCCCCGGAGGACTATCGCGCCATGTGGCAAGCGATCCGCGAGCACGGCCTGTGGCGCGGCGAAATGTGGGATCGCGCCAAGAGCGGCGACGTTTACCCCAAGCTGCTGACGATCTCCACCGTCAAGAACGCCCACGAGGAAATCGAGTACTACATCGCCAGCTTCTCGGACATCAGCAACCTCAAGGCCGCCGAGGAAAACATCCGTCACCTCGCCCATCACGACACGCTCACCGGCCTGCCCAACCGCTTGCACCTGACCGTCGCCCTCGATCAGGCGATCGCCGAGGCGCAGCGTGGCGGACGCCGGATCGCGCTGATGTTCATCGACATGGATCGCTTCAAGCTGATCAACGACACGCTCGGCCACCACGTCGGCGACCTGCTGCTCATCGAAGTGGCGCAACGCCTGAAAAGCTGCGTGCGCCAGTCCGACATCGTCGCGCGTCTCGGCGGCGACGAATTCGTCGTCGTGCTGACCGGCCTGGGCGAAGACAACATGGTCGCCACCACCGTCGCCGGCAAGATCCTCAACCACCTGGCCCAGCCCTACGAAATCGAGGGGCACGTGCTGCACTCCAGCCCGAGCATCGGCATCAGCCTGTATCCGGTCGATGGCGATGACATCGCCACCCTGATGAAGAACGCCGACGCGGCGATGTACCACGCCAAGGAACAGGGACGCAACAACGCCCAGTATTTCACGGCCGAGATGAACTCCGCCGCCAGCCTGCGCCTCGCGCTCGAACGCGACCTGCGCAACGCTCTGGCCGCCAACCAGTTCGAGTTGCACTACCAGCCCCAGATTTGCACCACGACCGGCATGGCCTGCGGGGTGGAGGCGCTGGTGCGCTGGCGCCACCCCGAACGCGGTCTGGTTTCGCCGCTCGATTTCGTGCCGGTCGCCGAGGAAAGCGGCCTGATCGAGGCGCTCGGCGCCTGGGTGCTCGACGAGGCCTGTCGCCAGCTTGCCGCCTGGCAGGCGGCCGGGCTGGAAGGCATCACCATGGCGGTCAACCTGTCCGCCCACCAGCTGCGCTCGCCGCAACTGGTGGAACTGGTACGCGCCACCATGGCGCGCCATCGCATCTACGCGGACGCACTGGAACTGGAGATCACCGAATCGACGGCGATGACCGACCCCGAGCGCGCGATCGGACAACTGCGGGAACTGCGCGCTCTTGGCGTCCGCCTGGCGATCGACGACTTCGGTACCGGTTACTCTTCCCTCGCCTACCTCAAGAACCTGCCGATCCAGACGCTCAAGCTCGATCGCAGCTTCGTGCGCGACATCGAAACCGACGCCAACGATGCCGCCATCTCGGCCGCCACCGTGGCGCTTGCCCACAGTCTCGGCCTGAAAGTCGTCGCCGAGGGCGTCGAAACGGAGGCGCAGCGTCATTTTCTCTCCGACATCCACCGCTGCGACCTGCTGCAGGGCTACCTGTTCGGCAAGCCGGAACCGGCCGATGCCTGCGCCGCGCGCCTGCGCGAACTGCTCCGCGACGACGAGGACTGACGCCGCACCGCAGCCCTGCGTCCGCCGTCCCGCCCGCACCGACTTTTGCCTGCCGGCCGCGGCTTTGCGACTAGAATCCGGTCCTCACTTACGGGCCATATCCCCCTGATCGAGGAGATTGCCATGCCGCACCGCGCCGCCAGACTTCGTGCCGGATTCGTCGCCTTTCTCTCCCTTCTCTTCCTCCTGCCCGCCGCCCCGCTTTCCGCCCAGCCGGCACCCCAGGAAATGCTCCTTTACTGCGGCATCACGATGGTGCGGCCGATGACCGAGATCGCCCGCGCCTTCGAGCAACGCGAAAAGGTGAAGATCGCCGTCGCCCAGGGCGGTTCGGAAGACCTTTACCAGTCGGCGAAGAAAAGCGGCGTCGGCGACTGGTACCTGCCCGGCGAACCGGCCTACCGCGACAAGCACTTCGCCGAAGGTCTGCTCGGCGAACAGGTCACCGTCGGCTACAACCAGATCGCACTGATGGTGCAAAAGGGCAATCCGAAGCAGGTGAAGCCCGAGCTGCGCGAACTGTTGCGCAAGGATCTGGTCATGATCATCGGCAACGCCGAATCCGGCAGCGTCGGCCAGATGACCAAGACCCTGCTCGACCGCCTCGGCATCTATCCGCAGGTGGTGCGCTCCGCTGCCTTTCTCGCCCCGGATTCGCGCAGCCTGATGCTGTCGATGCGCAAGAAGGAAGCCGACATCACCCTGAACTGGCGTGCCGTCGGCTTCTTCGCCGACAACGCGCCGCACGTCGACATCATCGACCTGCCGCGCGACATCGCGCAACCCCAGCCGCTGCTGCTGATTCGCCTGAAAAGCTCGCGCCAGCCCGAACTCGCCCGGCGCTTCATGGATTTCGCGGCCGGCGAGGAAGGGCAGGCCATCTTCCGCAAGCACGGCTTCCTCGACAACAAGACGCCGGTCGGCCGCTGAGCATGTCGTTGCGCTGGGTCACGCTGGTCTTCCTCGTCGCGCTGACGCTCGTGTTCGGCGTGCGAGCGCTGTTTGACGGCTTCGAGAGCGATCTGCGCGCCCGCGATGCCAACGAACGGGCGCGGCTGTTCGTTGGTGAGGAAATTCTCCGCGGCATCGAGCAGGTGGAAAAAGACATCTACCGCATGGCGACCACCCAAAACGAGGGCGGCTTTCGCCGCATCAAGCTCGGCATCGACGCGCGGCTGGAAAAACTCGCCCACGACCTGAAGGTGCTCGGCGAAGGCGGCGTGTCGACGCGCGAATTGCGGCTGAACGTCGAGGGTTTCGAGGAAACCACGCGCCAGGTGGAGTACCGGACGAACGCCGACGAAGCCCGCCTGATCATGGAGCAGATCGAGATCCTGCCGCACCTCGATGCCATCGCGCCGCGCATCGGTGCGCTCGAGAAGCTGCTGATGGTGCGCTGGCAGGCGCTGGAACGCCAGGATCAGGCGGCCTTCCTGCGCATCGAGGACGAGATCGCCCTGCTGCTCAAGCAGATACCGCCCTTCTTCGAACGTCTCAACGAAAATGCCAACCGGCTTTTCTTCGAAAGCGACCAGCGCCTGCGCAAGCTCGAACTCGAACTGCAGGCCCAGCGCGACCGCCTCAAGCAGATGGAAGCGCTGCTGATCGTCCTGCTGGTGGCCCTCGGCGGCAGCATCGGCATACTCTACCTGCGCCGCCTCGACGACGTGCTCGCCCAGGAAAGGGCGGCGCGCGACGAGGTCGCCCGCAAGCAGGCGGAAAGCGCCATCATGCTCGACACCCTGAGCGACGCCGTCTATGCAACCGACATGAACGGCACCATCACCTTCCTCAACAAATCGGCGGAAGGCGTGCTCGGCTGGCGCAGCGAGGATCTCATCGGCCGCAATGCCCACGAGGTGCTGCACCACAGCTACCCGGACGGCAGGCATTACCCGCGCGCCGAATGCCCCCTGATGACCGTGCTGCGCGGGGGCATCCGCCTCGAAGGGGAGGAGCACTTCGTCCGTCGCGACGGCAGGTTCGTGCAGATCGCCTTCCGCTCGAGCCCGCTCCATCACGGCGAGCAGGTGGTCGGCTCCCTGGTGTCCTTCCAGGACATCGGCACGCGCAAGGAAGCCGAAGCGCTGATCCGCCTGCAGCATGCCGCCATCCGCGAGGCGAACCAGGCCATTCTGATCACGGATGCCGATCCCACCGAGGACGGGCCGACCATCCGGTTCGTCAATCCCGCCTTCAACCACCTGACCGGCTACGTCGAGGACGAGGTCATCGGCCAGCGGACCGGCATCCTGCGGGCCCCCGACTGCGACGCCGCCAAGGTGCGCCGCCTGACCGAGGCGCTGCGCGCCGGCGAGCACCTGGTGATCGAGATGGACTATGTCCGCAAGGATGGCACGCCCTTCATCGCCGAGGTGCGCTACGCGCCGGTGCCCGGCGAACAGGGCCGTAACGGCCACTTCATCGCGACGCTGACCGACATCAGCCAGCGCAAGGAACTGGAAAGCATCCTGAGCGACGCGCGCGACCAGGCCCTGGAAAACGTGCGCGTCAAATCGGCCTTCCTCGCCAACATGAGCCACGAGATCCGCACACCGATGAACGGCATCGTCGGCATGACCGACCTGTTGCTCGACACGCCGCTCACGCAGGAGCAGCGCGACTTCGCCCTCGTGGTGCGCGAATCGGCACAATCCCTGCTGACGGTGATCAACGACATTCTCGATTTTTCGAAGATCGAGGCCGGCAAACTCGAACTCGAGGACACGGATTTCGCCCTGATCACCGTCGTCGAGGGCGCCGTCGAATTGCTCGCCGCCAAGACCCGCGAAAAAGGGCTCGCCCTCATGAGCTTCGTCGATCCGGCCTTGCCGGCCCGCCTGCGCGGCGACCCGGCGCGTTTGCGCCAGGTGCTGCTGAACCTGATCGGCAATGCCGTCAAATTCACCCTGCAAGGCGGCATCGAGGTGCTCGTCCAGAGCGAAGAGGGTGCCGACGGTGCGCAGGTGCGTTTCGAAGTGCGCGACACCGGCATCGGCATTTCTCCCCAGGCGCAAAAACGCCTGTTCCAGTCCTTCTCCCAGGCCGACGGCTCGATGACGCGCAAGTTCGGCGGCACCGGGCTCGGCCTGGCGATCAGCAAGCAGATCGTCGAACTGATGGGCGGCACCATCGGCGTCGCCAGCACGGAAGGCAGCGGTTCGACCTTCTGGTTCAGGCTGCCGCTGCGCCGGGCCGAAACCGCCGAGCACCCGCGGACGGCGCCGCCGCCCGACCCGCACGACCTGCGCGTGCTCGCCGTGGATGACAGTGCGCTTGATCGCGACGTCCTGCAGCGCTATTTCAACTCCTGGGGCATGCGCGGCGATACCGCCGACAACGCCGACAGCGCCCTGCGCCTGATCGCCGCCGCACAGGCCGAGGGCGAACCCTACGACGTGCTGCTGCTCGACTACGAAATGCCGGGCATGAACGGCCTCGCCCTCGCCCGCCGTCTCGCCACCGAGGCGACGGGCGCGCTGCCGCGCCTCGTCCTGCTCACCGCCTACGACCGACGCGACCTGTTCCAGCAGGCGCGCGCCGCCGGTTTCGCCGTCTGCCTGGTGAAACCGGTGCGACGCTCCCAACTCTTCGACACACTGATGGATCTCGCGCCGACCGTCGATGCGGTTCCGCCGGTCGTTCCGCCGCGCGAAACGCCTCCGCCGGTCGATCTGCGCGGCGCGCTGGAAAGCGGCCGCCTGCTGCTGCTCGCCGAAGACAACCTCACCAACCGCAAGGTGGCGACCATCCAGCTCGCCAAGCTCGGTTATGCCGTGCATGTCGTCGAGAACGGCCGGGAAGCGGTGGATGCCGCCGTCTCGCTGCCCTACGCCGCCATTCTCATGGATTGCCAGATGCCGGTGATGGACGGCTTCGAAGCCACGGAAACGATCCGCCGGGCGGAACGCGAATCCGGACGGCGCATCCCGATCATCGCCATGACCGCCAACGCGATGCAGGGCGACCGCGAACGTTGCCTGGCGGCCGGCATGGACGACTATCTGAGCAAGCCCTTCAAACCCGAGGATCTGTCGCAAATGCTCGAGCGCTGGACGAAACCCGCCGACCCGGCGCCCCCCGCCGTCCCGCCCGCCGCCGCACCACCGGCGACGCTCGACATCCGGCGGCTCCAGGACTGCCTCGGCGACGATCCGGAAATGATTTGCGAACTGCTCGAGATTTTCCGCTCGAGTACCGTCGCCCTGCTGGAAAAGATGCGCCAGGCGATCACGAGGCGCGACAGCGGCGCCGTCAAGACCCTGGCGCACGAAGCCAAGGGCGCCAGCGGCAATCTCGGCATCGATGCGATGGCGGGCATCGCCGCGCGACTCGAAAAGGCCGCCGTCGCCGGCGACTGGAACGACGCGGCGCGCTTGTCGGCGGAACTCGAGCAAAGCTTCGCGAGCATCGAGGGCGTCCTGCGCGCGCCCTTCGGCGAACCGGCGTCCGTCGGGGGCGGGCCTCTATAATCCGCGCCTTTTCCCCTTTACGCCCTCCTCGCCTCTCCCGTGTCCAAGCTCGCCCACGAAATCGCCCGCCGCCGCACCTTCGCCATCATCTCCC
This sequence comes from uncultured Methyloversatilis sp., assembly GCA_964527195.1. Lineage (GTDB taxonomy): Bacteria > Pseudomonadota > Gammaproteobacteria > Burkholderiales > Rhodocyclaceae > Sulfuricystis. The sequence goes on from CAZGOH010000002.1 coordinate 52,580, forward strand.
ACCCCGACGCGGGCAAGACCACGCTGACGGAAAAACTGCTGTGGTTCGGCGGCGCGATCCAGGTCGCTGGCGAGGTGCGCGCCAGGAAGGCCGCCCGTCACGCCACCTCGGACTGGATGGAGCTGGAAAAGCAGCGCGGCATCTCGGTCACCAGCTCGGTGATGCAGTTTCCCTACCGCGAATGCATCATCAATCTGCTCGATACGCCGGGCCACGAGGATTTTTCCGAGGATACCTATCGCACGCTCACCGCCGTCGACTCGGCGACCATGGTGATCGACTCGGTGAACGGCGTCGAGGCACAGACGATCAAGCTCTTGAACGTCTGCCGCCTGCGCGCCACGCCGATCATCACCTTCATCAACAAGCTCGACCGCGAGGGCCGCGCGCCGATCGACCTGCTCGACGAGATCGAGGACGTGCTGAAGATCCAGTGTGCGCCGATGACCTGGCCGATCGGCATGGGCAAGGGCTTCCGTGGCGTGTATGACCTCTACGACGACTGCGTCTATTTCTTCGACCCGCAAGCCGAGAAAGGCACCTCGCGCACCATCGATCGGCTCGACAACCCGGAACTCGACGAACTCCTCGGCTATCAGGCAGCAGAGCTACGCGCCGAAGTCGAACTGGTGAAAGGCGCCTCGCACAGCTTCGACAAGGATGCCTTTCTGGCCGGCAGGCAGACGCCGGTGTTCTTCGGCTCGGCGATCAACAACTTCGGCGTGCAGAGCTTGCTCGACGCCATCGTCGACCTCTCGCCGCCGCCGCAGCACCGCCCCGCAGAAACCCGCCAGGTCGAGCCACTGGAACCGAAGTTCTCCGGCTTCGTGTTCAAGATCCAGGCCAACATGGACCCCAAGCACCGCGACCGCATCGCCTTCGTGCGCGTCTGTTCCGGCCACTACACGCGCGGCATCAAACTCAAGCAGTTGTCGACCGGCAAGACGCTGGCGGTGAACAACGCCATCACCTTCATGGCGCAGGACAGGAGCACCACCGACGAAGCCTGGCCGGGCGACATCCTCGGCATCCCCAACCACGGCACGGTGGTGCTCGGCGACAGCTTCACCGAGGGCGAGGACCTCAAGTTCACCGGCATCCCCTGCTTCGCGCCGGAACACTTCCGCCGCGCGCAGATCAGGAACCCGATGAAGATGAAAGCCTTGCAGAAAGGCTTGCAGCAACTGGCCGAGGAAGGCGCGACGCAGTTGTTCAAGCCGCTCTTTGGCAACGACCTGATCCTCGGCGCGGTCGGCACGCTGCAGTTCGATGTCGTCGCCCATCGGCTGGAGTTCGAATACGGCGTCGATTGCTTCTTCGAGCCGGTGAATGTCGCCACGGCGCGCTGGCTGCGCGGCTCGGACGCCGACATGAAAGCCCTGCTCGATCGCGCGGAAGCCAACCTGGCGAAGGACGGCGCCGGCGACTATGTCTATCTCGCCCCGAACCGCGTCAATCTGCAAATGGCGCAGGAACGCCATCCGGACATCACCTTCCTCGAAACGCGCGAGATCCACTGACGCCCGCGCCATGCTCTCGCCCATTCCCGACCCGATGACCCCCGCCGAGCGACGCTCGGGCGCCGCGCTGGCCGCCATCTTCGGCCTGCGCATGCTCGGCCTGTTCCTCGTGCTGCCGGTGTTCGCCGTGATGGCAAGCGACTTGCCCGGCGGCGACGACCTGCTGCTGGTCGGTTTCGCCCTCGGCGCCTACGGCCTGACGCAAGCCTTCCTGCAGATTCCCTTCGGCATGGCCTCCGACCGCTGGGGCCGCAAGCCGGTCATCGTCGCCGGCCTGCTGGTCTTCGCCGCCGGCAGCTTTCTCGCCGCCGCCGCGCCGGACATCTACTGGATGATCGTCGGCCGCGTGCTGCAAGGCGCCGGCGCCATCTCGGCGGCCGTCACCGCGCTGGCGACGGATCTCACGCGCGAGCAGCACCGCACCAAGGTGATGGCGATGATCGGCGCCTCGATCGGCCTGGTCTTCGCGGGCTCGCTGGTCATCGCGCCGCCGCTCGCCGCCCTGCTGGGCCTCTCCGGCCTGTTCGTCCTGATCGGCGCGCTGGCGCTCGCCGCCATCGTGCTGCTGTTCGTCGCCGTGCCGCCACAGCCGACTTTGGCGCCGCAGGCACGCGCACCCTTCGCCACCGTGCTGTGCGACGCGCGTCTGGCGCGCCTGAACTTCGGCGTCTTCACGCTGCACCTGATGCAGACGGCGCTGTGGGTGGTCGTGCCCGGCGCGCTCGTCGCGAACGATCTGGCCGCAGGCGCACACTGGAAAATCTACCTGCCGACCGTGCTGGTCTCCTTCGCGGTGATGATCCCCGCCATCATCGCCGCCGAACGGCACGGCAAGGTGCGCCCCGTCTATGCCGGCGCCGTCACGCTGCTGGTGCTGGTGCAGGCCGGACTGGCGCTGTTCGCCGACGGCGCCTGGGTGATCGGCCTGTGGTTGTTGCTGTTCTTCGTCGCCTTCAACATCCTGGAAGCACTGCAACCTTCGCTGATCTCGCGCCTCGCCCCCGGCAGCGCACGCGGCGCCGCGCTCGGCATCTACAATACGACGCAGTCGCTCGGGCTGTTTCTCGGCGGGGTGCTGGGCGGCTGGCTGGCAAAGCACCACGGCATATTCTATGTGCATATGTTTTGCGCCATTGCGGGTATCATCTGGCTCGCGCTGGCGGTGCGCGTCGCGTTGCCGCCCCGACCATCGACACATTAGGGAGGAAAACTCATGGCATCGGTCAATAAAGTGATTCTGGTGGGCAACCTCGGCAAGGATCCGGAAACGCGCTACGCGCCAAGCGGGGACGCCGTCGTCAACATCACCGTGGCCACCACGGACACCTGGAAGGACAAGGCGAGCGGCGAGAAGAAGGAAGCCACGGAGTGGCACCGCGTGGTGTTCTTCGGCAAGCTGGCGGAAATCGCCGGCCAGTACCTGAAGAAGGGCCGCCAGGTGTATATCGAGGGCAGCCTGAAAACGCGCAAATGGCAGGGCCAGGACGGCCAGGATCGCTACACCACCGAAATCGTCGCCAGCGAGATGAAGATGCTCGGCTCGCGTGAAGGCATGGGCGGCAACGACACGCCACGCGAGAACGGCGGCGGCCGCCCCGCCCCGGCCAACCGCCCGCCACCGCAAAACAGCGGCGGCTTCGCGGATGTCGAAGACGATATCCCCTTCTAGACGATGAAAAAACGGCGCCTGCCGCGCCGGCTGCGCGAGTACTCGCCACGCGACCTACTGGTCGTCGGCCTGCCGCTGCTCGTGCTCATCATCGCGGGCTTCTGGCTCGCCTCGCGTTTCATCCAGCCCGCGCCGCCGGACACCCTGACGCTCGCCACCGGGGGCCCCGGCGGCGCCTATCAGCGCTTCGGGGCAGTCTACAAGGAAGTGCTGGCACGTCACGGCATCCGCCTGGTCGACCTGCCCTCCGCCGGCTCGACGGAGAACCTCGCCTGGCTGCGCGACCCGTCCCGGCAGGTCGACGCCGCCTTCATCCAGAGCGGCACGGTGCGCCTGCGGGAAGACGACGCGATCTATTCGCTCGGCGCGACCTACCCCGAGCCGCTCTGGATCTTCTACCGCGCCGACGCGGCGCCGCGCGGCGGCGGCTTCGCACGCATCGCCGACCTGCGCGGCAAGCGCGTCGCCATTGGTGCACCGGGCAGCGGCACGCGCCATCTGGCCGAAGAACTGCTTCTCGCCAACCGCATCGACGCTACCAACACGCGGATCTTCGACGTCGGCGGGCTCGATCTCGCGGCAGCCTTCGCAAGGCGGGAAATCGATGCCGCCTTCGTCGTCGGCCCCACGGAATCGGCCACCGTGTGGACGCTGCTGCATACCCCCGGCCTGCGGCTGATGAGCCTGGAACACGCCGAGGCCTACACGCGCCGCTTCCCGCATCTTGCGCATCTCGTCTTGCCGCGCGGCGCCATCGACGTCGCCGCCGACCTGCCCGGCCAAGATATCCAGTTGCTGGCCGCCACTGCCACGCTGGCGGTACGCGCCGGCACGCATCCGGCCTTGATCGACCTGCTGATGCAAGCACTCGCCGAAGCCCATGGCGGGCCGGGCATCTTCCAGCGGCCCGGCGAGTTTCCCCAACCGCTGCGCGTCGATGGCAACGATTTCCCACTCTCTGCGGAGGCGCAGCGCTACTACACCTCGGGCAAGCCCTGGCTACAGCGCTACCTGCCGTTCTGGGCGGCCACCCTGGTCGATCGCATGATGGTGATGCTGATCCCGCTCGTGGCAATCATGATTCCGCTGCTGCGCATCGCACCGGGGCTTTACAGCTGGCGCATCCGCTCGCGCATCTACCGGCGCTACGGCGAGCTGAAGTTCATCGAGGCCGACCTGGAGACCGATCCATCCCGCCATTCGCGCGCGCAATGGCACGCGCGTATCGACGCCATCGAGGATGACGTCAACCACCTGGCGATGCCGCTGGCCTTCACCGACATGATCTACACGCTGCGCGTGCACATCGGCCTGGTGCGCAAGGCGGTCGATCACAGCGTCACAACGCCCTGATCTTCGCCAGCAGCGCCGTTGTCGAGCGTTCGTGAATGAAGGGGATCGAATGCACCGCGCCGCCCCAGGCGGTGACCTCGGCGGCGCCGACGATTTTTTCCGGCGGCCAGTCGCCGCCCTTGACGAGCACGTCGGGTCGGCAATCGAGAATGCGCGCGAGCGGCGTGTCCTCGTCGAACCAGGTGACCAGCGCGACGCTTTCGAGCGCGGCCAGCACCGCCATGCGGTCGGCGAGGATATTCACCGGCCGGTCGTCGCCCTTGCCGAGACGCCGCACCGAGGCATCGGAATTGGCTGCGACGAGCAGGCTCGCGCCGAGCGCGCGCGCCTGGGCGAGATACGTGGCGTGACCGCGATGCAGGATGTCGAAGCAGCCGTTGGTGAACACCAGCGGGCGCGGCAAGGCGGCGAGGCGCGCCGGCAGTTCGGCCGGCGGGCAGATCTTGCCTTCGAAAACCGGCGGCGGGTAACTCACGAGGCCGGCTTTGCCGGCGCGTTGCCGGCAGCGGGCTTGGGATCGAGGCGACGCGCCTCGTCCTCGCTGATGATTTCCATGACGCGCACCACTTTCTGCACGCCGCCGGTGGTGCGGGCGATCTCGACCGCCGCCGCCGCCTCGCGCTGGGTGACCAGGCCGAGCAGATAGACGATGCCGCGCTCGGTGACCACCTTGATGTGGTTGGCGGAAAACTGGTTGGCATCGATGAAGCGCGCCTTCACCCGCGAAGTGATCAGCACGTCGTTGCTGCGGCTGGTGAGCGAACTGGTGCCCAGCACGGCCAGCTCGTTGCTGATCGCCTTGACGTTCGGCACCTCGCCGACGATCTTGCCGACCTGGGCCTGCGTGGCGGCATCGGGCACCTCGCCGGTCAGGAGCAGGGTGCGGTTGTAGCTGGTGACATTCACATGGACACGGTTGCCGAAGGTTTCGCGCACGCGGTTGGCGGCACGAATCTCGATGCCCTCGTCGGTCAGCACGGTTTCGGTCGGACGCCGGTCGGCATACACCAGCGCGCCGGTACCGACGCCGACCACGGCAGCCGGAAAACAGCCGGCCAGCCAGGGCACGAGGGCGACCAGCACGAGCAGGTTGCGGCGGGATTTCATCATGTCGTTTCTCCGAGAATGAGCGCGTCGATGCCGTCGCACAGGCAATGGATGGTCAGCAGATGGACCTCCTGGATGCGTGCGGTGCGATCGGCGGGAACGCAAAGATGGATATCGTCGGACGCCAACTGGCCGGCGATGGTTCCCCCGCCCTTGCCGGTGAGCGCCACCACGCGCACCCCGCGCGCATGGGCGGCATCGATGGCCGCCCTGACGTTGGGCGAGTTGCCGGAGGTGGAAATCGCCAGCAGCACGTCGCCGGGCCGGCCCAGCGCCGCGACCTGCTTGGCGAACACCTGTTCGTAGGCATAGTCGTTGGCGATCGAGGTGAGCGTCGAGGTGTCCGTCGTCAGGGCGATGGCCGCCAGCGGCGCGCGCTCCTTCTCGAAGCGGTTCAGCAGCTCGGCGGCGAAGTGCTGCGAATCGGCGGCGGAGCCGCCATTGCCGCAGGCCATCACCTTGCCGCCCGCCGACAGGCTGGCCACCATGGCGCGAATCGCCGCCTCGATGGCGGCGGACATGGCGTCAAGCGCCGTCCGCTTGACGGACTGACTGTCGAGAAACTGTTCCTGGATGCGTTGTGCGAGATTCATGGTCGGTCGATTCTAGTTTGGGAGGCCACGGCCCCAGTCGCGAAAAAAGCCATTAAAGCGCGACGAATACGTCGATTCGCAGGCGCCGCCACGGATTGCGATGCACGTGCAACGCGGCGATACGCCCCTCGACGCGCTCGCCGCGATCCATCGCAGCGGCCACCGCCTCGTTTTCGGCACGCGGCAGATAGCCAAGCTTGACGCCCTGCCATTCAACGCGCACGGCGCGAAAGTCGTGGGGGTTCTCCGGCTCGCGGATCAGCGCAAGGGCGTCGCCGACGCGCAGGCGCTCCCACAAGTCGGTGCCGGCATGGTACTGGAAGCCGGCCAGCGGCGAGCTTTGCACCAGCAACTTGATGGTGCCGGCATGAACCCCGACACACGCCAGGCAAAACAGCAGGCCAACGACGCGCAACGCGGCGCGCGACATCGCCGTTCAGCCGGGCCGGTCGCCGGTGACGATGGGACGCGCCGGATCGCTGCACCATTCGCTCCACGAACCCGGGTACAGCCGGGAACCGGCCAGGCCGGCGATCTCCATCGCCAGCAGGTTGTGGCAGGCGGTCACGCCCGATCCGCACTGCTGCACCACCGTGCGCGGATCGCGGCCGTCGAGCAGTTCGGCGAACTCGGCGCGCAACGCGTCCGCCGGCTTGAAGAAGCAGCCGGCATCGTCGAGGTTGTCGAAATAGAAGCGGTTCAGCGCACCCGGAATGTGGCCGGCCACCGGGTCGAGCGTTTCGTTTTCGCCGGCGTAGCGATCTTCGCCGCGCGCGTCGATGAGCAACATGTCCGGCGCGCGCAGATGCGCGAAAACATAATCGGTGTCGACCTGCATCCCGGGCTGCGGACGCGGCTCGCAGCGCACCGGCGCGACTGGTCGCGTTTCGGTTTCGAGCGACAGCTTGGCGCGCCGCCAGCCGGGCAGGCCACCATCGAGCAAGGCGACGGCGTCGTGGCCGAGCCAGAAGCGCAACATCCACCACAGCCGGCTGGCGAAGATGCCGCCTTCATTGTCGTAGGCGACCACCTGCGTGCCGGCACCGACGCCGCACTGGCCCATCAGCGCGGCGAATGCCCCGATGTCCGGCAGCGGATGCCGCCCGTTCCTGTCATTCTTCGCGCCGGAAAGATGCTCGTCCAGATGCAGGTAGAGCGCACCGGGAATGTGGCCCTTGGCGTACGCCTGGCGGCCGTACCCGGTGTTCTTGAGATCGAAGCGGCAGTCGAACACCCGCCACGACGGGTCGTCCACATGCGCGGCGAGCGTATCCACGCCGACCAGCCTGTCGAACATCACGCCACCTCGTCGGCCAGCCAGGCGCGCGCCTCGGCGAGATCGGCGAACACGCGCAGGTCGGCGCTCACGAACAGCCGTTCCAGCCAGGCGCTCCAGGCCACCCACTGGCTGTCGGTGACGATCGCGATGTGCCGGAAATCGTTGCCGTGCAGCCGCGAGAACTTGATTTCTTCGACGGCCATGTCGACGGTGAAACCGGCCATCTCCCGCAGATCGAACAGCAGCGAGGGTTTTTGCTCGAACAGCGCATGCGCGATGAGGAATTCCTCGAACTCGGTGAAGTCCTCGAGCGTGAATTCGCCGATGACGGCGGCGGCGACGACGCCTTTCTCGAAATCGACCGTGATCATCGCGTCACCAGCGCCTCGGCCATGATGCGCCGGTAGAACTCGTGGAAATGCTGCATGCCGTCCTCCATGGGGGATTGATAGGGCCCGACCTCGTTGCGCCCCTGTTTCCACAACGCGTGGCGGCCGCGATCCATGCGCTCGCCGATGTCGTCGTCCTCGATCGCCGTCTCCATGTAGGCCGCCTGCTCGGCCTTGATGAAATCGGGCTCGAACAGCGCGATGTCCTCGGGATAGTAGAACTCGACCACGTTCAGGGTGCGATCCACGTCCTGCGGGATCAGCGTCGAGACGACCAGCACGTGCGGATACCACTCGACCATGATGTTCGGGTAGTAAGTGAGCCACACCGCGCCCTGCTTGGGCAATTCGCCGTTGTAGTAATCGAGCACCGCCTTGTGCCACTGCGCATAGGTGGACGAACCGGTCTTCGCCAGCGAGGTGATGCCGACCTTCTGCACCGAGTACCAGTCGGCGAACTGCCAGGTCAGGTCGTCGCACGTCACGAAGTTGCCCAGCCCCGGATGGTAGGGCACGACGTGGTAGTCCTCGAGATAGACCTCGATGAAGGTCTTCCAGTTGTAGTTGCACTGATGCAGCTCGACGTGGTCGAGCCGATAGCCGGAAAAATCGAATTCGCCCGCGACCTTCATGCCGGCAAGGTCGGCGTTGGCGGAACGCGGGCCCCTGAACAGCAGGCCGTTCCAGTTTTCCAGTTTCGTCTTGTTCAGGTTCAGGCAGGGGTTGGCGGGAAAATGCGGCGCGCCAATCAGGGCTCCCAATTCGTTCTTGGTGTCGTAGGTCCAGCGGTGGATCGGGCAGACGATGGTCTTGTCGGCCATGCCGCTGCCTTGCAGCATGATCGCCTGGCGGTGACGGCAGACGTTGGACATCTGGTAGATGCCGTCGGGCTGGCGCACGAGGAGGTGCGAATGATCTGTCCACTCGGTGGATCGGTAGTTGTAAAGCTCGGGCACCATCAGCGCATGGCCGGCGTAGCCGGGACCGGCATCGAAGATGAGCTTTTTCTCCAGTTCGAACAGCTTTTCGTCGAAATACCAATCGACGGGAAACTGGGAAGCGCCCGGCGCCAGCTGCGCCCTGGTTGAGATGTCGGACATGATGGGTACCAACCTCCAAGAAAGAAACGATCCGGAAACCGGTAAAACTCCCCGGCCAACGGCTGCGCGGGAGGGTCGGCCAGTATAGGTGAATTTGACCGCAAGGGCCACCTTGGGCTATGTTCGCGGGTTCGAAAACCGCGCCCGCCGCAATGACCGCCACCCCCGACCCCGCCACCCCGCCTCCCGCCAGCTTCGAGAGCGCGCTGCAGGAACTCGAGACGCTCGTCCGCACCCTCGAAAACGGCGCGACGAGCCTCGAGGACGCGCTCGCCGCCTTCGAACGCGGCCAGCGCCTGCTCGCCCATTGCCAGCAAACGCTCGACCAGGCCGAACAGAAGGTGCGCGTGCTCGAGAACGGCCGGCTGAAGGATTTCGCCGCCGAGGAAGAAAACGCTTGAACACCGACTTTTCTGCCTGGATGGCGCTGATCCAGCGCCGTACCGAAGCCGCCCTGGAACGCTGCCTGCCCCCGGCCGCCACCGCGCCCGCGCGCCTGCATGCGGCGATGCGCTACAGCGTGCTGGGCGGCGGCAAGCGCATGCGGCCGCTGCTGTGCCACGCCGCCGGCGAAGCGGTCGGCGCCGATGCGCGCGCCGTCGATGTCGCCGCCTGCGCCATCGAGTTGATCCACGCCTATTCGCTGGTGCATGACGACCTGCCCTGCATGGACGACGACGTGCTGCGCCGCGGGCGACCGACCTGCCATGTCGAATACGACGAAGCCACCGCGCTCCTGGTCGGCGACGCCCTGCAAACCCTCGCCTTCCAGGTGCTTGCCGGACTGCCCGACGACCTGCCGCCGTCCTGCCAGGACCGACTTGATGAGCCCCCCACGCTCGCAACCCCGGCTCGCTGCCCCCCACCGGGGGGCGCAAGTCAGCTTGGGGCGGCCCAGCGCCGACTTGCGATGATCGCGCTGCTCGCCCAGGCGGCCGGCTCGCGCGGCATGGCCGGCGGGCAGGCCATCGACCTCGCCGCCGTCGGCATGGCCCTGACGGTCGAGGAACTCGAGTTCATGCACATCCACAAGACGGGCGCGCTGATCCGCGCCGCCGTGCTGCTCGGCGCGCATTGCGGCGCGGCGGACGAGGCGTCCCTGCAACGCCTCGGTCGCTACGCGAACCGCGCCGGCCTGCTGTTCCAGGTCGTCGACGACATCCTCGACGCCGCAAGCAACACCGCCACGCTGGGCAAGACCGCCGGCAAGGACGCCGCGCAGGACAAACCAACCTACGTCAGCATGCTCGGCCTCGCGCGCGCGCGCGAACTCGCGGCGCGCCTGCGGGCCGAGGCGCACGAAGCGCTCGACGCCTGCGCGCCCGACACGCTGCGCCTGCGCCAGCTCACCGATTACATCGTCGACCGCCGTTTCTGATCATGTCCCACCCACTCCTCGAGAGCATCGCCGACCCCGCCGACCTGCGCGCCCTGCCCCGCGAACGACTGCCGGCGCTGGCCGAAGAACTGCGCGCCTTTCTGCTCGATTCGGTGGCGAAAACCGGCGGCCACCTGTCGTCCAACCTCGGCACCATCGAGCTGACCATCGCGCTGCATTACGTCTTCGCCACACCGGAAGATCGCCTCGTCTGGGATGTCGGCCACCAGACCTACGCGCACAAGATTCTCACCGGCCGCCGCGCCGGCATGGCGCGCCTGCGGATGAAGGACGGCATCTCGGGCTTCCCCAAGCGCGACGAATCGCCCTACGACACTTTTGGCGTCGGCCATTCCTCGACCTCGATCTCGGCGGCGCTCGGCATGGCGGTCGCCGCGCGCATGAAGGGCGAAGATCGCCGCGTCGTCGCCATCATCGGCGACGGTGCCATGTCGGCCGGCCAGGCCTTCGAGGCGCTCAACAACGCCGGCGTGATCGACGCCAACCTGCTGGTGATCCTCAACGACAACGACATGTCGATCTCGCCGCCGGTCGGCGCGCTCAACAAGTACCTCGCCCGCCTGCTGTCGGGGCGCACCTTCAACGCCGCGCGCAAGGCCGGCGAAAAGGTGCTCTCGGTCGCTCCGCCGCTGCTGGAACTGGCCAAGCGCGCCGAAGAACACGTCAAGGGCATGTTCGTGCCCGGCACGCTGTTCGAGGAATTCGGCTTCAACTACATCGGCCCGATCGACGGCCACGACCTCGATTCGCTGATCCCGACGCTGCACAACCTGCGCGAGCTGCGCGGGCCGCAATTTCTCCACGTCGTCACGAAGAAGGGCCAGGGCTACAAGCTCGCCGAAGCCGATCCGGTCCTCTACCACGGCGTCTCGAAGTTCGACGCCAGCAACGGCATCGAGGTCGGCGCGGGCGGCAAGGGCGGCGGCAAGCTGACGTTTACCCAGGTCTTCGGCGACTGGCTCCACGACATGGGCGCGGCGGAAGAAAAGCTCGTCGCCATCACCCCGGCGATGTGCGAAGGCTCGGGCCTGACGCGTTTCGCGACGGCTTTCCCGCAGCGTTACCACGATGTCGGCATCGCCGAACAACATGCGCTCACCTTCGCCGCCGGCCTCGCCTGCGAGGGCATGAAACCGGTGGTGGCGATCTACTCGACCTTCCTGCAGCGCGCCTACGACCAGCTGATTCACGACATCGCCCTGCAGAATCTCGACGTCACCTTCGCCATCGACCGCGGCGGCATCGTCGGCGCCGACGGCGCGACGCACCAGGGCGCCTTTGATCTTTCCTACCTCGCCTGCATCCCCAACCTGGCGATCATGGTCCCCGCCGACGAGGACGAGTGCCGCCGCATGCTGACCACCGCCTGGCGCCACCCCGGCCCCGCCGCAGTGCGCTACCCGCGCGGCGGCAGCGCCTTCGCCGTCGTGCCGGCGCCGACTCTGGAAACCCTGCCGTTCGGCAAGGGCGAGATCCGCCGCCAGGGACGCGGCGTGGCCATCCTCGCGTTCGGCACGCTGCTCGCCGCCGCGCTCGAGGCCGGCGAACGCCTCGACGCCAGCGTGGCCAACATGCGCTTCGTCAAGCCGCTCGACATCGAACTGATCCGGGCCCTGGCGGAAAGCCACGATCACCTCGTCACGCTCGAGGAAAGCGCCACCATCGGCGGCGCCGGGGCGGAGGTCGCGCGGGCCCTCGAAGCCCTGGGAGCCGCCAAGCCGCTGTTGCGCATCGGCCTCCCCGACAGCTTCATCGAGCAGGGCGAACAGGGACACATGCTCGCCGAACTGGGCCTGAGCGGGCCCGCCCTCGCCACCCGCATCGAAAAATTTGTCGCGAACTTAACTTGATAATTTCAGTCGGGAATGCAATCTACCGTGAAACCACGACGGAGACCTTCCCATGCAACCGAGAGAGCAAGCCATGGCCATTCCTGACGTCCAATCCAGCGCCGATTCCCGCCACCTGCCGATCAACAAGGTCGGCATCAAGTCGATCCGCCACCCGATCAAGGTGCTCGACAAGAGCGGCGGCGTGCAGCACACCATCGCCAGCTTCAACATGTACGTCGGGCTGCCGCACAACTTCAAGGGCACGCACATGTCGCGCTTCGTCGAGATTCTCAACAGCCACGAACGCGAGATCTCGGTCGAGAGCTTCGAATCGATGTTGCGCGAGATGGTCGTCAAGCTCGAAGCGGAAACTGGCCACCTCGAAATGAGTTTCCCCTACTTCATCAACAAGGAGGCCCCGGTCTCGAAAGTCCGGAGCCTGCTCGATTACGAAGTCAGTTTCATCGGCGAAATCCTCGACGGCGACCGTTTCCGCCAGACCACGCGCGTGGTCGTGCCGGCCACCAGCCTGTGCCCCTGCTCGAAGAAGATTTCCGAGCGCGGCGCCCACAACCAGCGCTCGCACATCACCATCACCGCCACGACCAACAGCTTCGTGTGGATCGAGGAGATCGTGCAGATGGCCGAAGGCCAGGCCTCTTGCGAGCTCTATGGCCTGCTCAAGCGGCCGGACGAGAAACTGGTCACCGAGCGCGCCTACGACAATCCGAAGTTCGTCGAGGACATCGTGCGCGACGTCGCCGGCGTGCTCAACGCCGATGCGCGCATCGACGCCTATGTGGTGGAATCGGAAAATTTCGAGTCGATCCACAACCACTCGGCCTACGCGCTGATCGAGAAGAACAAGCTGCGCTGAACGCAACGCCAGCGACGAAAAAGGACGCCGTGGCGTCCTTTTTCGTTGGGACGGCGGCAGGCTACTCCTTCGCCTCGGCGGTCTTGCGCACCAGCTTCTCCTTGATGCGCGCCGACTTGCCGGAACGCTCGCGCAGGTAGTAGAGCTTGGCGCGGCGCACGTCGCCACGCCGCTTGACCTCGATGCTCGCGATCAGCGGCGAATAGGTCTGGAAGGTACGCTCGACGCCCTCGCCGGACGAAATCTTGCGCACGGTGAACGCGGAATTCAGGCCGCGATTGCGCTTGGCGATCACCACGCCCTCGAAAGCCTGCACGCGCTTCCTTTCGCCTTCGACCACGTTCACGTTAACGACCACGGTGTCGCCGGGCGCGAAATCGGGAACGCTCTTGCCGAGGCGTTCGATCTCTTCTTTTTCGAGTTGCTGAATCAGGTTCATGTCGTCTTTTCCTTGTCAAGTTGCATTGTCGCGACCGCAGAGCTCCCGTGCTTCCAGTTCGCGCAGGAGTTGCGCTTCCATCTTGCTCAAACCTCGAGCACCTGCTTGCGCCAGCCAGTTGGCGAACAGATCCGGGCGGCGCTCCCGGGTCCGTTGCAGCGATTGCTTCAACCGCCAGCGACGGATGTTCTCATGGTGCCCGGACAACAACACCTCCGGCACCGGCATTCCTGCGTACTGCTCCGGCCGCGTGTAGTGCGGGCAATCCAGCAGCCCCTCCACAAACGAGTCCTCCGCCGCCGAGGCCTCGTCGTTCAAGGCTCCCGGCAGTTGCCGCACCGTCGCATCGATCAGCGCCAGCGCGGCGATTTCCCCGCCCGACAACACGAAGTCGCCCAGCGATATTTCCTCGTCGACGCAACGCGCGATCAGGCGCTCGTCGATGCCTTCGTAGCGACCGCAAAGCAGGATCGCCCCCTCGCCCGCCGCCAGTTCCTGCACCCGCGCATGCGCGAGCGGCCTGCCCTGCGGCGACAGGCAGATCACCTTCGCCGCCCCGCCACGGGCGACTTTCGCCGCGTCGATGGCCCGCTCCAGCGGCTCGGCGCGCATCACCATCCCCGGGCCGCCGCCGAAGGGCCGGTCATCGACCGAGCCGTAGGCGTTACCGGCCCACTGACGCGGATTCCAGCACGCCAGTTGCCACAGGCCGCGTTCCAGCGCGCGCCGGCTGATGCCGCATTCCGTCACCGCCGCGAACATCTCCGGGAACAGCGTGACGACGTCGAAGCGCAGCATCACCAGTCTTTTTGCCAGTCGACCCGCATCACGCCGGCCGGCACATCCACATTGTTCACCACGCTGCCGACGAAAGGCAACAGACGTTCGATCGCCTTCTCGCCCTCGCCTTCCCTCACCACCATCACCGCATGAGCGCCGGATTCCATCATTTCGCTCACGTGACCGAGCGACTCCTGCGCCTCATTCACCACCGCCAGGCCGATCAGGTCGCCCCAGTAATACTCGTCCGCATCCGTCGGCGGCAACGCGGCGCGCGGGGCGCCGACATATTGGCCGACCAACTGTTCGGCCGCCGTGCGATCCTCGATACCGTCCAGCTTGACCACCCAGCCCTTGCCCTGCGCACGCAGGGCCTGTAGGGGCCAGTCGCGCCAGGCCGTGAAATCCTTGTCGTCGCTTCCCAGCCACCAGCGCTGCATCGCGCCCCAGCCGGCCGGGTCGTCGCCGAAGGCTTGCAGCTTCAACCAGCCGCGCACCCCGTATGGGGCAGCGATCCGCCCCAGGACGATCATCGTGTGGCTCAGGCGGCCTTGGCGAGCGCGGCGGCCTGCTTGACGAGGCGCGCGGCGGTGGGCGAGATCTGGGCGCCCTTCGACTGCCAGTAGGCCAGGCGCTCGGTGTCGATGGACAGGCCCTTCTCGTTGGCGGCGGCGACCGGGTTGTAGTAACCGACGCGCTCGACGAAACGCCCGTCGCGGCGGTTGCGCGAGTCGGTGACGACCATGTTGAAGAACGGACGCTTCTTGGCGCCGCTGCGGGCAAGACGGATGACGACCATGCGGATATCCCTGAGGGTTCGTGAAAAGGGCGCGATTCTATTGATTATTCGCCGGAAAAACAATAGCGTCCGCCCGTCGCGCGCACGATGCCGGCAAGGTCGCGGTGCTGTTCGATGCCTGCGTAAGCGGCGCTTTCGAGCAGGGCCCGCACCGCTTCCCCCTGATCGAAGCCATGCTCGAACAGCAGCCAGCCGCCATCGGCAAGCCAGCGCGGCGCTTCCGCCACCAGATGGCGGATCGCCGCGAGGCCGTCGGCATGATCGGTCAGGGCATCCGTCGGCTCGAAGCGCAGGTCGCCTTCGGCCAGATGCGGATCGCCGGCGGCGACGTAGGGCGGATTGGCGACGATGAGGTCGAAGCGCTGCGACGACAGCGCAGCGAACCAGTCGCTCGCAAGGAATGTGACCCGCGCGCCGAGACGCGCGGCGTTGTCGCGTGCCACGGCCAGCGCGGCCGACGAGACATCCACCGCCATGACGTGCGCGGCCGGCAATTCGAGTGCGAGCGTGACGGCGATGCAGCCGCTGCCGGTGCCGAGGTCGAGTATCCGCGCGCCCTGCGCGCACGAAGTCTCCCCGCCTGCGAGGGCGGGGCTGGGGGTGGGCGGGACCGAGCACGCCGTGCCGCCGGAACCGACTTTCGTCAGGGCGAGATCGACGAGCAACTCCGTCTCGGGCCGCGGGATCAGCACCTCCGGCGTCACGGCGAAATCGCGCCCGTAGAACTCGCGCCGGCCGACGAGATAGGCCAGCGGCTCGCCCGCGGCGCGCCGTGCCACCAGCGCCGCATAGGCGTCATGCGCGGCGAGCGCATCGTCGCGATGCGCTTCAATCCAGGCCGCCGGCTTGCCGAGCACGTGGCCGAGCAGCCGGCGCGCCTCGCCGGGCGGAATCCGCGTGCGTGCCGCCGCGAGTGCCTCGGCGACGGTTTTCACTGCGCGAGCTCGGCGAGCAGTTCCGCCTGATGCTCGGCCTTGAGCGCGTCGAACAGTTCGTCGAGGTCGCCGTCCATGATCGCGTCGATCTTGTAGAGCGTCAGGTTGATGCGGTGGTCGGTGACGCGTCCCTGCGGGAAATTGTAGGTGCGGATGCGCTCCGAGCGATCACCGCTGCCGACCAACGACTTGCGCGTGCTGGCGATCTGCTGCTGCTGCGCGCGCAACTGCATGTCCTTCAGGCGCGCGGCGAGCACGGAAAGCGCCTGCGCCTTGTTGCGGTGCTGCGAACGGTCGTCCTGGCATTCGACGACGAGCCCGCTGGGCAGGTGCGTGATGCGCACCGCCGAATCGGTCTTGTTGACGTGCTGGCCGCCCGCGCCGCTGGCGCGAAAGGTGTCGATGCGCAGGTCGGCCGGATTGATGTCCACCTCGCCGATTTCGCCCGCTTCGGGCAGTACGGCCACCGTGCAGGCGGACGTATGGATGCGGCCCTGCGATTCGGTGGCCGGCACGCGTTGCACGCGATGGCCGCCCGATTCGAACTTGAGGCGCGCATAGACGCCCTCGCCCTCGACGCGCGCGATGATCTCGCGATAGCCGCCAAGATCGGATTCGTTCTTCGAGACCACCTCGACCCGCCAGCGCCGGCGCTCGGCATGGCGCGCGTACATGCGAAAGAGGTCGCCGGCGAACAGCGCCGACTCGTCGCCGCCGGTGCCGGCGCGAATTTCGAGAAAGATGCTTTTGTCGTCGTCCGGGTCTTTCGGCAGCAGCGCGATCTGCAAATCGCCTTCCAGGCGCGCCATCGCCGCGCGCGCGGCCGTCCCTTCCTCGCGGGCGAAATCGCGCATCTCGAGGTCGCCCTCCATCGCGGCGGCGGCGGCCAGGTCGGCCTCGGCCTGGCACCAGGCAGCGAACAGGGCGACGATATCGACGATCTCGGCGCGCTCGCGCGTGAGCTTGCGGAAACCTTCCATGTCGCGCGTCGCCGCCTCGCTGCCGAGCAGGGCGTCGAGTTCGGCAAGGCGGTCGGCCAGCCGCTCGAGGCGCTGGCGAATGCTCGGTTTCATCCGCGCTATTTGTCGGGGTGCAAGTGCCAGATGCGCGCGATGAGTTGCGCGACCTCGCCGCGCTCCGCGCCTTCGGCGAGATTGAGGGCCTGCGTGGGCGGATGCAGCAGCTTGTTGGTCAGGCCCTTCGACAGCGCCTCGAGCACCTGGGCGGGATCGTCACCACGATGCAGCATCTTCAGCGCATGTTCCACCTCGTGGCGGCGCGCGCGCTCGCCGGCATCGCGCAGTGCGCGGATGGTCGGCACGGTCTCGCGCGCGGCCATCCAGTGGAGGAAATCCTCGACGCGATGGGTGATGATTTCCTCGGCCTCGACGATCGCCGACTGGCGCGATTCCTGGCCCGACTCGACGATCTGGCCGAGGTCGTCGAGCGTGTAGAGAAAGATGTCGTCGAGGCGGGAGACCTCGGCCTCGATGTCGCGCGGCACGGCGAGATCGACCATCACCATCGGCCGGTGCCGGCGCACCTTCAGGGCACGCTCGACCATGCCCAGGCCGATGATCGGCAACGCGCTGGCCGTACAGGAGACGACGATGTCGTAGTCGGCGAGCCGTTCGCCCAAATCGTCGAGGCGCAGCACGTCGCCGTTGAAACGCTCGGCGATCGGCCGGGCCCGCTCCGGCGTGCGGTTGGCGATGGACAGCCGTTTGGGCTTTTCGCCGGCGAAGTGAGCGACGCACAGTTCGATCATCTCGCCGGCGCCGATAAACAGCACGTTCTGCTCGGCGATGCGCTCGAAGATGCGCTCCGACAGATGCACGGCGGCGGCGGCCATCGAGACGATGTTGGCACCGATGGCGGTGGTGGAGCGCACTTCCTTGGCGACAGAGAAGGTGCGCTGGAACAGCTTGCCGAGCAGGGTGCCGAGCGTGCCGGCCTCCTCGGCCGTGCGCGCGGCCTGCTTCATCTGGCCGAGGATCTGCGGCTCGCCGAGCACCATCGAGTCCAGCCCCGAGGCCACGCGGAACATGTGGCGCACGGCATCCTTCTGCGGATGCCGGTAGAGGTAGGGCTCGATCTTGCGCGGCGTCAGGGCGTGATATTCGGCCAGCCAGTCGACGGCGGCCTCGGGCCGTTCGGTAGCGCAATAGAGTTCGGTGCGGTTGCAGGTCGACAGGATCGCCGCCTCGCACACCGGCCGGCCGCGCAACAGGTCGTGCAGAGCCTGCGCCAGCCGCGCCGGGTCGAAGGCCACCTGCTCGCGAATGTCGAGCGGCGCCGTGTGATGATTGATGCCGAGAGCGTATACCTGCACGTTGATCGGAGCTATAGTGCCTGCGAAACCAAGACGAACGTAGGGCCGCAATTAGAAACGATTTGCTTCCTTCAGGCAACCGCCATGAGCCACAAGCACGCCCATCTGCTGCAAGCGATTTTCAGCGATCCGCCCAGCGGCAACATCCACTGGCGGGAAATCGAATCCCTGCTGCACCATCTCGGCGCCGACATCGAAACCGGCCATGGCGCGCGCTTCCGCATCGTGCTCAATCGCGTCGAGTTTTTCCTGCACCACCCGCACAACAGTTCAACCTGTTCGAAGCAGGACATCAAGCTGCTGCGCGAACACCTGGCGCGCGCCGGCGTGACGCTTTCCAGCTACGGAAAATAAGGCGGGCGGTCGCCAAATAAATCAGGCGGCGCGCGGCATCGATCAGCGAATCAGAAAATCCTCGGGATTGCGCCCGTCGAGCCAGCGCGGCGCACGGCCGCGGCCGGTCCAGGTCTTGCCGGAGACCGGGTCGCGGTATTTCGGCGCCACCTTGCCGCGCCAGGCTTTCGCCCTCTTGCCGAACAATTCCTCCGGGGAAATATCGAAGGCGGCGATCATTTCACGAACTTTTGCAATGTTTTCATTGCGTTCCGAATTTTTCAATTCCCGGATCTTCTGTTCGATGGCTTCTTTTTGCGCCAGCAATTCGGCAATATTGGACATGGGATTCCTCGCTGATTCCGGTTAATCGAACATCGAAACATCGAAATACCCGCTGCCGTTTTAAATACGGCGGGGCGCGAATAATATCACCGGCCGCGTTTCAACATATTCTCGGCAATTGTTCTCCAGTCAGCCAATCGACAATGCGCCGGCCACCCATCGACGTGGTCATTTGCACGAAATGGTGTTCATCGGCAAGCACTGTTCCGATGCGCATCGCGGCGGCACCGAGCGGATGGGCGCGCAGCGCGCCCAGAACCCGTTCCGCATCCGCCCCGGCGACGATGGCGGCCAGCTTGCCCTCGTTGGCGACATACAGCGGGTCGAGACCGAGGAACTCGCAGGCGGCCGCGACCGCCAGCCTGACCGGAATCGCGCTTTCCTCGATCATCATGCCGACGCCCGACTGGCGGGCGATCTCGTTCAGGGTCGTCGCCAATCCGCCACGTGTCGGGTCGCGCAGGCAGCGAATGTCGGCGCCCGTCGCCAGCAGGGCCGCCACGAGTTCATGCAGCGCGGCGGTGTCGGACTCGATGGGCGCATCGAACGAGAGATTCTCCCGCCGGCTCATGATCGCCATGCCGTGGTCGCCGATGGTGCCGGAAAGCAGGATCGCGTCGCCCGGCCGGGCGCGGCTGCCCGACAGGTCGACGCCCGGCGCCAGCACGCCGATGCCGGTCGTGGTGATGAACACCCCGTCGCCCTTGCCGCGCTCGACCACCTTGGTGTCGCCCGCCACCACCGGCACGCCGGCGGTGCGACTGGCCGCCGCCATCGAGGCGACGATACGATCCAGATCGGCAAGCGGGAAGCCCTCCTCGATGACGAAGCCGGCCGTCAGCGCGACGGGGCGCGCACCCATCACCGCCACATCGTTGATCGTGCCATGCACCGACAGGCAGCCGATGTCGCCGCCGGGAAAGAACAGCGGCGACACCACGTGGCAGTCGGTGCTGGTCACCAGCCGCCCTGCCAGAGTCGGTGCCGGCAGCACGGCGCCGTCGTCGCCCTGGCGCAGGAAGTCATTGTCCAGATGCCGCGCGAACAGTTCCTCGACCAGTTGCGCTCCGGCGCGGCCGCCGGCCCCGTGCGAAAGGTCGATGCAGCCGTGCCTGAGGTCGAGCGGCCGGACATAGGTGCTGCGCGTCATGGGGTTCTCTCCTCCAGTTCGCGCATCGTCCGGCGCATGAAGCACAGGTCTTCCCAGGCCTTCGCCTTGTCCGGCAGGTTGCGCAGCAGATAGGCCGGATGGTAGGTGACGATCAGCGGAATGCCGGCAAAATCCTGCACCACGCCACGCGCGCGGGAGATGGTCACCTCCTGTTGCAAGAGCGTCTGCGCCGCCGGCTTGCCGAGCGTGACGATCAGTTTTGGCCGGATCAGCTCGATCTGCCGCGCCAGGAAGGGCCAGCAGGCCGCCGTTTCGCCAGGCTCCGGCGCGCGGTTGTCGGGCGGACGGCACTTCACCGCATTGGCGATATACACCTTGTTGCCGCGTTTCAGGTCGATGGCCGCCAGCATGTTGTCGAGCAGTTTGCCGGACTGGCCGACGAAGGGCTCGCCGCGCTCGTCCTCTTCCGCGCCCGGCCCCTCGCCGACGAACAGCCAGTCCGCATCGACGTCGCCCACCCCGAGCACGGCCTGCTGGCGCATTCGGCACAACTCGCAGGCGGTGCAGTCGGCGACAGCCTGCTTCAGTTCATTCCAGCCCATCGCAGCAATCGCCGCCGTGCGCTCATCGACCGGCGCGGCGGCGGCTTCTTCCACCACCCCACGCTTTTTCTTCGGCGGCTGGCGCAGTTTCCAGATCGGGCCGAGACCCATTTCCTTGAGCACGTGTTCCCTGTTCATAGTGTCTTCGCCATCACGAGAGCGTCTTCCCTGCCGTCACGGCCCGGATAGTAATCGCGCCGGCGGCCGATCCCGGCGAAATCGAAGCGGCAATAAAAGGCGATGGCGCCTGCGTTCGAAGACCGCACCTCGAGCAGCATGCGCGTCATGCCATCGGCCCGCGCGCGCGCGCAAAGGAAATCGAGCAGTTGCGCGCCCAGCCCCTGGCGCTGGCGCGCCGGCGCCACGCCGATGTCGAGCAGGTGATCTTCATCCACCACGCGCATCACGATGGCGAAGCAGGCGATTGCGCCGTCGATGCGCGCCAGCCAACCGGCATGGCCGGCAGCGAGCGAATCGCGGAAGTTGCCGGGCGTCCAGGGAAACGCCTGGATGCGCTGTTCCAGCGCCACGACTTCGTCGAGGTCGGCGGCGGTCATCGCCTCGAATCTCATCGCGTGCCGCCGCGCGCCAGCCGCTCGGCCGTGCGCTCGGCTGTAGTGAGCGCCACCTTGTCGCGCACATACAGCGGAAGCGCCTGCGCCGCCGGCACGCCCTCCCCGCGCGCGAGCATGGGTGCAGCGAGGCGCGCC
Organism: uncultured Methyloversatilis sp.; assembly: GCA_964527195.1. GTDB lineage: Bacteria > Pseudomonadota > Gammaproteobacteria > Burkholderiales > Rhodocyclaceae > Sulfuricystis. The sequence continues at coordinate 74,084 of CAZGOH010000002.1, forward strand.
ACCGCGACGGCCGTCGGCAACCCCTGCGCGTCGCAGGAAACCAGTCGCCCGCCCATGCGCGCGCGGATCGCCGCGCCGTGCGACGTCGCGAAGCCGTCGCCGACGCCGCGCCAGCCCTCGCCTGCCGGCAGGCCCGCCGTCTCGCCGGCACCGACTTTCGGGGCTTCGATCTCCTCCAGCGTGTCGCCTTGCACGACATAGGCAGCCACATAGACCTCGTCCATGCGCGCGTCGAGGCAGGCGAGCACCTTGCCGTCGCCGGCTTCCCGTGCCAGCGCCGCGAGTGTGCCGACCGGCGCGACGGGCAGGTCGAGCCCCCAGGCCAGCCCCTGGGCGACGCCACAGGCCAGCCTCAGGCCGGTAAAGCCGCCCGGCCCGGCGCCGAAGGCGATGCCATCCAGTTGCCGCAGGGAAATCCCCGCCTCGGCGAGCAGTTCGCGCGCCCAAGGCAGCAGCTGCTCCGAACCGCCGTTGGGAACGATGTCCGCGCGATCCAGGCAGGCGCCGTCGCGCCAGAGGGCGACGGACAGGCGGCGGGTGGCGGCTTCGAAGGCGAGGAGATTCACGGCGCGCATTCTATGCGCGGACGCCAAACCCCACGTGCCGGCATGCGCTTGATGCCGGCGGCCACGCGGCGAACGATGTATTGCGCCGCGTGCGCCTGCTGTCGATCAATCGGCGCAGTGTCGACCCGATAGACACCTTCATCGCCCGCTGGCAATCTGCCGGCGGCAGCGAGTGCGCCAACTACCAGCTCTTCGTCACCGAGCTGTGCGAACGGCTCGACCTGCCGAAGGCCGAGCCGCGCATCCGGCAGTTGTTCGCGCCCATCCAGCCGCAACATCCCGAGCCCGATCCTCGCTGAAAGTCGGCCCCGGCGGGACGGCTATTTCGCACCCCGGAACAGGAAACCGCGCCGCGTCGGCGAACTCGGTGCCCCGGGGTCGGGCTTTTCCGCTGCCGGCGCCATGTCCAGCGCGATGAGACAGGCGCGCGCGGTGAGCGCAGCCGTTTCCTGGTCGGCGAAATTGCGCATGTCGTGCACCAGCGGGCAGGCGAGGTAATCGCCCAGCCCTTCCTCGCGGTTGGCGAGGAAGACGAAGTCGCCGGACGGATAGCTGCGGATCACGCGCTCGTGCGACGCCGGCACCGGCCAGCCGGCCACCGCCGGCAGCAGCAGCAGGCGGATGCCCCAGGGCGTGACGAGCACGCCGCGCCAGTCGTCTGCGTGGCGGGCGAAACCGATGGCGGCGACGGACAGCGCCGGGTTGAGCAGATCGATGTCGGCCATGCGTTCGCGCTGGATGCGCGCGAAGATTGCCTCGATCAGCACCGAGGGATCGCTGGCATGAAAACTCATCGCCGTGCCACCAGCACCGACTTTACTTGCCGGGCACCGGCGCCAGACCGCGCGCGGCAAGTTCGTCCACGGCCTGGGCGACCAGGGTCGGCACCAGGACGGCCACCTCGGGCGTGAGTTCGGTGGACAGTTCGAGCGAGACCGGCTGCACGCCGATGATCACCGTTTCCTTCGGCTCGGCGCCGATGAGTTCGAGCGCAGCGAGCACGTCGGAAAGCCCGATACCGTGCGGCGAGAGGTTGCGGCGAAAGAACACCGGCACGTCGTCGCCGGCGAGTTTGATCAACGTGCCCGGCGGCTTGCCGGCGACGATGGCGTCGACGACGAGAAGGAAATCGAGATGCGAGAGATCGTCGAGCATTTCCATGCTCGACGTGCCGGCGTCGATGGCGACCACGCCGGCGGGCAACATGTAGTCGCGTTCGAGCGCCTCGACGACGCGCACGCCCACGCCCTCGTCGGCGCGGATCGTGTTGCCCACGCCGAGGACGACGGCTTTCATGCCCTCAGACGACCTTGACCGAGACGTTGGTGTCGCTTTCCTTGTCGGTGACATGGATCGCGCAGGCGATGCACGGGTCGAAGGAGTGCACCGTACGCAGCACCTCGAGCGGCTTCTCCGGATCGGCGATCGGGTTGTCGAGCAGGGACGACTCATACGGGCCGGGCTCGTCCTTCTCGTTCCTCGGGCAGGCGTTCCAGGTCGAGGGCACGACGCACTGGTAGTTCTTGATCTTGCCGTTATTGATGACGACCCAGTGCGACAGCACACCGCGCGGTGCCTCGTGGAAGCCGACGCCCATCGCCTCGCCCTTCGGGAAGCTGGGCGGGTTGAAGGTCTTCAGGTCACCCTTGGCCATGTTGGCGATCAGGAGATCCCACTGCTGGCCGAGCAGGTCGGCGTTGATGCAGCAGGAGATCATTCGCGCAGCATGGCGGCCGATGGTGGAATGCATCGCATCGAGGCCGACCTTGGTCTTCGCCAGCGTCGAGACGAGATCGAGCGTGCCGGTGGCGTATTGCTTCGCCGGCGCGTAGTCGGCCGCCAGCATGTTGAGCACGCGCGCGAGCGGGCCCACCTGCGCCGGCTTGCCGTAGAAGGTCGGCGACTTGATCCAGGAATACTTGCCGTTGTCCTGGAAGTCGGTGTATTTCGGCTTGGTTTCGCCCTGATAGGGGTGCAGGGACGCGGAGCCCTCGTACCAGGCGTGCTTGGCGCTTTCCGCCACGCCCTTGCCCCAGAAGTCGTCGTTGAAGTTCTTGATCGGCTTCTGGGCGCCGAGGTTCTTGTTCTCGATGTAACCGCCGGGGAAGGCGAATTCGGTGCCCCTGGTGTCGAGCGGAATGTCGGGCACCGACAGGTAGTTGGTGACGCCCGCGCCGTACTTCGTCCAGTCGGCATAGAAGGCGCCCACCGCCGCCACGTCGACCATATAGACGTTCTTGACGAAGTCCTGCAATGCGTCGATGTGCTCCTTGACGGCCATCAGGCGTTCCACCGTGAGCACCTGCTGCGAATCGACGGCGAGCGGGTTGGCGACGCCGCCGACGGCGAGGTTCTGGATGTGCGGCGACTTCGAGCCGAGGATGGCGACGATCTTGTTGGCGTGATTCTGCACCCGCAACGCCTGCAGGTAGTGGGCGACGGCCAGAAGGTTCACTTCCGGCGGCAGCTTCATCGCCGGGTGGCCCCAGTAGCCATTGGTGAAGATGCCGAGCTGGCCGCCGTTCACGAAATTCTTCAGGCGCTCGTGGGTGGCGCGCATCTCGTGCTTGCCGTTGAGCTTCCAGCTCGACAGGCTTTCGGCCAGCGCGGCGGTCTTGTCCGGATCGGCCTTCAGCGCCGAAGTGACATCCACCCAGTCGAGCGCCGACAGGTGATAGAAGTGCACGATGAAGTCGTGGATCGAATGCGCCAGGATGATCATGTTGCGGATGTACTGGGCGTTCAGCGGCACTTCCATCTTGAGCGCATTCTCGACCGCACGCACCGAGGTGATGGCATGCACGGTGGTGCACACGCCGCAGATGCGCTGCGTGATCGCCCAGGCGTCGCGCGGATCACGGCCAAGCAGGATGAGTTCGACGCCGCGCCACATCTGCCCGGAAGACCAGGCTTTCCTGACGCGCCCGCCATCGACGTCGCAATCAATGCGCAGATGGCCTTCGATACGGGTGATCGGGTCAATCGTGATGCGTTTGCTCATTTTGATCTCCAGAGCGGTCAGGCGGATTGGGGTTGGACCTCTTCACGCGGCAAGACCGGGAAGCGGCGGGTGATGACGATATAGGCGAACACTTCGATGGCGAACATGCCGACGGTGACCATCAGCTCCGGCAGGGCCGGGAAATAGCTGAAATTGACGCCGGAGGTGTCCACCCCGATGACGGTCTGGTAACCGATCAGGTAGCCGTTGAGGCGCAGCAGCGCACCGCCGAGCATCAGCAGGATGCCCGCGACGAACAGGCGTGCCGGATTGCGGCGCTGCGCCTGCGTGCCAACGACGAAGAACGGCGCGATGAAGCAGATCATCTCGAACCAGAAGAAGACCGATTCGAGCGACAGGTCGAAGGCGCGCGGCAGGGCGCCGCGCACCAGCAGGTCGCCCACGCGCAGGATCAGGAAGGCCGCCAGCACGCCCAGCATCACCCGGGCGAGCGGCGTGAGCAGATGCATCTCGATGCTGCGCCGGTAGGCGGCGGAAGCGAGGCAGGATTCGAACAACACCACCGCGTAGCCCATGGCGATCGCCGAGAGCAGGTAGAGCGCAGGCACCGCCGGCGTCTGCCAGAGCGGATGCACCTGCGGGCCCATGACGACGAGCAGCGTGCCCAGCGAGGACTGGTGCATCATCGGCAGCAGCGTGCCGAGCGCGATGATGATGAACATGATCTTCGAGAGCTTGCGCTTCGCGGCGTTCATGCCCCATTTCTCGAAAAAGGTCGGCGCAAACTCGATCCACATCACCATGATGTAGGCCGTGATGCAGATCGCCACCTCGAACATCACCGAATTGATGTTGATCGACCAGGGCCAGAACATGTTCCAGACGTTCCACCAGCGGCCGAGGTCGAAGATGACGCCGACGCCGGCCAGCGTGTAGCCGAACAGGCTGGCCAGCAGGGCCGGCCGCACCAGCGGGTGGTATTCGCCCTTGTTGAAGATGTAGACCAGCATCGCCACCGAGAAGCCGCCGCAGGCGAAGGCCGAGCCGATGACGACGTCGGCCACGACCCAGATACCCCACGGATAGCCGTCGTTGAGGTTGGTCACGGCACCGAGGCCGTAGATGAAACGTACCAGCAGGATCGCCAGCATGGTGACGATCAACACCCCGGTAATCAGCGTGGCGGCGTTGAAGAGCGGGCCGCCGACGGGTTCCGGTTTGGCGTGGACGTGCGCGTGCGCGCTCATGACTGGCTCCCTTCGTCATCCTCGGGCCCGTTCTTGTCCTGGTTGCGCTTGGCGATGAACGTCAGGCCCGCCAGCACGGCGATCGGCATCAGCAGGCCACCGTACAGGGTATGTTGAATCGTCTCGGAAGTCGCCGCCGAGGAGTAAGGCGGCAGATCGGGCATGCCGACCTTCTGGAAGGGCACGCCGGAAAGCTTGAGCACCTGCGTGCCGCCATACTCCTTCTCGCCATAGACGTGCTGGACGTAACGGCCGACCTCGCCTTCGTAATTCTGGTTCGGCTCGTCTTTCCAGCCCTTGCGTTCCATCCTGCCGTGGCCGGGCGCCTCGCCGAGCAGCTCCTTCATCTGCGCATGGCGCAGATGGCCGCGCGGGTAAGTGGTCACGCTGCCGGGCTCGAGTGCCAGGCGACGCTTGGCCTCGGCGAGCAGGTCGGCGGTGCGGCCGAACAGCGTCGCACCGGTCGGGCAGACTTCCGCGCAGGCGGAGTAATGCCCGTCCGCGTGGCGATGGGCGCACAGCTCGCACTTGCCGATCTTGCCGGTCGGGCTGTCATACTGGTATTTCGGAATGCCGAACGGGCAGGCGGCGACGCAATAGCGGCAACCGATGCATTTGTCCGGGTCATAGGTGACGACGCCGGTGGCGGGATCCTTGATCATCGCCGAGACCGGGCAGGCCGACACGCAACTCGGGTCGGCGCAATGCATGCACGAAGTCTTCATGAAGGCGTAGCCGTTGGTCTCGGCGTCCTTGGTTTCCATCGTGCCGTTGCGATACATCTTGATGATGTTGTAGGTGTAGCCGCTGGTGTCGAGCGGCGTGTCCCACAACTGGTCGACCGTGCTGAATTCGGGCGGATTGCCGTTGGCCTCCTTGCAGGCCGCCACGCAGGCCTTGCAGCCGACGCACAAGGTGGCGTCGTAAAGCAGACCCAGTGCGCCTTCCGGCACGGAATAGGTACCGCGGGCGTGGGCGGTCGCCGTCCCGCCGGCGCCGACGATGGCACCGGTGGTCGCCAGCGCGCCCTTGAGAAAATCGCGTCGGGTGGTCATGTCACGCCTCCGCTTTGGGCTTTGTTTCTTTGCTGTTTTCCAGTTCGGCGGCCTGGTGCGAGAGGCCGAGATTGCGCGCCAGCATGGCCGCACCGCCCGCCGCCGCACCGGCGATGGCCGCCAGCGCCGCCGCGCTGGCGAAACTCGCGCCCTTGCCAACGTCTTCGCTGATGCGCGGGAATTGCAGCGGCGGCGCGACATTGAGCATCTTCGCCATGGCATGGATGGGCTTCTGGAAGCCGACGCCCTGTTCCGAACAGCCGATGCAGGGATGGCCGCAAGCCACCGGCCAGGCGCTCTCGCCGGCATCGTTGAAACCCAGCGTCGGGCAGTTGGCGTAAGTTTCCGGGCCCTTGCAGCCGAGCTTGTAGAGACAGTAGCCCTTGCGATGACCCTCGTCGCCGAATTGCATGGCGAAGCGGCCGGCGTCGAAATGCGCGCGGCGCTCGCAGCTTTCGTGGATCAGGCGGCCGTAGGCAAACAGCGGCCGGCCGAGCTTGTCGACCGGCGGCAGCGAACCGAAGGTGAGGAAATGCACCACCGCCGCGAGGAAGTTGTAGGGGTTGGGCGGGCAGCCGGGAATCGTGACGACGGGTTTGCCAAGAATTTCGGCCACGCCCTTCGCGCCCGTCGGATCGCTGTCCCAGCCAGGCACCGAGGGAATCGTCGAAGGCATGCCGCCCCATGAGGCGCAGGAGCCGATGGCGATCACCGCCGCCGCGTCGGCCGCACTTTCCTTGAGCATGTCGATCGCCGTGTGGCCGTGGATCTTGCAGTAGATGCCATTTTGCTTGGTGGGAATCGCACCCTCGACCACCAGCACATACTTGCCCTTGTGCTTCTTCATCGCCGCCATGCGCGCCGCCTCGGCCTGGTGACCGGCGGCCACCATCAGCGTCTCGTGGTAATCGAGCGAGATGACGTCGAGGATCAGCTTCTCGATGGTCGGATGTTCGGCGCGCAGCAGCGACTCCGTGCAGCCCGTGCATTCCTGGAAGTGCAGCCAGATGACCGACGGGCGTTGTGCCGATTCGACCGCTTTGGCCACCTGCGCGGCCGCCGAAGCGGGCAGGCCGAGCGTCGCGGTGACGGCAGCACAAAACTGGAGAAATTCACGGCGGGGCATTTGCAGGCGCTGTTCGATGGCAGCGAGCCCCGGCCGGTCCAGATCGAAAAACGAAGCACTCATGAGCTCCCTCCTCAGGCGCGTAAAAAATAATGCGCATTCTTACCAAGGAGGTTCCGGCTCAGCTTTGACCGATATCAACTATTTGAAATCCGGTCATTACAATTATCTATATCGAAGCGGTGGCCTACTTTTCCGCTTGGTTTTGCCTGTGACGCGCCAGATGGCGTGGCGTCCACGACTGCGGCGACTTGGCGACGAAGTGCCAGCGCGCGACGTGGTAGCTCGGATCGAAGCCGTAGAAGTTGCGGCGCATGCGTTCCAGTTCTTCGGCACGGTAGGTGGCAAGCGGTTTTTCCTGCTCGTCGCGCGCGCGTCGTGCGCGCTTGGCAGCGATGGCCGCATCGAAGCTTGATGCCATCTCCGCCGCGCGGCGCGCGACATCGCCCCTGAAAGTCGGCCCCGACAGGACGGCGTCGTAGAAGCCCAAGCGCACCGCTTCGTCCGCCAGCATCGGCAGACGGTGGCGCATGATCGCCCGCGCGCCCTCCGCGCCGACGCGCGGCGGTAACAGATAGGTCCAGAACTCCGAGCCGTAGAGATTGCCCATGTTCTTGTAGTGCGGGTTGAGCACCGCACCGTCCTTCACCCACACCTGATCGCAGGCGCGCGCGAGGAAGCAGCCACCGGCGCCGGCATTGCCGCCGAGCGCGGCGACGGTCAGGTGCGATTCGCAACGGATGATCGCTTCGGCGAGATCGTCGATGGCGTTGATGTTCGCCCAGGATTCGTCGGCCGGGCTGGGTGCGCTCTCGATCAGGTTGAGGTGGATGCCGTTCGACCAGAAGTCGCGGCCGCCCATGAGGACGATGACCCGGGTCGGTCTCTGCGCCGCCCACACGAAAGCCTCGCGCAGCCGTTCGCATTGCCGCGTGCCCATCGCGCCGTTGGTGAAGTCGAAGTGCAGGAAGCCGATGTCGTCAGCCTCTTCGTAGCGGATGTCCTGCCAGGTGGCGTGGTCGGCGGCGCACCAGCCGGCCAGCGGCGCCTCGGGCACAGCAACACATTCAGCGGCGAAGGCGACCGTCGCCGGCAGCTTGATCCCCCCCGGACGCTTGACGTGGCCGATCCAGACCGCGCCCTCGACAGTCGCGCGACACAGCGCCGTCTCGCGTCGCGCGATCACTTCGCCGGGCGCGCCGCGCAGGCGCTCCTCCGGCCAGGCGTCGTAGAGATGGCAGGCGTGGCCGAACAGGCTGTCCGCCACGCCGGGGAAGCCGTCGGCGGCGTCGATCTTGCGCAACACCGTTTGCGTGTCGTCCTGCCGCCAGTCGATGGCGCGGTCGGCCTGCTGCATCACCGGACGCCATTGACCCAATGGTCCGCGCGCATCCGGATAGTCCGCCAGCGGCACCGGCTTCTCGCCGCGCGCCAGCTTCGCCAGCGCCGCCTTCACCGCCGCCAATGCCGCCTCGGTGACTTCCCGGCGATACACGCTCGCCTTCCTGCCGCGCCGCAGCGGGAAGGTCGCCGTCGCCCAGACCGGGCCGGCGTCCATCTCGGCTTCGGCCTGCAAGACCGTCACGCCCCATTCCGTTTCGCCGTTCATGATCGCCCAGTCAAGCGCCGAGGGGCCGCGGTCGCCGACGATGCCGGGATGGACAATCCAGCACAAGTGGTGCCTCCAGATCGACTCGGGAATCGCGCGCTTGAGGAAGGGCGCGAGGACAAGCTCGGGCCGCCAGAGCGCCACCGCCTCCTCGCTCACCGAATCGGCGATATCGAACTCCACCGAGACGTCGTGGCCGAGCGCCGTCAGCTCGGCGAACAAGCGTTGCGTCAGGCTGTTGAAGCTGTGCGTCAGGAAGAGGATCTTCATGCCGCGTTCAGCCAAGCGGCGAGGTTCTCGCCAATGCTGGCGCGTTCCTTCAGCAGTAAATAAGCCCACTGTCCATACCGGCCATCAGCATTGACTGCGGCTACCCAGCGCATTCCCGCGGCCTCTTTCTCCGCCAGCCTCTCGTCATGACCTTTCGTTTCCACAATGACGTAGCGTGGTTCCGACGAATCCAAGCGAACAATGAAATCCGGCAGGTAGTCATGACCGGTACCCGCATGCATGTAAGGGATCGCAAAGCCTAACCCAGCGTTCTTGACGAAACATTTGACGCGCGAGTGGTTATCCAACGTGTAAGCTGCGATGCGTTCCCAAGACGAATCCGGCACCACGTAGTTCACATGGCTTTTGACTACCGCAAACGGCTCCTTGCGCGTTGCGTAGTCGACATCTTGGGTTGTACCCGCGTCGCGATGCCTCTCCAGTCGCACCCGTTCGCCCGCAGTACTCGTAGAAACGATGGCACCTAGAAGTCGCTCCATCATCATTCCATAGTAGGGAGCAAGGAAGACATCCACCGGCATGGACGGCGAAAACGCTCGCACTTTGTCGCGAACAAAGCGTGCGACGATAGTTGCGAACTGCGGGAACAGGGTCACAGGATGAACCGGCTGAGCCTCGTTTGCGGACTGGGCGAGATAGCTGCGCACCAGCTCCCGCGCCGCTTGCGCGACCAACGTCTGCTCTCGGCGCCCGTCGCGGAACGCCGCGAGCGACACCGTGTCGAGTGCTCCGGGTCCATAGAGCGTCGGCCGCCCTTGGTTGGTTGGCAACCCTGCCTTCATCTGCACTTCGGGAGGAATCGTGATGGGATCGATTTCCACACCTGGGACACGATCCCAGTCGACATCGATTTTGGTACTCAACTCGCAGGCATAGCCCTCGACACGCGGAAAGCGAATCTCCAGGTCGGCTCGCTCGGGTAAGGCACGTACCCGCCAGGTCTTCACGGGCGGGCGGGGAGTCCCTCCCTTGTTGGCCTTGAACGGCACGATCTGGAAGGGAACACCGAACACCTGCGCGACCTCCTCGCCCAGTCGCTCCTCCTGCCCCTCGCCGTCGGTCTCGTAACTCGCGCGCCGTAGCCCCCGCCCGACTACCTGCTCGCAGAGCAATTGCGACATGAATGGGCGCAGACCAACGATGTGCGTGACGGTGTTGCAGTCCCAGCCCTCTGTCAGCATGCCCACGCTGACAATCGCGCGAACATCGCGTCCTGGCGGCGAAAGCGGTTTGCTAAGCTTTTCGGCGAGAGCCACAAATCCTTCCGGATAGATCGGGCCACCCTGACGATCGCGAGGCCAATCACGCCGCCCAACCGTATCCAGCGTGAAGCGCATCCAGGCAGTGAGATCCGACTTGGCATCACCCGAATCGGTTTCGGACACCACATTGGAATCCACTCGAATCGTGTTAATCACGCCATCGCGATTACGGAAGTCAGCCAAATCCGATGACGGAATGCCCGACGGCGGATTGTCGTCGGCCAACCATTCATACACCAGCTTTGCCAGCTTGGTGTTCTTGCACACGAGGATGAATACCGGTGGGCGAGGATCGGTGCTGTTGGCTTTCCATTCCTGTGCCAACTCCTGCCACAGCTTGCCCAACATCACGATGGGTGTGTAGGCATAACGCAAGATGGCCTCTGGCTTGGCCGCGCTCTTCTTGCCTCCACGCTCCGATGCTTTCAGTTGCGGGAGAATCCAGCGCCAAATATTGAAGTAACCGGGGATTGACTGACCAGACAAATCACGAACCGCAAACTGCGGGATTTTCGTCAGGCCCGATTCGATGGCCTCCATCAGATCGAAGCTCGACACCACCCAAGGGAAGGGGCGATTGGCCTGCTCGCCGACCCGGCCCAGGAAGTAGGGCGTCGCAGAAAAATCGATGCAGCGATTGATGCCGGCCAGACGATGGATGCGATCCAGTCCTTCGATCCAGATCGTCGCTTCCTTGTAATACTCCTCCAACCCTTCGTCGTCTACTTCCTCGAAATCGTCCGGCTCTTCGGTCTTAATGCGATAGGCGTGGTGCGCTTCGTCGTTGAGCACCAGCACATTACCCCGCCGCCCGGCCTTGATGCCCAACACGCGTTCCAGCCAGGCCGCATCGGATTCCACGTAGCGCGTGCTCGCCACAAGCGCCTTGACCAGCGATCCACTGTCGTCGGTTTCTTCCTTCACGACTTCCAACAGGCCAGCCGCTACCTGGCGTTGGTAATCATTCAGCGTCAGGTAGCGTGTACCCCTTGCCGTAGTTGTCTTGTCGCCGAGTCGAATAGTCTCGACGCTGTTGATCTCACGGCCGGCGCGAACGACGCGCGCCGCCGTGCCGCCAACCTTGTTCGCATCCTGCAAGGCAAATGCATGCCAGTTCGTAACAACAACGCGGCCTTGCGAGAGCGGCCCCATGAGATGAGATGGCACCAGGTCGCGGCTACGATAAAGACTGGCTTCGCCCAGTTCCGGATCGAGTTCCGCAAGCCGATTGCGAATCGTCACGTTCGGGCAGACCACCAACACCAAATCGGAGAACAGTCGTGCGCGGCTCTTGTCGTGGCCGCCGGCAACCCTGTTCAGGATGCTCCAGGCGGCGAGCATCCCCATCACCGTCGTCTTGCCGCTTCCCGTGGCCATCTTGCATGCGTAACGCAGAAAAGCACTGGCGCCTTCCGCCTTTTGTCGCTCTGTCGGTTCGTCGGCCGGCACCTGAATGCCATGCAGGAAATCCGCTCGCGCCTCGGTCAAGAAGATTGCCGTTTCCGCCGCTTCGCGTTGCGCGAAAAACAGGCGTTTGTCGCGCCCCTCTCGCTGCCAATAGGCCAACAGTTCCAAGGTGATTTTAGAGGCACCCGAATAGCCGGCCGAGCGCCAATCGGCCAGGCGCTGGCGGATACGCGAGACCAGCAGCAACTCGATCTCGTAACCGATATCCTCGTCCATGCCCTCCTTGGAGACATCGAAACTCGGAGGACGATAGAAATACACCGGTCGCCGCCGCCCTTCCTCGACGCGCGGCGGCGTGCCTTCCTCAATACGCCAGTGCTTCGCCGGTTCCAGAAATGGCGAATTCAGGATCGGGGTTTCAACCTGGAAATCAAACATCGGCAACTCCGAATGCCTGCTTGATCTGGTTCAGACGCTCGACGATTTCCGGATGAACTTCTTCTTTGCGAAACTGAGCGGCAATCTCGAAAAACTCGCGCTTGGGTACATTGTTCAGGCCGGCAGCCTGAAGCAAGCCCGGTATAAGCGTTTTGCTCGCCGGCTCGTTCTTGAGGAAGGACTCGACCAGTGGAGCGGGGTGCATTGGGTCATCAAGGAAACCCTGTTCAAGCTTCTGACGCAATTCATCCATCAGCGCGGCTTTCGGCTGATCCGACAGATCGCCCGGCCCAAGTCGTTTTTCCACAAAGCGGGCCAAGGGCGCCGGGTGGACAAGGTAGCTCTCGATCTCGTAACGCCGCCAGCGCAAACGCTGGATGCGGTCAGCAGTCCCGGGAATATCGTCATCGGCCTTGTTCTTCGAGTCACCGTCCAGCAACTCCAAAGCCGGCAATTCCTCGCGCACCAGCTTGAGCATGTTCCAGTGCTGTTGCACTGAAAATTCCCCGAGTCCGTCCGGCAACGGCGCCCTGGCGGACTTCAATACGACCTCACGCGAAAGGAGCTTCAGTGCGGCTTCATCACCTAGCACATTGGCAAATGCCTTGAGTACATCAACATCTGTGAAGTCCTCGGTATAGAGCACCCCACGCGCGCCCTCTGCCTCTAGTAGCTCGCTATGTGTCACGACGCCAAGTGCGTCCTTCACCGTTTTCTTCAGCGCATCCGACACCAGCCGGGGCTTGCCGAACATCAGGTACAGCTCATGTGATTCGGCGTAGTTGACGATCATTTCCGAATGCGTGGCCACCAGCATCTGCGCATTGGCGCCTGCCACAAGTAACTTGAGTTCGCTGTAAATCGAACGTTGCAGCAACAAGTGCAGATGCGCATCGGGCTCATCGATCAGCAGAACACGGTGTTCCACTTCGTCGCGCCGAGACTGGGTCAGCAATAGCGCCAACAGAAGCATGACTTGCAAGAAGCCGCTGCCCGCGCTGGCCACATCGAAGAGCGGAGCATTTTCGCCCAAGCCTTGCCGATACTCGCAAACGAGTTCGGCCCCACTCTTGGGCGGTTCCAGTTGGCAGGAAAACAGGCGACCGATCGTGGCATTCAGCTTGCGCCAGCCTTCGTCATCCTTGTGCGCGATGAAGAGCAGATTGCGCAACACTTCGCCCGGTCGTCCCTGGGCCAAGGCGGTGTCGATGGCTTCGTGGTCTGCCAGACGTGCCTCTGTCCGGGCCAAACCCGACATCGCTGGAATAAAGGTGGTGTGAAACAACAATTTTGGATCGCGCAGCGTATCCCCAGAGACATCCGACTTCGGGCGGACCTCAACAGAGCCGGCGCTGTGGTAACGAAACTCCAGCGTAACCATCGGCAGACCATCGACCTGAACGCCGATCTCCAACGGCTCGCCACGCTGGCGGTTATTCCAAAGCAGCTCGAACGAGCGCAGCGAGACGGGCGAGAAGGCCAGTCGTTCCAGTTCTTGCCATGAATAGCCATGACGGCGAGAGTTGTAGTTGTTCAGCTCCCGCCATTTGCGGAACCCCAATTCCCACGCGGCAACTGCCTGCAATAGCGTGGTTTTGCCCGTATTGTTCGGGCCGGCGAGCACCACATGGCCGGGCAGCGTGAACTCTTCCTCGGCAAAGCGCTTGAAGCCCTTGAGCAGAACCTTGCGGATCATTGCCGTTCCTCCAGTTTTTTCACCACCATCAGCTCGTTGCCGCGGTCGTCAATCACCTTCACGGCGATCTGCTTGTGATGGCCCGCTGCGAAGGGCGTCGATCTGTCGCCTGCCAGATGCGCCCATACCGACTCGTCGAAATCGGCCTTCAGTGCGCGCTTCAGATTGTCCCAGGATTGCGTGCGCGGGAAGAAGGCCTGGCAGACGCGGAACACCATGCCGTTGTAGTCGGTGTCGAGGAACCAGGCCGGCACGTCGAGACCGGTGCGGGTATCGATGTCCATCGTCACCGGATCGAACACGTCGAGGCCGTTCAGCTTCACCTCGTAATAAGCCTGATTCGGGATGGCGCCCTCAGGCGGCGGCACCTCGCGCACTGCCACATCCGGCTGTCCGCAGACGGAGAAAATCTGCGAGGAGCGCATGTTCTTGAGCAGGTCCCCCATCAGGATGTCCGGCGTGGCCTGCACATAGGTCGTGGGCATGCCCATCGCCGAATACTCGTCGATGGCTTGCCGTGCCTTGGGTTCGATGGCGAAGCCGATGACATACAGGTGCGTGAAGCCCTTGGCGGTCGCCTCCTGCCAGGCATTGAGCACGGCCACTTCCGCCACCGGTCCGTGCTCGGGGCCGAACAGCAAGGCCACCGGATCGCCCTGGCGCAACGCCAATGCGCCGTTGGCGGCATCGGCATCCTCCAGCGCGGCATTCAACCCGGCCTGCGCGCGTACCACGGCTTCGGCGCAGAGGTACAGCGTCTTCGCTGGGCGACGAATGCCGTCGAGCGGCACGGTCTTGCCGCCGGGCAGATGCAGCACCGGCGAGGCGCGCAGTACCTCGACCATGCGGTCGACGAAGTCTTCCGCCGCCTCGGCCGAAAAGTCGGCGCTGGCGGGACGGCGCCCGTTTTCATCTTCCGTGCCGAAATTGCTCGCCGTCGGGATCGTAGCCTCGAACACAAAGGGGCCGCAGACGCGGGTGACGCCGCTTTGCTCCTCGGGCCGATCCACCAGCACCTCGTATTTCGGCGGCTCGTTGTTGGCGATGCTGCCCAGGGTGATGTGCGGCACGATGCCGCCGACGTGCTCGCCCTTGCGGTTC
>CAZGOH010000003.1:0-60125 GCA_964527195.1 uncultured Methyloversatilis sp.
GGCTGCGCTCCACCTTCCGCCGTCGCGCCCTGTCGGAACGCAACAAGACTTTCGTGATGGCAATCTGCTATCCGGCGCCGTTCATGCAGATGATGCTGCCGCTGCATCTGTTCCTACTCTTGCTGGAGGGGGTGGCGCTATCGCTGCTGAAACTGGACGGGCGCTACCTGCGGGAGATTTATCTGCCGGTGTTTGGTGCGCTCGCCAGACGGAGCAAAGAGTGGGGTGCGATGCGGCGGGTAGTGCAGCAGAATCGCCGTCCCGCCAGCGCCGACTTTTATGCGGTGTTCGATTGGGTGCCTTACAAGCTGCGCATGCTGCTTCGGCATGGGTTGCCGAAGCTGCGGTGATCTGTCAGCGTCCCCGGTTTAGCAGCCATCTGACAATCTTTCGCAGTCGCGAATAGCCTTTCAGCCAGGCAGCCATTTTCCCCAGCGTCAGGTGGGCATGAAAGTTCATCACGGCCAGCAGATCGGCCAGCAGACTTCGTTGCGCTTGCTCCGAGAGGGCGGAACGCGACTCATCGACGAAGCAACGTGCCCGCGAGGGCTGGTTGCGCGCGTTAAGGGTGGCCTGCAAGAAAGCGTGGCCATATCGACGATCCGGCTCAAGATGGCAACCTTCGGCCCACTCATTCCATGCGTTGATGAATACCAGGCGTTCTTCACCGGGAAAATCCGTCATGGTTTTTCCGATGGCCTGGGCGAGCCAGCATTCGTAGTTTTCCGGGGTGGCTCCCAGCACGATGACGCCGCGACTACCCGTCCGCGGCGTGTTATCCCAGGCGGGGAATACGCCGCGAAATATGTTGGGGGAGGCATAGTGCCTCGACAGGTAGGACTCGGCAATTTCCCGATAGTCCACGACGTAGCCGGCGAAGGGCTCGCGAAACGCGACATGCTTCGCAAGATTCCGGTTGCGCAGATTGTGGGGAGGGAATTCCACGCCGCTGTCGAATCCGAACTGCGCGTAATCCAGATTGCCGTGAGTAAGTGCGGCGCAAAGATGGATTTCGCCGATCCCGGTGGTGCGGCAATACTCTCGCCAGATTCGAACCGTCTTGTGGGCATCGGGAAGATGCTGGGGCCGATAGACAATCAGGAATGGCTTGCCGTCGACGCGAATGTAGCGCCGGTCGGCGAAGAACGGTTGGAGGCCTTTGATGAATTCAATGTCGTCATCCGGCAGGTAGCGCTGGGCAATCAACACCTGATGTTCCGCGGCATCCCAGCGACGCGTCCAGTTTTCATTGGCCCAGCACAGACAGAACGGCATGTCGCTCCCGGGATCGGCGAGCATGTCGTCGAGCGGCTGGTTGAGCAGGCGGGTGCCGGAAAACCAGTAATAGTGGTAGCAAAAGCCGTCGATGCCGTAGTTCTTGGCCAGCCTGATTTGTTCGTGCCGGGCGGCACGTAGCCGGAGGTCGTAGAAGCCGAGATCCGTCGGCAAATGCGGCTGGTAATGGCCGTCGAAAAGTGGGCGGGCCTTCGTGACGTTGGTCCACTCGGTGAACCCCTTGCCCCACCACGCGTCATTCTCGGGGGTCGGGTGGAACTGGGTGAGGTAGAAGGCGATGAGGCGCGGAAGGCCCGGAACGTCTTCGGTGGATTGCATCATGGCGGAATTCATGTGTTCGCGAAACTCAATGCCGGATGCCCAGCCGTTGCAGAAACCGCGAGAGCTTCGCCCGGGTTTCCAGGCTCAGGAACGAAATCAGGTATCCCAGCGCCGGATGACCGCGGGCGCCGCCACTGTAGCCCCCGCGCGCCGGATCAGCCACGGGCTGTGCCTCGATATCCAGCCCCCGGGGTGTGGCACGTTGCGGAACGGCGCGCAGCACCACCTGATAGACGTTCCCGAACCGGTTCCACTCCAGAGCGGCCCGAACGTTGTCCGGCAACTTCCTCCAGCGATTGGCGAACTCGGTCTGCTCCGGCGCGCGCACGACGAAATCGACCTCGACGATCCGGAACCCGGCATCCTCGAATAACTTCTGCATGTTCTTGATTCCCCAAAATCGTATGTGGGTCCTGTCGAGAAGCCCCCAGGGCTGGTATTCGAAGTCTTCGTTGAGGAGACAGGCGACCACGGCATTGTGGCCAATGTGCGGCAGGGAGACGACGACGGCCCCGTCATCGGCCAGCATGGGTTGCATCTGTCGCAGGGTGGTCCAGGGATCGTAAAGGTGTTCGAGTACGTCGCCGGCGACGATCAACTCAAAGGGCCCGGTTCCGGCAATCCGCTCCGGCCAGTGCGGATCGTTGAGATCGCACCGATACACGGCCTCGCAAAACTCGGTGACGATGGCGATCGCCGACTCGTCGAGTTCCAGAGCCGTTACCCGGCAACCGTTTGCGTGCAGATGTCGCGTGATCGAACCCGGCCCCGATCCCAGTTCAAGCACCCGCTTGCCGGCACCCACCATCCGGACGATCTTCGCGCCAGCGGTATCGGGATTGATTTGATATTCATACTTGTGACGTTGTACGCCCATTTTCAGCTTTCCTGCCTTGTTGAGTCCGGAACCGGTCGAGTGCCCTCAGGAATGCCCGGCACCCGGGAACGCAGATGCACGGCCAGTCGCTGACCATACCGGATGCCGACGATCTCGACCAGTCGATAGCTGATCTCGCTGACGACCAGTAGAGGCACGATGAGGGCCATGGCGCAGAGGAAATAGGCATACCCTCCGACATGGGGCGCCAGTACGGCATGGAGGTGTTGCAGTGGCGCTTTCATCAGGACGATCAGGGGAGGATGCAACAGGTACAGACTGTAGCTCCGCTCGCCGAGAAACTGGAACACCCCGTTGGCGCACCAGCGGCTCGGCCAGCGACTTTGCCAAACCACCAGCAGGGCGAATCCGAATCCCCACAGTATCAGATCCGGGTTCCAGAGAGGGGGCCTGCCGAGCACCAGCCCCATGAGCAAGAGCGTGGTCATCGCTGCAGTAACCCGCCGAAGGACTGCATTTTCCCTTTCCATCGAACTGGCGACCCGGAAGGCATACATGCCGAGTGCGAAAAAACACAGGTTGGGCAGGAAGGAAAAATACGCCCAGTTGTAGCGATAGATCGACACGGTATGACTGAAATGGTCTTCCAAAACCAGACGCGACGCGTAGGAGATCGCAAGCGCCGCCAGAAGAAATGCCAGCGTTGCGCCGCTTGAGCGCAAGGCGAGCAAAAGAACCGGCAACAGTGCATAAAAGATCATTTCCACGCCTACCGTCCAACCGGCCCAGACAATGCCGGTCCATGGGGCGAAACCAAAGGTGAAGCTGAGATTCAACAGCAGCACATCAATGCCGGTGGTGAGTCGTCCGGCATTGATCGCGGGCCACAAGACCATCACGGCAAGTACGCAATAAAACAGCGGAGCGATGCGGAAGAAACGCTTGATGAAATACTCGGCTACCCAGGCAGGCCGGTGCAGCGTGTGCTCCGTCGAGTGCATCAGGGAAAATGCGCTCAGTATGAAAAACAGGTGAACCCCTTTGCCGAAGTCGCTGGCGATGAAAGAAAACGCCAGGGGCACCGGCATCTCCGCAAGATGCACAAGATGAAAAAGCACGACGGCGAGGGCAGCCATGCCTCGCAGCCCGTGGATGCCGGGCAACAGCCTGTCCACCGGAATCACGGCGGAGCGGAAAGATTGCATCGCCATGGTCGCTTTCAACGCCGCGTCTTTTGCCAGTAGACGCCGACCCCGTCGATTTCGACGAGCGCGTCGGTAACCCCGCGCCGGGCACGAAATTCATCAACCGCCTGGCGACAGCCATCGACCACGCGATAGTCGTCCACGACGACATAGCCGCCGGGCGATACCCGGTCATAGAGGTGGGTTAGCGCAGCCATCGTCGACTCATACATGTCGCCGTCCATGCGCAGTATTGCCAGCGGCCCGGTCGGAGCGTCAGGCAAGGTGTTTTTGAACCAGCCCTTGAGAAAGACTACTTGCGCATCGAGCAACCCGTATTTCTCGAAGTTGTGCTTGACGGTTTCCAGCGGGACGGCCAGTTCGGGAAATGTATGGAACTTGTCCCCGGCATCGGCTGGATAGGCGGCATCCGGCGGTGGCAAGCCCTCGAAAGAATCTGCAACCCAGACGCGGCGATCCTTCACGCCATAGGCCTCCAGCACGGCCCTCATGTAAATGCACGCCCCTCCCCGCCAGACACCTGTTTCAATGAAATCGCCGGGGATGCGATCGAACAGCACCCGCTCGGCGAGCAGACGCAAGTTGCCCATGCGTCTGCGTCCGATCATCGAATGGGCCACCGAAGGCCAGTCCCAGCCGTATTCTCGCAGCGTCGCATCGAAAGCCCCGCCGCCCAAGGCATTGAGAGGGGGATCCTGATAGATGCTGCCGGTCAGGCAATCCTGCATGAGCTGGAGATAACGATCCCGTAGCAGGCGCCGGCTACCGACATGCCGGAAGCAAACGACCGCTACCACCATCCGTCGCAGACTGCGCAATTTCTTGAAGGGCTGGGTTCTCATCGGTGCCACCCGCTCGGGCGCAACGACCGCTTCAACAGCGGTAGATCGTTGCGTGCGTAATCGTAAAGCTGGCGATCCAGTTCCGTCAGCCGCTCCAGTTTTTCCCTGATTGCCGCCGGGAATTTCGTGTCTTTCGAACGGCCGACGGTCTCGTTCACCCTGGGCATTTCACTCACCCGCGGCAATCGGAGCGCCTTGAGGATGGGTAAGGAGTCGGCAAGAAATGTTTCGGTAAACCCCACATGAGAAAACTCGCCGATGTGCGCCTTGGCCAGCCGCAGAAGTTCGCTCTCGCCGAAGTCGGTTATGCCGCGACCGTCGAGATGCGCGTAACCGTGCGCCAGTTGCCAGACCTGATTGTTCCAGATGTTTTTTCGCACGCACGGGTCATGGAAACCGGCTTCGAGAAACTCGGGCAAATCCATTTCGTGCGCCTTCTTGTAGATATCGAACTCATCGGGATTACGGGTTCGGCAGAAATAGTACATCGACAGGATGCGTTCCACCGGATCCCGCAGGAAGGTGAAGCTGTAACGCCCCGGCATCAGGTGGCGGGCAAAATCGTATCCGACATGGCCCGAGACGAAACGGAACCGGCTCAGTTGCTCGCACGACTTTCCCCAGCAGTCACCGTGGCTGACCAGGCTGTCGCCGTAATACTGCCGTGCCAGGTGGATGATCGACGTTCCGGCGGTCTTCTGAATATGCAGAAAGAGCGCTGGCACCGTGCCGGCCGATTTTCCACGAAAGAACGCCATCTAGATTTCCGAACCCGCGGAAAGCCGGATGGATGACCGACAGCCGAAGTCCACCGCGCCGATTGTCGCATCTTCGATATTGGTCTCGACCTGGAAGCGCAAAGCCCCTTGCAGGCCATGCAGGGCATACTCCACGCCGGCCTTGCTGCCAAAGACGGCCACGCTGAGAACGTAGGTGCCCGGACTCAACGCGCAGACGAACTCGAATTCCGTTTCGGCTCTCGTTCCCGCAGCCACCTCGTCCACTCCGCTCTCCGCCGAAGGAGCCGTCCATGCGCCGCCCAGCCGGACGCCGTCGCGTGTCTTGATGAGCATGGCGCAGCGTACGTGACGCGCTGCGCGGGTAAACCGGACCTCGAACAGGCAGCGCAACACCTGCCCCTTGTGCAGAAGGGGAATGTTCCGGCCGGAGAAATCCCTCAACCGCACATTCTCGATCACGGCGCCATCCGGCTCGTAGGCAACGGCATCGTGCCCGCCACCAATCCTGTTGGCCAGGAAAAACGTCGGCTCCTGCACAGCTTCGCTCGTGTCGGGCTGGATTTCGAGAAGTCGCTGGTATTGTGCGATGGCGGCTTCGGGGTGCCCGTTCTGCAAAGAACGGCC
This sequence comes from uncultured Methyloversatilis sp., assembly GCA_964527195.1. GTDB lineage: Bacteria > Pseudomonadota > Gammaproteobacteria > Burkholderiales > Rhodocyclaceae > Sulfuricystis. The sequence goes on from CAZGOH010000003.1 coordinate 5,867, forward strand.
TTCGTCCAGCAGAAGAACGCGATGGCACAGTGTGGCGACCTGCTCCATGTCATGAGAGACCAGCAGGATGGTGCACCCGCTACCCCGAAGCTCGCCGATACGACGAAAGCAGCGAGCGCGAAATCCGGCGTCTCCGACGGCCAACGCCTCATCGACGACGAGAATGTCCGGCGCGACGTGAACTGCGGCGGCAAACGCCAACCGCACAAACATCCCGCTCGAATATGTCCGCACCGGCTGGTCGATGAATTCGCCGATATCCGCGAAGGCGGCGATCTCGTCGAACTTTTCGTCCATCTGCGCCTTGGTGAAGCCCATCAGGGCACCCTGGAAGTAAACGTTCTCCCGCCCGGTGAATTCCGGGTTGAAACCCGCGCCGAGTTCGAGTAACGCCGAGACCCGGCCATTGACCTGCACCGTGCCGGAGGTGGGCTTGAGGATGCCGCAGATGAGTTGCAGTAGCGTGCTTTTGCCTGAGCCATTCCGGCCGATGATGCCGACGGTTTCGCCCTTCTTGATGTCGAACGAGACATCCTTCAGCGCCGTGAATTCGCGGTGGTATTGCTTCAGGCCAAGACTGAAGAACTGCTTGATGCGGTCGCCGGGGTGCCCGAAGAGACGGTAGGTCTTGGTCAGGTTGCGGACGGAGATGGCGATGTCGTCAGACACGGCTTTGCTCATTGCGCGCGAACATGCCTCTTTGTTGCATCAACGCCAACAGCGTGGCAATCGCAGTCTCTGGGTCGGTTCGGTTGGTATCGATGGTCAGGTCGGGATGCTCCGGTTCCTGGTAGGGGGCGGAAATGCCGGTGAAATCGGGTATCAGGCCTGCCCTGGCCTTGGCGTAGTTTCCCTTTTCATCACGCGACTCGCAGATTTCAACCGGGCAACGACAATAGACCTCGATGAATCGGTCTGCGCCAACGAGCTTACGGACCTTTTCGCGTTCCGACCGGGCGGGCGAAACGAACGCGGCAAGAACGATCATGCCGGCGTCGATAAACAGACCGGCGACCTCGCCAATGCGCCGGATGTTTTCGGCCCGATCGGGTGGGGAGAAGCCCAGATCGCGACATAGCCCATGCCGCACGTTGTCGCCATCGAGGACATAGGTGCTGCATTGCCTGGCAAACAGGGTGTGCTCCAGCCCATGGGCCAGCGTGGATTTCCCGGACCCGGGAAGGCCGGTGAACCAAACGAGGACACCCCGATGGGCGTTACGCGATTCGCGCATCGTGCGGGTGACTTGTTGTGGGTGCCAGCGGAGGTTCGAAACTGAGTTTCCCAGACTCATGGGTGCTTGCCCCGAAAGCTGCGGTGCCCGAAGTGCCGGCAGGTCTTGGTCAGGTTGCGGACGGAGATGGCAATGTCGGTACCGGACATTTCATTCGTTATTATGGGAATCCTTCAGCGCCTGAAGGTTCGCCAATAGAGAAGGAATGTCGTCCTGAATGATGCTCCAGAGGATGTCGTTGTCGATGCCAAGGTAGCCATGAATGAGCCGGTTGCGGGTGGCGATCACTTGCCTCCAGGGGATTTGCGGCATCAGGTCGCGAACTTCAGGCGGGATGTGGGTGGCGGCTTCACCGATCAGTTCGAGATTGCGGAGCGTGGCATCGTAATTGAGTTGACTCGCAACGAAGCTGTGCTGACTATGGCCTTCGGTATAGGCCAAGACATTTTCGGCGAAGCCGATCATGTCATCCAGATAAAAATGCCACGCGCGCGGATATGGCGCCGCCTCATTTGCACTAGACATGCACGGCTTCCCGGCTGATATACGGGCGGAGTTCCGGCCGCAGGGCTTTGTCCGTCACCAGATCGACGGGGCGCCCGAGAAGGTCTTCAAGATAAAACTGGACGCCGAAATAACGTGCCGAGTTGGCTGGCCCATCGAAGGAAACCAGGATGTCGATATCGCTATCCTGGCGTGCGGTGTTGCGGACTGTCGAGCCAAACAGGGCAATATCCACGACCCCGTAACGGCGTGTGAGTTCGCCTTTATGCTTTTCGAGCAGCTGGAGTACGTTGGTGCGGTTCATGGTCGGTCGGTGGGGGGGCACTGCTGCAATTCTATGCGGTCGCCCGGGTGGCCGAAGAGCCGGGTGGTCTTGGTCAGGTTGCGGACGGAGATGGCGATGTCGTCAGTCACGCCGATGCACTCCGTTTAGAACGTCAGCCAGACTGGTGACATAGGCATCGGACGTCATCCGGTAACTTTCTGTGCCTGGGTAGACGACTTCTCCCTGTGCTATGCCAAGATCGGCCAGGGCCAGGTGATAGCCCTTGGACAAGAACGGGCTGAGGCTGAACTTGGCTTCATAGCCCTGCTTTTCGCCCGGTGCATCCAGAACCAAATCCAGTTCTGATCCGGCTACGGTTCGATAGTAACAGGGGCTGGTGTTGTCACCCGCATGGCCGATCAGGTGCTCAATGACCACGCCCTCCCAGGAGGCGCCCGCGACCGGATGGGCATACAGGTCATCCAATGTGGCTATCCCAAGCAGGGCGTGGAGCAACCCGCTATCGCGCAAGTAGACCTTGGGCGACTTGATGAGCCGCTTGCCCAGGTTCGCGTAATAGGGCGGCAGCACCCTCGCCATATAGGTATCGGCCAGAATGTCCAGATAGGAACGCATTGTCGGCGGTGTAAAACCGAGGCTTGCCGCGACCTGGCTGGCATTCCATATCTGCCCGTGCAAATGGGCCAGCATCTGCCAGAATCGGCGCAATTGGCTGGCGGGTATGCCGATGCCCAGCATCGGCAGGTCTTGTTCCAGGAATGCCTGGATGAAGGCATGGCGCCAACGCAGGCTGGCCTTGTCGCTGGGCGCGAGGTAGCTTTCCGGGAAGCCCCCGCGCAAATGCAGTTTCTGCTGGTTTTCCGGCGTTGCGCCCACTTCGTCCAGCATGAATGGCGTTAACTCCAGGTATTCAATACGCCCGGCCAAGGACTCGGCGGATTGTCTTCGCAGCGCCGGGGAAGCGGAGCCCAAGAGCAGAAACCGGCCGGGCCGGCGTTTCTGGTCGATCAGTGCCCTCAGGATGGGGAACAGTTCCGGCATGCGCTGTATTTCGTCGATGACGACCAAGCTTTCGGCCTGCGTGCTTAGGTAGGCCTCGGGATCGCGCAGGCGCGCCATGTCCGCCGGTCGCTCGAGGTCCAGAAACGCCGCCCCCCTTCCGGCTATGGCCCGTGCCAAGGTGGTTTTCCCCACCTGCCTTGGCCCCAGCAATGCAACTGCGGGGAATTGGGTCAGGGATTCGCGCAGCCTTGGCGTGATTTTTCGCTCAATCATCCGTGATTTTTGAAATCATGATTTTCAATATGCAATGATAGTTCCCGACCGAAGTGGGTGCAAGCGGGATTGAGCGAGGGCGGTGAATTCGCGGTGGTATTGCTTCGGGCCGAGGTTGAAGAATTGCTTGATGCGATCGCCAGGATGCCCGAAGAGCCGGGTGGTCTTGGTCAGGTTGCGGACGGTGATGGCGAGGTCGGCGGGCACTGTGAAAATCTGCCTGCCCTGTTCAAAGGCTGCCCAGCATGCTGGAGGTTGCCTTCAGCAGGACAGGTAAATCCTGCTGGATGGTATTCCAGACAATGCGCAGGTCGACGCCGAAATACTCGTGGATGAGCAGGTTTCGAAAATCCTTGATCTCTCTCCAGTGGACCTCAGGGTATTGCGCTTTCAGTTCTTCCGGCAGCTTGCCGACCGCTTCGCCGATGACTTCAAACTCGCGGATGGCGGCGGTGTAGCGCATTCTGTCTTTGCGGAACGACTCGAAATCGAGTGTTGCGACATATGACTGTATGGCTCGTCCCGCATCCAGAATGTCAGACAGATAAAGCCGGCAATCCCGTTCAGACATGGAGCATGTCCCGTTGCGCCATCCTTTTGACGACAGGTTTCATGGCACTGGCGATTCCCAGGTCGATGGGCTTGCCCAGGTTGGTTTCCAGATAGCGCTTCAAGCCAAAAAAGTTGGTCAATGTTTTCTTGTCATCGGTGATCTCGACGGCAATGTCGATATCACTGGAGTCGTTCGCACTCCCCCGGGCATAACTGCCGAACAAGGCAATATCCTGCACCCCGAAAGTCTGGCGCAGTTCCTCGCGATGTGCTTTCAGGAAGTGGAGAATTTCATCGCTGGTCATCGGCTGGTCTTGGCTTGATTGTAGTTAGAGGTGAGCCAGCCAATGCGCCCAGGTTGTGTCTTTGTTGTTCCTTCAACGGGTGCATGGCGGCGTTCCTTGCGGCAATGTGCATGTGGCCGATTTTATGTGCTTTCCAAAGTCGGCGCTGGCGGGACGGCGTTGATACCTGCTCGGTTGCCCTACACGCTTCCGACAATCGACTTGAACTCGGCGGAAAAGTCCGGGCTGCTGGACGGGACGATATCCAGATGGGTCCGGCAGTAAGCCAAAAACTCGCGCGCGGTGCGGTAGAGCGGAAGGCGCATGGCGTGACGCATGGCTGCCCCAAGCGTGTCTTGCAGCTTGGCGAAACGCTCGTTGATCGTGGCCAGCGTACCGGGAGGTTGGCTGGCGATGTGTTCATGTTTGTGGCCAGACGAGCGGACGCGCTGTCGCCAGGGCGATGGACTGAAAGGGGGTGGGATCGGCATCGCGCGCCTTGGCGACGATGTCGACCGGAAGTTGCAGGGCCTGTTCAAGCCGCATCTTGATCCGGGCGCATTGCCACAGGCTGATGGGCGGCTCGCTTTCGATCAGCAGATCGACGTCTCCGCCGCGACGGCTGTCGTCGGTGCGCGAACCATACAGCAGAACGCTGACGTCATTCCCCGCTTCCTGACGAACGAAGTCGAGCACGATTCGAGTTTGGGGTTCTGAAAGGCGCATGGGGACGATTCTATGCGCTGCGGCCGGTTGCAACGACAGAAAAACCGGCAGCTCCTTGGTCAGGTTGCGGACGGAGATGGCGCCGTCCTGCCAGCGCCGACTTTGCTCAGAGCGCGTCCGCGAATTCGTCGCGCGCGTGGTTGAAAAAGGCGAAGCCGAGCGCGGCGGCGACCAGGCCGAGGGCGAGCGCGGCGAACCAGCCGGACCAGGGGATGGCCTGGCCGAGCATGGCGGCGCGCGTGGTTTCGATGACGGCGCCGATGGGGTTGAGATGATAGATCGGCTGCAAGGCCGGCGGTACGGCACTGGCCGGGTAGAACACCGGCGAAAGGAACAGCAGCATCTGCACGAACAGCGGCACGATCTGCGACATGTCCTTGATGAACACCCCCCAGGCGGCGAGGAACCACGCAAGGCCGACGCCAAGCAGCAGCACCGGGACCACCAGAAGCGGGAACAGCAGCAGCCCGGCCTGGATTTGCCCGAACCAGGCCAGCGCGACGACGAGGATCAGCAGGTTGAAGGCGGCGTGGATCAGCCCGGCGCCCAGGGGCACCAGGGGCAACACCTCCACCGGGAAGACGATTTTCTTGACGTAGCTGGGATGGCTGCGCACGGTGCCCGGCGCGCGCGAAACGGTTTCGGCGAACAGGTTGAAGACGATCAGCCCGCCGTAGAGCATCAGCCAGAAGGGCATGCCCTCGGGCTGCTGCGGCCAGCGCGCGCCGAAAATGTGGCCGAAGACGAAGGCAAAGATCGCCAGCATGACCAGCGGGCTGAGAAAAATCCACAACACGCCAAACATTGCGCCGCGATAGCGCAGCAGCACGTCGCGCTTGACCAGCTGGCCGAGCAGGTAGCGGTGGCGGAACAGGTTCGGCAGGGAGATCAGGCTGGCGGCAGGTGACATGGCGGAGGGCGGATTGGAGCCGCGCAATGTTACCGCAGCCTCTTGTGTTCAAATTCGGGCTTTTCCGCCCCTTTCCAGACCGATGCAGATCACCGTCGCCGCCCTCGTCGTCCGCTTCATGGAGCGCCTCGGCATCCGCACCGTGTATGGCATGCCCGGCTCGCACATCCTGCCGGTGTATGACCGGCTTTACGACTCCTCAATCAAGACGGTGCTGGCCAAACACGAGCAGGGCGCGGCCTTCATGGCCTGCGGCGAGGCGCGCGCGACGCGCAGCCCGGCGGCGTGCATCACCACCGCCGGGCCGGGGGCGACCAATCTCGTCACCGGCATCGCCAACGCCTATGCCGACAAGCTGCCGCTCCTGATCGTCACCGGCGAGACCTCGACCTTCATCTTCGGCAAGGGCGGCCTGCAGGAAAGCTCGGGCGAGGGCGGCAGCATCGACCAGAGCGACCTGTTTCGCGGCATCACGCGTTACCACAAGATCGTCGAGCGCACCGACTACCTGCAGCAGGTGCTGCGCCAGACGGCGCGCATCCTGCTCTCGCCGAACGCCGGGCCGGTGCTGCTCTCCTTTCCCTTCAACATCCAGAAGGAAGTGGTGGACGAGGATTTGCTCGACGACATCCGCTTCGTCACCGAGGCGCCGCGCATCTGCAACAGCTTCGCGGCCACCGAAGAGATGGGCCGCATGATCCGCGCGGCACGCCATCCGGTGATCGTCGCCGGCCACGGCTGCTTCATCGCCGGCGCGCAGCGGATGTTGCAGAAGCTCGGCGAGCGCCACGCGATCCGCGTCGCCACCACGCTCAAGGGCAAGGGCCTGATCGCCGAAAACGATCCGCGCGCGCTCGGCTGTCTGGGCGTCACCTCGGACGGCCGCGCATATCGCCACATCGTCGAACAGGCCGATCTCGTCATCGTGCTCGGCGCCGGCTTCAACGAGCGCACCAGCCATGTCTGGGACGCGCGCCTGCTGGCCGGCAAGCCTGTGATCCAGGTCGACCACGACGCCGCGCAACTCGAAAAGGTGTTCCGCGCCGACCTGGCGATCCACGGCGACATCCGCGCCGTGCTCGAAGACCTGTGGATCTGCCTCTCCGACTTTCCCGCCCCGTCGGCACCGACGTTCACGCCGCCCGAGGTGAAGCCGCACTTCACCGCCATCGCCCATCTTTTCGAACGTCTGGTGGAGCGCCTGCCGCAGGCGCTGGTGTTCGACGACAACATCATCCTGGCGCAAACCTACCTGCAGGCCTCGCCGCGCCATCGCTACTTCCCGAACTCGGGCGTCTCGGCCCTCGGCCATGCGATTCCCGCCGCCATCGGCGCGCGCTGCGCGGTGGATGCGCCGGCCTTCGCCATCCTCGGCGACGGCGGCTTCCAGATGTGCTGCATGGAACTGATGACGGCCGTCAATTACCGCATTCCGCTCAACGTGGTGATGATCAACAACGGCACGCTCGGCCTGATCCGCAAGAACCAGTTCCAGCTGTACCAGGAGCGCTACATCGACTGCGATTTCATCAACCCCGATTTCGCGCTGCTGGCGCAAAGCTTCGGCATCGCCCACTGGCGCGTGGACACGGCCGCCGACGTGGACGCCCTGTTCGAGCGCGCCGACCTCGTCGGCGGCATCAACCTCATCGAGGTGATGTGGGACAAGCACGTGTTCCCCGCCTATCGCTCGGGCCGATGAGCCCGATGAGCCGCCATCGTTTCATTCTCGTCATTCCGGTCGCCGACCGGCCGCGCCACCTGCGCGCCTGCCTCGGCAGCCTGCGCACGCTGCTGCGCCGCTTTCCCTATCCGACGCCGATCCGCGTGCTGGTGGCCGACGACAGCGCCGATCCGGCGCACGTCGCAGCCCATCGCCGCATCGTCGGGGAATTCGACGGCGCGGGCATCGCGGCGATCCACTTCGGCCCGGAGGCGCAGTGGGCGCTGAGCCAGCGCCTGCGCGCCACGCTGCCCGGCGCCGTCGGCACGACGACGCCCGACGCCCTGGGCAACTATGGGCACAAGGGCCAGGGGGCGATGCGCAACATCGCTTATCTCGAAGTGGCGCGCTGGCTGCGCGCCGACACGAAAGTCGGCCCGGGCGACACGCTGATCTGGTCGCTCGACAGCGACCAGGAATTCCGTGTCGATGTCGCCGAGCACGCGGGTTATGTCGTCGATTATTTCGGCGGGCTCGATGCGATCTTTTCGCGCACCGACGCGCAGGTGCTCACCGGCAAGGTGGTCGGCGATCCGCCCGTCTCGCCGGCGGTGATGACGGCCAACTTCCTCGCCGACGTCGCCGGCTTCCTGCAGGGCATGGCGCAAACCTGTGCCGGGGCGCCCTGTTCGCACCATGGCGCCCCGGCAGCGCAACGCCGGGGCGGCGATGCGGCCTACCACGACATGGCGGATCTCTTCGGCTTCGCGCCGGACGCGCATTACGCCTACCCGTGCCCCCTGCCGCCACCGCATGCCGAGGCGGACTGCTTCGACCATTTCGCCGCGCGCATCAACAGCTTCTTCTACGGCGAGCACCCGACGCGCACCACCGCCTACGCGCCGGCCGAACTGTTTTCCACACTGCGCCCGGCGCGCACCGTGTACGCCGGCAACTACGTGTTCCGGCCGGAAGCGCTCGCTCACTTCATCCCCTTCGCCCACCTGCGGCTGCGCATGTCCGGCCCGACGCTCGGCCGCATGCTGCAAGCCGAACTCGGCGAACGCTTCGTCTCGGCCAACCTGCCGATGCTCCACCGGCGCACCGTCGAATCCGGCGGCCGCGCCGAGTTCCGCCCCGGCATCGAAACGGCCGAGGAGCGCATCGACATCGCCGGCGAATTCGAACGCCAGTTCTACGGCGACGTGATGCTGTTCGCCACGGAACGCCGTCCCGCCGGGGCCGACTTTGCGCTGATCGACGCCGTGCGGGCGGACATGCTCGACAAATACAACGCGCGCCAGCGGCTGATCCTGGAGCGGCTCGCGGCCATCGAGGCGCTGCTCGACGACCCCGCGCACTGGTGGCACGCGTTGCCGGCTGCCGGGCGCTTCCGCGCTTTCTGTGCCAACGTGCGCCACAACTTCGGCGACGGCAGTCCCGGGCAGGCGCGAATCAACGACCCGGTGCGCTGGGCGCGCTGGCGCGAGGATCTGGCGACCGCCTGCGCGCGCCACCCCGCCGAGCGCGCCGCCTGGGCGCAAGCGTTGGCCACGACATGCGCGCACTGAAGCGCTGGCTGCACCGCCGGCGGCGGCCTTTGCGTTACCAGCTGCTCGACACACTGCTCGCCACGCAGGCGCTGACCCGCGCGCAGCTGCTGGACAAGCGTCAGGCCGATCTCGCTGCCATCGTCGCCTTCGCGCGCGCCAACACGAGCTTCTACGCGGAACGCTTGCGCGATCTGCCCGCCGGCGGGCGCATCGGGGATCTGCCGATCCTGACGAAAGAAGCAGTGCGCGCCCGGCTGCCCGACCTGCTGGCGCGCGGGCACGATCCGCACACGACCCCCGTCGGCCATACCGGCGGTTCGACCGGCACGCCGCTCGCCTTTTACTACGACGAAGCCAAGCACGAACGGATGCGCGCCGGCATGATGCGCAGCTACATGCTCTCGGGCTGGCGACCGGGCCAGAAGATCCTCAACTTCTGGGGCGCACGGCAGGACACCGTGCCAAGCGGCGTGTTCGGCGGCACGCGCCTTGACGACTGGATCGCCGCCGAGACCACCCTGCCCGCCCACGAGATTTCTCCGGAGAAACTGGCCGGCTGGACGGATTTCATCCGCCGCTACCGCCCCACCCTGCTGCAAGGCTATGCGAGCATCCTCGCGACGCTGGCGCGCCACATGCACGAACGCCACATCGCCCCGCCGCCCGGCCTGATCGGCGTCTTTTCAACGGCCGAGGTGCTCACTGCGGACATGCGCGACCAGATCGAAAGCGCCTTCGGATGCAAGGTGTTCAACCAATACGGCAGCCGCGAGATTCCCAACATCGCCTGCGAATGCCGCCACGGCAGCATGCACGTCTTCACCGACATGGTCTGGCTCGAAGCGGTGGATGGCAGGCTGCTCGTCACTTCGCTGACGAACCGGCTGATGCCGATGATCCGTTACGAAAATGGCGATTGCGGCGAATTGCTGGAAGGAGACTGCGCCTGCGGCCTGCCGTTTCCGCTGATGAAGATGGGGGTCTGCCGCCAGAACGATTTTCTGCTTGCGCCCGACGGGCGGCGGCTGCATCCCGCATTTTTCAACGGGCTGCTTTACGGCCAGGCGCAGGTGGAAAGCTACCAGTTCGTGCAGGATGCGCCGGGGCGGGTGACGCTACGTTTTGTGGGAGCCGCCCTGCCGCCGGAAACGGCGGCGGCGATGCGGGCGGCGGTCACCGCCCGCGGGCTGACACTGGATATCACGCGGGTACCGGCCATCGAGCGCACCCTGGCCGGCAAGCACCGCTTCGTCGTCAGCCGACTGTAATCACGGCTTTTTGTCGCCGCAGCTTTCGTCTTCGCAGAAGCCGAGGCCGGAGTCTTCCTCGTTGATGCCTTCCTCTTCCATCTGCTTTTCGTAGGCGGCGCGCTTCTCGGCGGCTTCGCGCTCGATTTCTTCCTGGCGCTTCTTGAATTTTTCGCGCCGCTCGCGGGCGATTTCGTCGTTCAGCGGAATGGTGTTCTCGCCGAACAGGATCTGCTTGAGGTAGCGGAAGGAAAACTGCAGCAGTTCGACGTCGTCGTCGCCGAGGATGCGCGCCCACTCCTCATCGGGCAGGACGAAGAGTTCCTTGAACACCGAGCTGTCGACGAAGGCGCGGAAAGTGTCGATGTCGTAGCAGGCCATGAAGAACAGCTGGCGGCTCTTCAGCGAGGGCGTGCCGACGGCGGGGCCGGAGGATTTCTTCTTGAGGATCAGTTGCCGCCAGCCGCGCGCCAGTTCGTCGTACTGCTCGACGCCCTGCTCCTTGCGATAGTCGGCGATGGCGAGACGGCGATCGACCTCGTGGCCCTTGCAATGATCTTCCTTGACCAGCGCGTAGGACTGGGTGTCGGTGTATTCGTCCTGCTTGCGCATCGACAGCAGGGCGACCGGATAGTAGCGGCAGGCGGTCGGCCGGTCTTCATAGACGCCGCAGCCCTCGGGTTTCATGAAGCGGCAGGCGGTGCCGTTCTCGACCGGGCGCAGCTTGACGCCGACGATGCTGTCTTTCTCCATTTCGTAAGGCACGGTGTAATCGCGCAGGAACACCGTGGAACTGATGCCGAGCCGGCGCTTGAGGCGCACGATGTCGTAGGGCGTCAGCGAAATGTCGATGTTGGCGCAGCAGGCGTTCCAGCAGGAAATTCCCTTGTGGCAGGAAAACTGGATGACATGGTCTGCGCCGATCTGCTGCGGCATGACAGGGCTGTTGGGAAAGGGAACGTCGGGCGGCATCGTGTTGGACATCGGTAAAAACCTCGTGACGACTGGGGTTGCGACACATGCAAATGAAACAGGCCGGCCACCCGAAGGCGACCGGCCTGAATTTTAGCGGCTACCCGTGATGCTTAGTGCGGGGCGGCGGCCTTGAACAGCTTGGACTTGTCGACCAGATCGACGTGCTTGCGCTTGAAGCAGGTCCACTTCTTGGTCTTCTTGTCATAGACCGAGTTCACGAAGCAGTGCCAGTTGGTCTCATCGACAAAGTTCTTGTCGGTGCGGTAGTAGAAGCCGGGGTAACGGCTTTCTTCACGGAACTGGATGTGCTTCATGTGGGCTTCGGCCGTCAGGATGCGGTGGTAGTTTTCCCACGCGCGCAGCAGTTCGTGCAGATCCTTCGCACGCATCTTCTGCGAATCTTCCTTCAGCATTTCGAGCTTCATCTCGGCCTGCTCGAGCATCTTGTCGTTGGTGTTGTAGTAAGTGGCAACACCGGCGACGTACTCGTCCATGATCTTCTGCAGACGGAACTGCAGCATCTTCGGCGTGATGTAGTTCGGGTTGATGTCGATGGCGGTGGTGTAGCCCTTGTGCTCGAGGAAGTTGCGCACGGGCTTCCAGATGGCCCCGGCGATCTGCTCGGGGGTTTCGTCGAGTTCGGGCGTGTGGCCGTTGTCGAGAACGTACTTGACCATCGCCTTGGCGGCCATGCGGCCTTCGGCGTGCGAGCCGGAGGAGAACTTGTGACCGGAAGCGCCCACGCCGTCACCGGCGGTGAACAGGCCCTTGACGGTGGTCATCGAGCGATAGCCCCAGTTCCAGCCTTGCGGCAGATGGGCGGGAACGCCCGGCAGCTCTTCGCTGGTCGGCGCGCCGAGGTCGGTCGGGCCGGACACCCAGATGCCGCAGCAGCCGGAGTGCGAGCCGAGCAGGTAGGGCTCGGTCGGCATCAGCTCGGAGTTCTTCTTCTCCGGCTCGACGTTCTCGCCCACCCAGATGCCGCACTGGCCGACGCACATGTCGAGGAAGTCTTCCCAGGCCTCGGCCTCGAGGTGCTTCACCTCGCGCGGGGTCAGGGTTTCACGCAGCTTGCCCAGGGCGGTGACGGTGTCCATCCAGATCGGGCCGCGACCTTCCTTCATCTCCTTGAGCATCAGGTGGTTGCGCAGGCAGGAAGCCGGCACAGCCGCCTGACCGTAGGGCGGGTAGTCGTTCAGCATTTCCTTGTTCTTGGTCATGTAGTCTTCGCCGTAGGCGTTGGCTGCACGGGCCTTGAACAGCAGGAACCAGGCGCCGACCGGGCCGTAACCGTCCTTGAAGCGGGCGGGCACGAAGCGGTTTTCCATCATGGTCAGCTCGGCGCCGGCCTCGGCGGCCATGGCGTAGGTGGAACCGGCGTTCCACACCGGGTACCAGGCGCGGCCGGTGCCCTCGCCCACGGAACGCGGACGGAAGATGTTCACGCAACCGCCGGCGGCCAGCAGGATGGCCTTGGCCTTGTAGACGTGCAGGGTGTGGTTGCGGGTGGAGAAGCCGACAGCACCGGCAATGCGGTTCTTGTCGTTCTTGTCGTTCACCAGCTTGACGATGAAGATGCGCTCTTCGATGCGGTCCATGCCCAGGGCCTTCTTGGCGGCCTCGGCGACGATCCACTTGTAGGATTCGCCGTTGATCATGATCTGCCACTTGCCGGAACGCACGGGCTTGCCGCCGTCCTTCAGGGCGGGCAGGCCTTCGCCGATGGCGGCGGCGCCGTCGTGACGCTCGCCGTTGGCATCGGTTTTCCAAATGGGCAGGCCCCACTCTTCGAACAGGTGCACGGAGTCGTCGACGTTGCGGCCGACGTCGTAGGCCAGGTCGTCACGGGTGATGCCCATCAGGTCGTTGGAGACCATGCGGGCGTAGTCGGCGGGATCCTTGTCGTCGCCGATGTAGGTGTTGATGGCGGACAGGCCCTGGGCCACGGCACCGGAACGGTCCATGGCGGCCTTGTCGACCAGCTTGATCTTCAGGTCGACGCCGGCTTCGGCCTTGGCGACCTCGGCCCAGCGCATGACTTCATAGGCGGCGCCACAGCAGGCCATGCCACCACCAATCATCAGGATGTCGAGTTCTTCCTGGATGACGTCGGGATTTCCAAATTCAGCCATTTCTCTTACCTCTTTCGATTACTTGCGGATCAGTTCGGCAGGGTTGCCGGCGCGGAAACCGCCCGTGGTGTCACGGGTGAAGGAGCCGACGGCCTCGATGTCGGCCAGCTTGGGCATGGGCTTGCCGCCGAAGGGATCGATGGAGCCTTCCGGAGTGGTGCGGATGGGGAACTTGAAGCGCTTCAGCACGCCGTTACGGAACTTGATGGTCCACATGATGGAGTCGGAACCGCGCAGGGGCTGCACGGAGCCGCCCAGGGGCACGACGTCGGCGTAGTGGCGGGCTTCGATGGCCTGCTGCGGGCAGATCTTCACGCAGGAATAGCATTCCCAGCACTGCTCGGGTTCCTGGTTGAAGGACTTCATGGCGTGGCCGGTCTCGGAACCATCGCGGTCCAGCTTCATCAGGTCGTGCGGGCAGATGTACATGCAGGCGGTCTTGTCCTGACCCTTGCAGCCGTCGCACTTTTCGGTACGAACAAATGTAGGCATTACTTCCTCTCCTTGCTAGCTAACAATCCGCTGTTCTGTCAAAGCAGCGGTCCATTTGATTTCCGTACCCTACCTTGGCCGGCGGCGTATCGCGAAGTCCGCTTCCGGCGGAGCACGGGGTTTCAAATACCTTAAAGCGGGGGGAGGCTATCACCTTCCGCCCGCCGGGATAATCCTGATTTTTGATTGATGAATAAGTCGCTCCAATTAGTTCCGCGCGGATTTTGATCTGGATCAAAACGCCCGTGTCGAGCGACTCCGACGAGGATACCGCAATTAGACGGCGGCATATTTGGAGAAGAATAATTGATAGGAAGGCCGCTGGGCTTCCGGTAATTTATCCGCTCCTAAAACCCATCCATTCGCGGGAGGTTTGACAATGATAAAACCACACGGATCCGATCATCTGCAACCGCTGTTCGTGTATGACCCCGAGCAGCATCGCGCCCTGACGCACGAAGCGGCGTCGCTGCCTTCGATGATGCTCTCCTCGGCCGCCGCCGCCAACGCGGTGATGATGGGCTCCGGCTATTTCAACCCGCTGACCGGCTACATGAATCTGGCCGATGCCCTCAGCGTGGCCGAACACATGAAGACCACCAGCGGTCTGTTCTGGCCCGTGCCGATCCTGAATCTCACCAAGGATGTCAGCGCCATCAAGGGTCACAAGCGCATCGCGCTGCGCGACCCGAACGTCGAAGGCAACCCGGTGCTCGCCGTCATGAACGTCGCGGCGATCGAGGAAGTCAGCGACGCACAAATGCAGCTGATGACCGAGAAGGTCTATCGCACCACCGACCCGGCGCACCCCGGCGTGGCCGCCTTCAATGGCGCCGGCCGCTTTGCCGTTTCCGGTCCGATCCAGGTGCTGAGCTTCAGCTACTTCCAGAGCGAATTTCCCGACACCTTCCGCACCGCCGTCGAGATCCGCAACGAGATCGCCGAGCGCGGCTGGCAGAAGGTCGTTGCCTTCCAGACCCGCAACCCGATGCACCGCGCCCACGAAGAGCTGTGCCACATGGCGATGGAGCGCCTCGGCACCGATGGTCTGGTGATCCACATGCTGCTCGGCAAGCTGAAGGAAGGCGACATTCCCGCCCCGGTGCGCGATGCCTGCATCCGCAAGATGGTCGAGTTGTACTTCAAGCCGAACAGCGCGATGGTCACCGGCTACGGCTTCGACATGCTCTACGCCGGCCCGCGCGAGGCGGTGTTGCATGCCGTGTTCCGCCAGAACATGGGCGCCACGCACTTCATCATCGGCCGCGACCACGCCGGCGTGGGTGACTATTACGGCCCCTTCGACGCCCAGACCATTTTCGACGACGTGCCCAAGGGTGCCCTGCTGATCGAGACGTTCATGGCCGACAACACCGCCTGGTCGAAGAAACTCGGCAAGGTCGTGATGATGCGCGAGGCGCCCGGCCACACCAAGGAAGACTTCATCACCCTGTCCGGCACCAAGGTGCGCGAGATGCTCGGTCGCGGCGAGGCGCCGCCGCCGGAATTCTCCCGCCCCGAAGTGGCCAAGATCCTCTCGGACTACTACCAGGGCCTCGGCAAGTAACAGGCAAAACAGGCCGGCTGCCTCTCACGGCAGCCGGTTGCCGCCCCCCTGCCTGCGGCGCATTTCCTCCGCCTTGAGTTGCCTGAGTTCGCGCAGGCGGGCGTCGATTTGCGACATCTCGAAAAAGTCGCCATCGCCGGCGCGACGCGCCAGTTCGATCTGTTCGAGCGCGCCGTCAAGATGGCCCTGCACCATGTAGGCTTCGGCCTGGGCGCGGTGCTGTTGCGCCCGACGCCCCAGAGCGGCGTAGGTTTTCGCCTGCAGGGCATGCAGGCGTGCGTCGCCCGGCGCCAGTTGCAATTCGCGCTGGGTGAGGGCCAACGCCGCCGCCGTGTCGCCGGCGCCGACTTTCGCCTCGACGAGCGCATACACGAGCGAACGTGCCTGCGGATAACGCTCCGTGGCTGCCACGAGAATTCGTACCGCGCCGGCCGTATCGCCCTGGCGGGCGCGCAGACGCGCCGCCAGGCCTTCGAGCATCGGGGATTCGATCTTGAGGCGGCGCAAGGCGGCAACCTCCGCCTCGGCGGCAGCGAGCTTGTTGTCGCGCAGCAGCGCATGCGCAAGACCGAAGCGCACGTCGCCCTCGCGCACGAACTTGCCGGACTTCATCTGCGCGGAAAAATCGGCGACCGCGTCCCCCGGCGAGCCCTCCATGGCCTTGAGCCGGGCGCGCACCAGGCCGAATTCCAGGCTGTCTGGCACCTGCCGGTAGGGCTTTTGCGCGATGCGGTTTTCCATGTCGCTGATGCGCTCGGTCGTCAGCGGGTGGGTGCGCAGGTAGCCCGGCGCGTTGTTCTCGTACAGGCGGCCGAACTGCAACATGCGCTCGAAAAAGCTGGCCATGCCGCGCGGGTCGAACCCGGCGCGTTCCAGCATCTCGAGGCCGAGACGATCCGCCTCGCGCTCGAAATCGCGCGAATAATTGAGCTGCTGCTGTATGCCCGCAGCCTGGCCGGTCACGGCCGCGCCGACTGCGATATCCGGATTGCTGCGCGCGGCGAGGATCGCCACCGCCAGCCCGAGCAGGGCCGTCAGCTGCGACTGCCCCTGCCTGCCGAACATGCGCGCCAGGTGGCTTTGCGTGACGTGGGAAATCTCGTGCGCCAGCACGCCGGCCAGTTCGGACTCGGAGCGCGCGGCGAGGATCAGTCCGGTGTGCATGCCGATGAAACCGCCCGGCAGAGCGAAGGCGTTCAGCATCGCGTCGCGGATGACGAAGAACTCGAGGTCGTGGCGCACGCCCTCGGCGTGGCCGGCCAGCCGCTGACCGAGCGCCGCGATGTAGCCGGCGATCTCGGCATCATCCACATAGGCCGGATCGCGGCGGATGTCGCGCATGATCTGCTCGCCGAGGCGCCGTTCCGCATACACGGAAAAGCCGGCCCGCTCCGTCTCGCCCAGATCGGGCAGGCCATCGGCGCGCGCCGGCGCCCCCTGGATCGCCAGGCAGGCCAGCAACACGGCAATCTTCCTTTTCCACGGGTGCATACGCATGGGGCTATGATACCGGGCCGCCGACGCGAGTTCCCCCGGGAACCCCTTCGCAACTGCAACCAAATGTCACCGGACGCACCATGAGCGACAACCCACTCACCCACTTCGACGCCGCCGGACAGGCCCACATGGTCGATGTCGGCGCCAAGCCCGAAACCGCGCGCCTGGCACGCGCCACCGGCCGCATCCGCATGCAGCCCGCCACCTTCGAACTGATCGCCGGCGGCTCGGCGAAAAAAGGCGACGTGCTCGGCATCGCCCGCGTCGCCGCCATCCAGGCCGCCAAGCGCACCGGCGACCTGATCCCGCTCTGCCACCCCATCGGCCTCACGCGCGTCGCCGCGGAATTCGCACTCGACGATGCAACGTTCTCGGTCACCTGCACCACCACCGCCGAAACCTTCGGCCGCACCGGCGTGGAGATGGAAGCGCTGACCGCTTGCAGCGTCGGCCTGCTCACCATCTACGACATGTGCAAGGCAGTGGATCGCGGCATGGTCATCGAGGAAATCCGCCTGCTGGAAAAGGCCGGCGGAAAGTCGGGGCACTGGAAGGCTACCCCGTAGGCAAGGTGCGTGGAGAAACCCGACCCTCGCGGGCCGGGCGGGCGGGCCAGGGCAACGGGTGGCGGAATACCTGCATGACGGGCAGGCGCGAGAGGATCAGGTTGCCGAACTGGCGGCGGCCGCCCAGGCCATCGGGCAGATCGCTGCCGACGGCATGGATCGCTTCGTAACCGAGGAAGAGGCCGGACAACCAGGCCACCTGATCCATCGCTGCACCACCCGGCAAACCGGGGTGGTTGATGGCGACCTCCTGCAGGCAGATCACGTCGGCATCGAAGTCGCGCGCGACCGCCGCCGCGCGCGCCAGATCGACCCTGCCGTCGATACCTCGGCCCCACTGAATGTTCCAGCTGAGCAAACGCATTTTCACCCCGACTTGCCTCATAATGGGCATGAAGGCCCTTCCATACGGGATGGTAGGGCATGTCGGGAATTCATGCACCATGGGATCGTCGGCAGTTTCGGGTATGCAGCGCTACCGCGCCGTTGTCGTCGCGATCTATGCGTTCGTGGCCATTGGCGCCGCCTTGCTTGTCCGCCTCGGTTTCCAGGCCATCGACGACGACATCGCCAACGTGGCGCGCGAGCGCGGCAGCGCGCTGTTCCGCCTGATCGAACTGACGCGCGACTGGAGCGCCCGGCACGGCGGCCTCTACGCTCCGGTGACGGACACGACGCAAGCCAACCCCTTTCTGGATCACCCGCGCCGCGATATCGTCGATCAGAACGGCCGGAAACTGACGCTGATCAACCCCGCCTTCATGACGCGCCAGATCGCCGAGATCGCCGAGCAGGAGGAAGGCGTGCGTTTTCGTATCACCAGCCTCAAGCCGATCCGGCCGGCAAATGTGGCCGACCCGTGGGAGGCCGAGTCGCTGACTCTTTTCGAGAGCGGCACGCTCAAGGAGCGCCTGGCGTTCTTCGCCGATGGCGGGGGAATCGTCACCGGCCCCGCGCACCGCTACATGGCGCCGTTGCAGGTGAAGCCGGCCTGCATGCGCTGCCACGAATTCCAGGGCTACCAGGTCGGCGACATCCGCGGCGGCATCTCGGTAACCATGCCGGCCGACAAGCTGATCGCAATCGCCGACCAGCGCCGCGATCAGGTCGTGCTGATCTATCTCGGCGGCGCGCTGATCGTCGCCGTTCTCGGCCACATGGTGGCATGGCGCACGCGGCGCCATCTCGAGGCCCTCGAGGAAATCAACCGCCGCCAGGAAACCGCGATCGCCGCCATGGGCCATGACCTGTCCGAGGCGGAAAAGGAGCAACTCGTCGCCTCGGCCGTTTTCGGCAATGCGGCCGAGGCCTTCATGGTCACCGACCGCGACAACCGCATCGTGCGCGTCAACCCGGCATTCACGGCGATCACCGGCTACGCGGCCGACGAAGTGATCGGCAAGGATCCGAAATTGCTCGGTTCCGGACGCCACGGCGCGGATTTTTTCCGTGAAATGTGGCGCCATCTCGATAAGCTCGGTCGCTGGGAAGGCGAAATATGGAACAAGCGCAAGAACGGCGAGATCTTCGTCGCCTGGCTGGCCATCACCACCATCACCGGGGCGGCCGGCGAGGGGCGGCACGTCGCCAGTTTCATCGACATCACGCGACGCAAGGAGGCGGAGGAAATCATCCTCTACCGCGCGAACTACGACCGGCTGACCGACCTGCCCAACCGCGGTCTGTTCGATGACCGGCTCGATGGCGTGCTTGCGATGGCGAAACGCCATCGCCGGAGCTTCGCCCTGCTCTACGTCGACCTCGACTGGTTCAAGCAGGTCAACGACGCCCACGGCCACGCGGCCGGCGACGCCCTGCTCGTCGAAGCAGCGCGGCGCATGGAGCGCTGCGTGCGCGATGCGGATACCGTCGCCCGTCTCGGCGGCGACGAATTTGCCGTGATCCTCTCCGACCTGAATGAACCGCGCGAGGCCGAGGACGTGGCCCGCCGCATCAAGCAGATGCTCGCGGAGCCCTTCATGCTCGACGAAGGCACTGCGCAAATCTCCGGCAGCATCGGCATCGCCATCTATCCCCAGCACGGCGGCGACGAACTCCTGCTCAAAAAGTCGGCCGACCAGGCGCTCTACGCCGCGAAGGCCGGCGGCCGCAACATGTTCGTGATGGCGAGCCCGGTGCCGTAAGCGGTTTTTTTGACCCAGAACAAATTCGCGTCATACAAGCGGGGTAACCTTCGTCCATGTCGCACCGCAGCATGGGAGCGCGACGAGCCATGCAGCAACGAAAGGGGCAGCCATGAACGAAACCGACGTCATCCAGACCGTATTGGCCCGACACGAGCGCGACGGTACCCGCCTGATGCAGATCCTGCGCGAAATTCAGGAAGCGCTCGGCTGGCTTTCCCCCGCCACCCTGACGATGATCGCGGCGGGCGTGGGTTGGCCGCGCGCCAAGGTCGAGGGCACGGCGGCCTTCTACAGCTTTTTCCACACCCGGCCGCGCGGCAGGTACTGCGTGCTGTGGTCGGACAACATCACCGATCGCATGCTCGGCAACCGCGATCTGATGATGGCCATGTGCGAGAAGCTCTGGCTGGAGCCCGGCCGCGTTTCCGAGGACGGCCTGGTCAGCGTGAACACCACTTCGTGCACCGGCATGTGCGACCAGGGGCCGGCGCTGCTGGTGAATTACCGCACGGTGACGCGCATGGACATGGCGCGCGTCGACCAGATGGTCGAGCTGATTCGTGGCGGGACACCCGTCGAGGAATGGCCGGCCGGGTGGTTCCGCGTCGAAGACAACGTGCGCCGCGCCGATATCCTTCTGGGCAGCAATTTCGCCCCGGGCTCTGCCTTGCAGGCCGCTTTCGAACGGGCAACCGCCGACGGCCTGGAAGCCTCGAACGACCGTTCGATGAAGGAATCCCTGCCGCATGGCCTGGTCGGTCCGACGGCGCTCCTCGATGAATTGCGCAGGTCGAACCTGCGCGGCCGGGGCGGCGCCGGCTTCTCCACCCGACTGAAATGGGAAGCCTGTCGCAACGCCCCGCTGAAGGAAGGCCAGACGCGTGTCGTCGTCTGCAACGCCGACGAGGGCGAACCGGGTACCTTCAAGGATCGCGTGCTGCTGAGTTCTCACGCCGACCTCGTCTTCGAGGGCATGACGGTCGCCGCCTACGCCATCGGCGCGACGAAAGGATTCGTCTATCTGCGCGGCGAATACCGCTACCTGCTCGACCCGCTGAACGAAGTCCTGCAACGCCGCCGCCAGGCGAAGCTGCTCGGCGGCAACATTCTGGGCGTCGCGGGCTTCCATTTCGACATCGAAGTCCATCTCGGCGCCGGCGCCTATGTCTGCGGCGAGGAATCCGCGCTCATCGAGTCGCTCGAGGGCAAACCCGGCCGGCCACGCATCCGTCCCCCCTTCCCGGTGACCAACGGCTACCTCGACCAACCAACCATCGTGAATAACGTCGAGACCTTCGCCGGCGCCGCGTTGATCGCGCTCAACGGCGGCGAGTGGTTCGCGAAAATCGGCACCCGGCAATCGACCGGCACCAAGATCCTCTCGGTCTCCGGCGATGTCGAGCGTCCCGGCCTCTACGAATATCCCTTCGGGGTTACCGTGGCGCAGGTACTGGAAGACGCCGGTGCCAGGGAATGCGTGCAGGGCATCCAGATTTCCGGCCCCTCGGGCATGACCCTGACCTCGGATGAAATCCACCGCCGCATCGGCTTCGAGGATATTCCGACCGCCGGCGCCTTCATGGTGTTCGACTGTAGCCGCGACATGTTCGAAGTGGCGCGCAACTTCGCTCATTTCTTCGCCCACGAATCCTGCGGCTTCTGCACCCCCTGCCGCGTCGGCACACAGGTGGTGGCGCGGCTCATGGACAAGCTGGCGACCAACCGCGGCTCACAGTATGACATCAACGAACTGTTCAAGATGCATCGCCTGATGCAGGGCGCCAGCCACTGCGGGCTGGGCAATACCGCCTGCAACCCGATCTTCGACACGCTCAACAAGTTCCGGCCGGCCTACGAACGACGCCTGGTCTCGCTGGAATTCGAACCGGCCTTCGATCTCGACGCCGCACTGTCGCAGGCCCGCCAGATGACCGGCCGCGACGATGCCGCGGCGCACCTCAGCAATGCCGACTAACCGCGCGGAGAGAACGTCATGAACGAAACCGATACCTTCCTCCTCGACGGCGAGGAGATCGCTTTCAGCCCCGGCCAGACCATCATGCAGGCGGCCAGGGCGGCGGGCAAGTACATCCCGCACCTGTGCTGGCACCCGGAATTCAAGCCGCACGGTTCCTGCAAGCTGTGCACGGTGAAGATCAACGGCCGTTTCGTCTCGTCCTGCACGATGGCCGCCGTCGCCGGGCAGACCGTGGAAAATCGCACGCCCGAGCTCGACGACAAGCGCCGCACGCTGTTGCAGCTGCTCTTCATCGAAGGCAATCACTTCTGCCCGAGCTGCGAAAAGAGCGGTAACTGCCTGTTGCAGGCCACCGCCTACGATCTGGGCATGATGACGCCGCACTTCGATCACTTTTACCCGGATCGCCCGGTCGACGCCTCGCATCCGGACGTGATGCTCGATTTCAACCGCTGCATCCTCTGCTCGCTGTGCGTGCAGGCCTCCGATCTGGCCGACAAAAAGTTCGTCTTCATCATGGGCGGACGCGGCATGCGCGGGCGCAAGATCATCATCAACAGCGAATCGGGCCGTCTCGCCGACACCGACTTTTCGGTCGAGGATCGCGCCGCAAGCATCTGCCCGGTCGGCGTGATTCTCAAGAAACGCGTCGGCTTCACCGTCCCTTACGGCGAACGCACCTATGACAAGGCGCCGGCCTCGGTAGTGGAGGTGACTTCAAAATGACCGAGAAGAGAAAACTGCGCGTGGCAACCACCTCGCTAGCGGGCTGCTTCGGCTGCCACATGTCCTTCCTCGACATCGACGAGCGCCTCCTCGACCTGCTCGAGATCGTCGAGTTCGACCGCTCCCCGATCACCGACATCAAGCACTGCGGCCCGTGCGACCTCGGCCTGATCGAGGGCGGCGTCTGCAACGCGGAAAACGTGCATGTGCTGCGCGAGTTCCGCAAGAACTGCAAGATCCTCGTCGCCGTCGGCGCCTGCTCGGTCAATGGCGGCCTGCCGGCGCAGCGCAACCATCTCGACCTGCGTGACATCCTCAACGCCGTGTATGAGACCGGCGGCGGCCTGGCCCGCAAGGTGCGCATCCCGAACGACCCGGAACTGCCCCTGCCGCTCAACCAGGTGCACCCGATCCACGAAGTCGTCAAGGTCGATTACTTCCTGCCGGGCTGCCCGCCCTCGGGCGACGCCATCTGGAAGTTCCTTACCGACCTGATCGCCGGCCGCACGCCACATTTGGGCCACGGCCTGATTCATTACGATTAAGGAAAGAACATGGCTTTCGCACTCGAAACCGCTTCCCACCCCGAAAACCTCAAGCGCGTCGCCATCGAACCGGTCTCGCGCGTCGAGGGCCACGGCAAGGTGACGATCCTGCTCGACGACGACAATCGCGTCCAGCAAGTGCGCCTGCACATCGTCGAATTCCGCGGCTTCGAAAAATTCATCGAGGGCCGTCCCTATTGGGAAGTGCCGGTGATGGTGCAGCGTCTGTGCGGCATCTGCCCGGTGTCGCACCACCTCGCCGCGTCGAAGGCCATGGACCAGATCGTCGGCGCGACGCTGACGCCGACCGCCGAGAAAATCCGCCGCCTGATGCACTACGGCCAGATGTTGCAGTCGCACGCGCTGCATTTCTTCCATCTCTCCTCGCCCGACCTGCTGTTTGGCTTTGATTCGGACGTGGCGACGCGCAATATCGTCGGCGTGATCGGCGCCTTCCCGGACATCGCCAGGAAGGGCGTGCTGTTGCGCAAGTACGGCCAGGAGGTGATCCGCCTCACCGCCGGCAAGCGCGTGCATGGCACCGGCTCGGTGCCGGGCGGCGTCAACAAGTCATTGACCCCCGAGGAACGTGCCACGCTGCAAAAGGACATTTATCAGATGGTGGCGTGGAGCCGCGAAGCGGTGCACATCATCAAGGGCCTGTTCGAGAAGAACCTCGCGTTCTATAACGACTTCGGTCGCATCAACGCCCACAGCATGGGGCTGGTGCGCGCCGACGGCGCCATGGATCTCTACCACGGTGGCCTGCGCGCCCGCCACGCCGATGGTTCGACGCTATTCGATCATGTCGACTACAGCCGTTACTGGGATGTCATCACCGAGGACGTGAAGTCGTGGAGCTACATGAAGTTCCCGTTCTTCAACGCGCTGCAGAATTCCGACGAAGGCTGGTATCGCGTCGGGCCGCTCTCGCGCGTCACCCTGTGCGACTTCATCCCGACGCCTTTCGCCGACCGCGAGCGCAAGGAGTTCCTGGCCTTCGACCAGGGCAGCGCCGCCGGCGCCACGCTCGGCTACCACTGGGCGCGCATGGTCGAGATGCTGCACGCCGCCGAAGCGATCAAGGACATCTTGCAGGACGACGACATCGTCGGCAGCGATCTCGTTGCCACCGGCCAGCGCCAGGAGCGCGGCGTCGGCGTCATCGAGGCGCCACGGGGCACGCTGATTCACCACTATCGCGTCGATGAGCACGATCAGGTGGTGCGCGCCAACCTGATCGTCTCCACCACGCACAACAACCAGGCCATGAACGAGGCCATTCGCGTGGTGGCGAAGCAGTATCTCGACGGCAAGGAACTGACGGAAGGCCTGTTGAACCACATCGAAGTGGCGATCCGCTGTTTCGACCCCTGCCTCTCCTGCGCCACGCATGCACTCGGCCAGATGCCGCTGGAAGTCGAACTGCTCGCCGCCGACGGCACGGCGCTCGACCGCATGACGCGCGACCTACACGGCGTCTGCGCACGGGATTGACGGCCCCCATCCTCATTTTCGGCTGGGGCAATCCCAGCCGCGGCGACGATGCGCTCGGCCCACTGTTCGTCGAGCGCATCGCGGCGCTTGACCTGCCGGGCGTCGAATGCCTCACCGACTTCCAGTTGCAGGTCGAGCATGCACTCGACCTGGAAAACCGGGAGCGCATTCTGTTCATCGATGCCAGCATGGAGACCGGGGCGCCGTATCGCCAGCGCCGACTTTCGCCGGCGCACGACGCCAGTTTCAGCACCCACGCCATGAGCCCGGAAGCGGTCATGCAGGTGTATGTCGGCCTGCACGACGCGGATCCGCCGCCTTGCACCCTGCTGGCGATCCGGGGCGAACGTTTCGAACTGGGCGAACCGCTGTCCAGGAGCGCCGCAGCCAACCTCGAAGCAGCCATCGCGTGGGCGAAACGCTGGGCTACCGGCGAAGCACGGTCGTAAAAAAGCCGGCCTCCCGACCGGCTTTTCAGATCACGCCAGGGGCGGCGTCTTACTTCTTCTTCGCCTTCTTGCCGGCAACGGCGGCCTTGAATCCGGCGCCCGCCGTGAAACGCGGCACGGTCGTCGCGGCGATCTTGATGGCCTCGCCCGTCTTGGGATTCTTGCCGGTCCGTGCCGCCCGCTTGGACGACTTGAACGTGCCGAAGCCCACCAGGGTCACCGAGTCACCCTTCGCCACCGTCTTGACGACGGTTTCGATGACCGCGGACAGGGCACGCTCGGCGGCGGCTTTGGAAATATCGGCGGCTTGCGCCGTGGCTTCGACAAGCTCGGATTTGTTCATTCGTCTCTCCTTGGTTAAGGACGGTGTGGAAAAAAAGGACACGCACCCGGCGGCCCGAAAACGTCGGCTCGCTACTGGTCAGGCGGTGGTGTTGATTATGGTACCCGTTTTTTGGCCGCGCTCGTTCACAACAGGCTTCGGCGGCTCGGGGCGCTGGGCCTGTTGCGCGCCTTCAACGTTGCGCTCCTCGCGCGGCGGCGGCGGCGCCTGCGTCTCCCGGGAAGGGCTGGCCGCCGGCTCGCGTGGTCGTTCGGAAGGCAGGGACTCGCTGCGCGCCTGAATGACGGACTGGGTTTGCTGGGTCGCGAACGAAGCGGAGGTCATTGCGCCGATTTCCATTTTTCGCCTGCCTTTCCTTGTGATTCGTGTGCGGCGCTCAGGCCGTCGTGTTGATCGTGCCGCCCGTCAATTGCCCGGAGAGGTTGCGCACCGGGGCGGGCGGAGCCCCGTCTACGACTGGCGCGGCCGCGCCCGGCCGTGGTGTCGCGGCCTCCCGTCCACCCGGATCACCCGTGACGCGGTCGACCACGCGGCTCGCGACGTTCCCGAGCTGCTCCGCCATCTGCCCGGCCTGGGCAAGCATCGCCAGCCCCTGCCGTGCCCGACCGGCGTCGCTCCGTGCCTGGCCGGACTGCACCGCCAGACTACGCGCCTCTTCCTGTGCGACATCCGCCGTGCGCTGCGCGGCCTCCGCCTGACGGCCCAGGGCGCGCGCGGCCTGCTCTGCCCTTTCGGCAGTCTGCCGCGCCTGGCTCACTTTCAACTGCTGGAAAGCAGCCTGGGTCGCAGCCTGGAAACCGGTTGTCGAAGAAATCGCGGTCATGGATAACCCGAACTCCAAGTGGCGGCCTGCCGTCCCAATATAGTCTTGCGAACACCAAGAAACAAGGCAGCGAAGAATGGCTCCTGGTGCCGAGAGAGGGACTCGAACCCTCACAGTATCACTACCGGCGGATTTTGAGTCCGCTGCGTCTACCGATTCCGCCATCTCGGCCGATGGAGTGCAACGCGTAGAATGGCGCATCGCGTGCTGCTGGCCGCATTCTATCCCCAAAAAACGATGACGCTGACCCTCGACGATTTCGACTACGAACTCCCCCCGGAACGCATCGCCCAGGCACCACTGGCGGAACGCAGCGCCAGCCGCCTGCTCGTCATGCGCGGTGCGGGACTCGACGATCACCACTTCTCGGATCTGCCGGCGCTGCTTGCGCCGGGCGATCTCGTGGTAATGAATGACACGCGGGTAATGCACGCCCGTCTGATCGGCCGCAAGGACAGCGGCGGCCAGGTGGAGGTGCTGATCGAACGACTGACTGGTGAAGACACGGTGCTCGCGCAAGTGCGCGCCAGCAAGCCGCCGAAGGCCGGTTCGACCTTGCACCTTGCGGATGCCTTCGATGCCGAGGTGCTGGGCCGCGAGGGGGAGTTTTATGTCCTGCGCTTTCCCGGAGAAGCGCTCGAACTGATCGAACAGCATGGCCGTCTGCCCCTGCCGCCCTACATCGAACGCGCCGCCGCCGACGCCGACGAAGAGCGCTACCAGACCGTGTATGCCCGCCCCGACGCAACGGGCGGTTCCGTCGCCGCCCCCACTGCCGGATTGCACTTCGATGTGCCGCTGCTCGAACGATTGCGCGACCATGGCGTCGGCATTGCCCAGGTGACGCTGCATGTCGGTGCCGGCACTTTCCAGCCGGTGCGCGTGCATGAGATCGCACAGCACCGCATGCATACCGAATATTACCGTGTCCCGCAGGCGACGGCCGAAGCCATCACGGCCACCCGCAAACGCGGCGGACGCATCGTCGCGGTCGGCACCACCTCGCTGCGCACCCTCGAAGCGGCCGCGCAGCCGGACGGCAGCGTGAAAGTCGGCGCTGGCGAGACGGCGCTGTTCGTCACGCCGGGCTACGAGTTTCGCGTCGTCGACCGGCTGATCACCAACTTCCATCTGCCGAAATCGACGCTGCTGATGCTGGTCTCGGCCTTCGGCGGCATGGAGCCGATCCGCGCCGCCTATCGTCATGCCGTTGCCAACCACTACCGGTTCTTCAGTTATGGCGACGCCATGCTGATCCACAGACACGATGCGATTTGAGCTGCGCGCCACCGACGGCGCGGCACGGCGCGGAACCCTCACCCTAGCGCACGGCACGGTCGAAACCCCGGTCTTCATGCCGGTCGGCACCTACGGTACGGTGAAAGCCATGGCGCCGAACGAACTGGAACAGATCGGCGCGCAAATCGTGCTCGGCAACACCTTCCACCTGTGGCTGCGGCCCGGGCTGGAGGTGATCCGCGCCCATGGCGGGCTGCACCGCTTCATGGGCTGGGACAAACCGATCCTCACCGATTCGGGCGGCTTTCAGGTATTCAGCCTCGGCGAACTGCGCAAGATTTCCGAAGACGGCGTGAAATTCGCCTCGCCGATCAATGGCGACAAGTTGTTCATGCGGCCGGAAGATTCGATGGCGATTCAACACGCCTTGAATTCCGACATCGTCATGATCTTCGATGAATGCACTCCCTACCCCGCCGATCTGAAGCAGGCCGGCGACTCGATGCGCCTGTCCTTGCGCTGGGCGAAACGCTCGCGCGACGAGCACGACCGACTGGGCAACACCAACGCCCTGTTCGGCATCGTGCAGGGCGGCATGCACGCGGCGCTGCGCGACGAATCGCTGGACGGACTCGACGCCATCGACTTCGACGGCATGGCCATCGGCGGCCTCTCGGTGGGCGAACCGAAGGAGGATTTCGCGCGCATCCTCGCCCACACCGCACCGCGCCTGCCCGCGAGCAAGCCGCGCTACCTGATGGGCGTCGGCACGCCGGAAGACATCGTCTTCGCCGTCGGCCAGGGCATCGACATGTTCGATTGCGTGATGCCGACCAGGAACGCCCGCAACGGCCATCTCTTCACGCGTTACGGCGACATTCGCATCAAGAACGCCATCTACAGGAACGACTCGCGCCCGCTCGACGAAAGCTGCGACTGCTACTGCTGCCGCAACTTCAGCCGCGCCTACCTGCATCATCTGCATCGTTGCGGGGAAATCCTCGGCGCGCGACTCAACACCATTCACAACCTGCACTACTACCAGACGCTGATGCACGAACTGCGCGCAGCCGTCGCCGTCGGCGGATTCGCCGCTTTTGTGGCCGCCTTCCGGCGGGACCGTCCGGGCGGACAGGTATAATGCGCCCCTTTTTGCTACCCGTGGAGTGATACGAACATGCTGATTTCCAACGCCTACGCCCAGGCAGCCGGACAAGATCCGAGCGGCGGACTGATCGGGCTTCTGCCCATCGTCCTGATGTTCATCGTGCTGTGGTTCCTGATGATCCGGCCGCAGATGAAGAAGGCCAAGGAACACCAGAAGATGGTAGGCGAGCTTCAGGCCGGCGACGAGGTCATCACCCAGGGCGGCATGGCCGGCAGGATCGTCAAGGTCGGCGACAACTACGTCACGCTCGTGGTTTCCGAATTCAAGGACGCGCCCATCGAGGTACAGATCCAGAAGCAGGCCGTTGGCGCCCTGCTGCCCAAGGGTACGCTCAAGAACCTGCAATGAACCGCTACCCCCTCTGGAAGAACGCCACGGTGATCATCGCCGTGGTGCTCGGCTTCCTCTATACCCTGCCGAACTTCTTCGGCGAAGTACCGGCGGTGCAGGTCAGCAGCATCAAGGCGACCATCAAGATCGACCAGCGCCTGCAGGGGCGTATCGAAGAAACGCTCGCCGCTGCCGGCATCCAGCCGACCGGCTTGTTCTTCGATCCGAACAGCATCCGCGTGCGCCTGGCCGATACCGACACCCAGCTCAAGGCGCGCGACGCCATCGAGCGATCAATCAATCCCGACGCCAGCAACGCCTCCTACAGCGTGGCGCTCAACCTGCTGCCCGCCTCGCCCGACTGGCTGCGCAGCATCAATGCCCTGCCGATGTACCTCGGCCTCGACCTGCGCGGCGGCGTACACTTCCTGTTGCAGGTGGACATGCAGGGGGCGCTCACCCGGCGGCTCGACTCCACGGGCGCCGACCTGCGCACCCTGATGCGCGACAAGAACATCCGCCACGGCGGCATCGCCCGCGAAGGCAACACGCTGGTGGTGCGCTTCCGCGATGCCGAGACGCGCGAGCGGGCGCGCGGCATGTTTGCCGACAATCAGCCTGACCTCGACGTGGTGGAACGCCAGACCGATCCGGACTTGCTGCTGGTCGCCACCCTCAAACCCGACGCGCAACAACGCATTCAGGAATTCGCGCTCAAGCAGAACATCACCACACTGGGCAACCGCATCAACGAACTCGGCGTCGCCGAACCGGTGATCCAGCAGCAGGGCATCGACCGCATCGTCGTGCAGCTTCCCGGCGTGCAGGACACGGCCAAGGCCAAGGACATCCTCGGCCGTACCGCCACGCTGGAAATCCGCATGGTGGACGACGAGGGCAGCGCCAATCCGACCACCATGGAACTGGCCGCCGCCGGCAGCCCGCCACCGGGCACGGACTACTACGTCGAGCGCAATGGCAGCGCCCTGCTGGTCAGGAAACAGGTCGTGCTCACCGGCGAGCGTCTCACCGACGCGCAAGCCGGCTTCGACAGCCAGACGCAGGAGCCGGCGGTGCATCTCACGCTCGATTCGGCTGGCGCGCGCATCTTCAAGGACGTGACGCGCGACAACGTCGGCAAGCGCATGGCGATCCTGCTGATCGAAAAGGGCAAGGGCGAGGTCGTGACCGCGCCGGTGATCCGCACCGAAATCGGCGGCGGTCGCGTGCAGATTTCCGGTCGCATGACGACGACGGAAGCCAACGACGTGGCGCTGCTGCTGCGCGCCGGCTCGCTCGCCGCACCGATGGACATCATCGAGGAACGCACCATCGGCCCGAGCCTGGGCGCCGACAACATCGCCAAGGGCACCAGTGCCACGCTGTGGGGCTTCATCGCCATCGCCGTCTTCATGATTGCCTATTACCTGCTGTTCGGCCTCATCTCGGTGGCAGCGCTGACGGTGAACCTGCTGCTGCTCGTCGCCCTGCTCTCGCTCTTGCAGGCGACCATGACGCTGCCCGGCATCGCCGCCGTGGCGCTGACGCTCGGCATGGCCATCGACGCCAACGTGCTGATCAACGAACGCATCCGCGAAGAGTTGAGAAACGGCGCCACGCCGCACGCCGCCATCGACGCCGGCTACGAGCGCGCCTGGGGCACGATTCTCGATGCGAACGTCACCACGCTGATCGCCGGCGTGGCGCTCCTGATCTTCGGTTCCGGGCCGGTACGCGGCTTTGCCGTGGTGCTTTGCCTCGGCATCCTCACCTCGATCTTCAGCGCCGTGGTCGTTTCGCGCGCCCTGGCCAACACCGTGTATGGCGGCCGCCGCAAGCTCGACAAGATCAGCATCGGCCAGGTCTGGAAGCCGCAGGCCGGCAAGTAAGCAGGGGATACATACATGGAATTCTTCCGCATCAAGAACGACATCCCCTTCATGCGCCATGCGAAGGTGTTCAACTTCATCTCGTTGACCACCTTCCTGCTGGCGGTGTTCTTCCTGGCCACCCGCGGCCTGCATTTCTCGATCGAATTCACCGGCGGCACCTTGGTCGAGGTCGGCTACGCGCAAACGGCGAATCTCGACCAGATTCGCGACAAGCTCGAGGCCGACGGCTTCAGCGACACGCAGGTGATCAACTTCGGTTCCTCGCGCGACGTGCTGATCCGCGTGCCGCTGAAGGCCGGCGATACCGACCGCGTCAGCCAGCGGCTGGCGGAAAGCCTCGCGGCGCTGGGCGACAACCCGGAAATCAAACGTGTCGAATTCGTTGGCCCGCAGGTCGGCAAGGAACTCGCCGAGGACGGTGCCATGGCTTTGTTGCTGGTGATCATCGGCATCATGATCTACCTGGCGTTCCGCTTCGAGTGGCGGTTCTCCATCGCCGCGATCATCGCCAACCTGCACGACGTGATCATCATCCTCGGCTTCTTCGCCTTCTTCCAGTGGGAATTCTCCCTGCCGGTGCTGGCGGCGGTGCTGGCGGTGCTCGGCTACTCGGTCAACGAGTCCGTGGTCATCTTTGACCGCGTGCGCGAAACCTTCATCAAGGTGCGCGGTCTTTCCTCGCCGGACATCATCAACCACGCCATCACGCGCACCATCTCGCGTACCGCCATCACCCACGGCTCGACGCAGCTGGTGGTGCTGTCCATGCTGATCTTCGGCGGCCCGGCCCTGCACTACTTCGCGGTAGCGCTCACCATCGGCATCCTCTTCGGCATTTACTCTTCCGTGCTGGTCGCCAGCCCGTTGGTGATGTGGCTCGGCGTCTCGCGCGAGCAGTTCGTCAAGCCGAAGAAGGAAAAAGCCGAAGGCGTCACCGACGACGGCGCCTGCGTGTAAGGCCATGTGCGGAGGCGCTCCCGCGGCAAACCGGCCGACCGACCAGGCTTATGTGTGGGATCTGCCGGTCAGGCTGTTCCACTGGCTGCTGGTCGCCTGCGTGATCGGCGCCTTTGTCACCGCCAAGATCGGCGGCAACGCCATGGTCTGGCACGGTCGCCTCGGCCTCGCCATCCTCGGCCTGCTGGTCTTCCGCCTCGTCTGGGGCATGCTCGGTTCCACTTATGCACGCTTCAGCCAGTTCGTGCACGGCCCGGCAAGCATCCTCGCCTATCTGCGCGGCGAGTGGCATGGCCAGGGCCATAATCCGCTCGGCGCCCTGTCGGTGCTCGCGCTGCTCGCCGTGCTGCTCGGCCAGGCGGGGACGGGGCTGTTCGCCAACGACGACATCGCCTTTTCCGGCTATCTCGCCCCGCTGGTCGGCAGCGATCTGAGTTCGCGCATCACGAGCATCCACTTCCTGCTCGAAAATGCGCTGATCCTGCTGGTCGGCCTGCACGTCGGCGCCATCCTGTTCTACGCCCTCGTCAAGAAACACAATCTCGTCAGGCCGATGCTCGTCGGCTGGGCGCCCGGGAAACCCGGCGACTCCGCCAGGGGCGGCAGGCCGACCGCCCTGGTCCTGGCGATCCTGATCGCGGTCGCCGTGGTCTGGGCCGCCTCCGGCGCCATCGTGCCGCCTCCCGCGCCACCCGCGGCAAGCGGTGCGCCCGGCTGGTAGGCGCGATTGGCGGACGACTCGGGGGCATCCCGGGGGGACGTTCCGCCCGCAGCGCCGTGCCGCCACGGCCGACTTTCGGGACCGGCGCGTTACAGGCGCCAGGCGAGGGCTTCGTCGGCGCTGCGCAGGCGCGCCGACACGACACGGGCGATGTTGCGATAGATCTTCACGCCGATTTCCGGCTGCGCATTCATCACCTGATCCGAAAGACGCACCAGGACGCAGGGCGAAACCGCCGAAACCGTCGCGCTGCGCGCCTCGTTGTCGGCCAGCGCCATCTCACCGAAGCTGTCGGTGGAAAACAGGCGTGCCAGTTCAATCTCGCCGTCGCGACCTTTTTTCGACACCACGGCCTCGCCATCGAGAATCACGTACATCTGGTTGCCGACGTTGCCTTCCTTGACGATCACGGAGTTCGGCGCATACGTACATTTCTCCGCGTGCGCGAGCAGTTCGCTGATTTCCGCCGGCGTGAGCCCCTGAAACGCCTTGACGCGCTCGGCGAGCTTGAAGAGCAGGCGTTGCAGGTCGTGGAAGGTGAATTGCTGGCGTATCCAGTTCATGAAGGCATCCTCGTCGGACGTGCGTGATCAGACGTGCAGGATCTCGAGCAGCTCCTGCTCGATCCGCACCAAGGTCGCGGTTTTACCGAGTTCGGCACCGCCGATCAAGAAGGTATCCTCGACGCGTTCGCCCAAGGTATCGATTTTCGCGGAATACAGGCGGACGCCGTGGTGTGCCAGCACCACCGCGATGGCGTAGAGCAGGCCCGCGCGGTCGGCGGCGATGATCGACAGGATATGGTGGGTGTGGCTGTCGTCGGAACGGATCGACACTTCCGGCACGAGCGGGGTGTGGCGCACCTGGCGCGACACGCGACCCGGCACGGGCGGCGGCAGCGGGCCGGGCCGGGCGAGGTGCTCGGCAAGCTCGTGGCCGATGAGGCCGATCATGTCGCGGTAGGGGCGCTGGTTGTCGGTGTCGAGCAGGACGAAGCTGTCGAGCGCATAGCCGTGGCGCGTGGTGTGGATCTTGGCATCGACGATCGAATAGCCCAGGCGCGTGAAAAAACCGCAGATGCGCGCGAACAGTTCGGGCTGGTCGCGCGTATAAATCATCGCCTGCAGGCCGGCCCCGCCAGGGTTGAGGCGCGCCCGCACGACCGGCAGAGGGCTGTCGATGCGATGATAGAGCGTCAGCGCATGCCAGGCGATTTCCTCCGCACCATGACGCAGGAAATAGGCGGTATCGAGCTGCTCCCACAGCCCGGCCTCGCTGTCCGGCCGCAATCCATGCAGCCGCAACAGCCGCCGCGCATCTTCCTGGCGCTCCTCGACGCCGGCCAGCGGAGCCACGCTTTCGCCGGCGAGAAGACGGCGCGTCATGCGGTAGAGGTCTTCGAGCAGCTTGGCCTTCCAGACGTTCCAGACCTTCGGGCTGGTGCCGCGGATATCGCAGACCGTCAACAGATACAGCGCGGTGAGGCGCTCCTCGGTAGCAACGATGGCGGAAAAACGCCGCACCACCTCGGGATCGGTGAGATCCTGTTTTTGCGCGACGGAAGACATGGTCAGGTGGTGCTCGACCAGGAAGGCGATCAGCGCGGTGTCGGGTTCCGCGATGTCATGCGCGCGGCAAAAGCGCAGCGCGTCGGCCATGCCGAGCCGCGAGTGGTCGCCGCCGCGCCCCTTGGCGATGTCGTGGAACAGCGCGGCGACGAAAAGCCGCCAGCGCGCAGGGAACGCCGCCATCAGGCGCGAACAGTAGGGATACTCATGGGCGAACTCGGGCAGGGCGAGACGGCGCAGGTTGCGCACCACCTGCAGGATGTGCTGGTCGACGGTATAGACATGGAAGAGGTCGTGCTGCATGCGACCGACGATGCGGCCGAAGGCGGGCAGATAGGCGCCGAGAATGTCGAACTGGTTCATGCGCCGCAACTGGTGCGTGAGCCCGCGCCGCTCCCTGAAGAGGGCGAGGAAGTTGGCGCGGTTTTCCGGCTCGCGCCGGAAGGCGCCGTCGATGCGGTCGCGCCCCCGCCACAGGGCGCGCAGCGTGCGTGGCGTCATGCCCTTGAGTTCCGGCCGCTGCGAGAGAAGCAGGAACCCCCTGAGCAGCGCGGCCGGCTTGCGTTCGTACAGATCGTCGGCGCGGATATCCAGCAACTCGCGCGCCATCTGGAAATCGTCGTCGATGACGATCGGGGCGGCGGGAACGCGTCGCTCCAGGCGCGCGGCAAGGTCGAGCAGCACCAGTGTGTTGAGTTGCGTCACTCGCTTGGCGTTGCGGTAATAGCGCTGCATGAACACTTCCGAAGCGCGGCGCGCGGCGGTGGCGACGCAGCCGAGGCGGCGGGCGAGGTTTTCTTGGTGGTCGAACAGCAGACGGTCCTCACGGCGGCCGGCGATCAGATGCAGTGCGATGCGCACGCGGCGCAGGAAATCCTCGTACTGGCCGAGCTGGCGCGCCTCGCCGGTGGACACCAGATCCGCCCTGGCCAATCCGCGCCAGCCATCGGCGAGGCCGGCGGCCCGCGTCACCCAGAGCAGCACATGCAGGTCGCGCAAGCCCCCGGGCGTTTCCTTGCAGTTGGGCTCGAGGTTGTAGGGGGTGTCGTTGTGCCTGGCGTAGCGCTCCTCCTGTTCGAGCCGCTTGGCCTTGAAGAAGGCGAGCGGGTCGACGGCGGCGTGGAACTCGGTCGCAAAGCGGCGGAACAAGGCACGGTCGCCGCACAGGAAACGCGCCTCGAGCAGCGCGGTCTGCACGGTGATGTCCTCGGCGGCGGCGGCCAGGCATTCCTGCAGCGTGCGCGCGCTGTGGCCGATGTCCAGACCGACATCCCAGAGGATGCCGACCAGGCGCTCGAGGGCGGGACGATGGACGTCGGCCGTCGTCGTCCCGGGCAGCAAAAACAGCAGGTCGACGTCGGATGCCGGGTAAAGCTCGCCGCGACCGTAGCCGCCCACCGCCACCAGCGCCAGATGCGTGCCGGGAGAGACCTCTTCCCAGATCGCACGCAACACGCCGTCCACATGGCGCGCCATGCCGCGCAAGAGGGCTGCGGCGCCCCCTCCCGCGAGATAGGCGTCGATCAGGCGTGCGCGTCCTTCCTTCAGCGCGACGCGGTGTTGCGCGACCATCCCGGCATCCGGCGCGGCGGACACGGCGTGTTTCAGCCGGGGAAAGGATTCGGCGGCGCCCCGGCCGAGACGGTCAACACCTCGGAGCCGGACGGCGTAACGGCGACGGTGTGCTCCCACTGGGCCGAGAGGCTGCGATCCTTGGTGACGATGGTCCAGCCATCCGGCAATTCGGAGACCGCCGCCTTGCCGGCATTGACCATCGGCTCGATGGTGAACACCATGCCGGGTTCCAGGCGCGGGCCGGTGCCGGCCTTGCCGTAATGCAGAACCTGGGGCTCCTCGTGAAAGCGCCGACCGATGCCGTGGCCGCAGAATTCGCGCACCACGGAAAAGCCGTTTCTCTCCGCGTGGCGCTGGATGGCGGCGCCGATGTCGCCGAGATGCGCGCCCGGCTTGACGGCCGCGATGCCAAGCCAGAGGCATTCGTGGGTGATGGCGACAAGACGCTTGCCCAGGATGGACACGGCCGCGTCGCCGCCGACGAAGAACATGCGGCTGGTGTCGCCGTGCCAGCCTTCCTTGATGGTGGTGATGTCGAGATTGACGATGTCGCCCTTCTTGAGCGGGCGCTCGTTGGGCACGCCGTGGCAGACCTGGTGATTCACCGAGGCGCAGATCGACTTGCGGTAGGGAAAGTAACCGGGCGGCGCATAGTTGAGCGGCGCAGGCACGCAGCCTTGCACGTTGACCATGTAGTCGTGACAGAGGCGGTCGAGCTCAGCGGTGGACACGCCGGGGATGACGAAAGGCGCGATGTAGTCGAGCACCTCGCCGGCCAGCCGTCCGGCGACGCGCATCTGTTCGATTTCGTCGGGAGTCTTGATGGTGATGCTCATGTGCGCAGGCTCGTGATGGGAACGCAGTTATCCGAAGGATTCTAGCGCCCGCGCCCGGCAAACGGAGGAGACCTTGCCGCACTGCCGCAAGGCGGCTTATAATCCGCCGCTTGCCTTGCAATGCGGGGCAAAATTCACACACCCGGCGCCGAATGGGTGCCTCCGCGACGGAGGAACCAGCCGGGTGGCGGACGAACCCATATCGGAGATATCACATGAGCACGACCATGCGCCAGATGCTGGAGGCCGGCATTCACTTCGGCCACCAGACCCGTTTCTGGAACCCCAAGATGGCCCCCTACATCTTCGGCCATCGCAACAAGATCCACATCATCAATCTCGAGAAGACCCTCGCCAAGTTCAACGAAGCGATGGACTTCGTCAAGAAGATGTCCGCCAAGAAAGGCACGGTGCTGTTCGTCGGCACCAAGCGCCAGGCACGCGAGATCGTCGCCGAGGAGGCGCACCGCGCCGGCATGCCGTTCGTCGATGAACGCTGGCTGGGCGGCATGCTGACCAACTTCAAGACCGTCAAGCAGTCGATCAAGCGTCTGCGCGACATGGAGCAGATGGCCGAGGACGGCGCCTTCGAGAAGATGAACAAGAAGGAAGCGCTGATGCTGCAGCGCGAACTCGTCAAGCTGCAAAAGAGCATCGGCGGCATCAAGGACATGTCGGCCCTGCCGGACGCGATCTTCGTCATCGATGTCGGCTATCACAAGATCGCCGTCACCGAGGCGGCCAAGCTCGGCATTCCGGTGGTCGGCGTGGTCGACACCAACCACAGCCCGCTCGGCATCGATTACGTGATTCCCGGCAACGACGACTCCTCGCGCGCCATCCGCCTGTATGCGCGCGGCGTCGCCGATGCGGTGCTCGAGGGCCGCAACCAGTCGATCAACGAAGTGGTGCAGCAGATGGCCGGCGATGACGAGTTCGTCGAGGTCGAAGAAGAAACCCAGGAGTAAGAAAATGGCTGAAATTACCGCGGGCATGGTCAAGGAACTGCGTGAGAAGACCGATGCCCCCATGATGGAATGCAAGAAGGCGCTCACCGAAGCCGGCGGCGACATGGCCAAGGCCGAGGAAATCCTGCGCGTCAAGCTCGGCAACAAGGCCACCAAGGCGGCCACCCGCATCGCGGCCGAAGGCGTGGTCGGCATGTATCTGGCCGCCGACGGCAAGCTGGCCGCCGTGGTCGAGGTCAACTCCGAGACCGACTTCGTCGCCAAGAACGACGAGTTCATCGCGCTGGCCAAGGGCTGCGCCGAGCTGGTGGCAACGAAGAATCCCGCCGACGTGGCGGCGCTGTCCGCGCTCCCGATGGGCGCAGGTACGGTCGAGTCGACCCGCGCTGCGCTGGTCGGCAAGATCGGCGAGAACATGACGATCCGCCGCTTCGTGCGCATTCCTGCGAAGGGCCGGCTGTCCTCCTATGTTCACGGCGGTTCCAAGATCGGCGTGCTGGTCGATGTGACCGGCGGCGACGAGCAGCTCGGCAAGGATCTGGCGATGCACATCGCCGCCTCCAAGCCGAAATCGCTCGATGCCTCCGGCGTGCCGGCCGAGCTGATCGAAATGGAGCGTGCGGTCGCAGTCGGGAAAGCTGCTGAAGATGCAAAGAAAGCTGCGGAAGAAGGTAAGAAACCGCAGTCTGACGAGATCGTTGCGAAGCGGATCGAAGGCGCTGTTCAGAAGTTCCTGAAAGAGGTGACTTTACTAAGCCAGCCTTTCGTCAAGGATGACAAGCAGACCATCGAGCAACTGCTCAAGGCCAAGGGCGCAAGCGTCAATAGCTTCACGCTCTACATCGTCGGCGAAGGCCTCGAGAAAAAGGTCAACGACTTCGCCGCCGAGGTCGCTGCCCAGGCCGCGGCCGCCAAGAAGTAAGGCCATGACCGCTACCGCACCACGCTACAAGCGCATCCTCCTGAAGCTCTCGGGCGAGGCCCTGATGGGCGACGATGCCTATGGCATCAACCGGGAAACGCTGGCCGGCATCGTCACCGAGGTCAAGGCCGTGGCCGACCTCGGTGTCGAGATCGGCGTGGTGATCGGTGGCGGCAATATCTTCCGCGGCATGGCCGGGGCCTCCTCCGGGATGGACCGCGCCACCGCCGACTACATGGGCATGCTGGCCACGGTGATGAATGCGATGGCGCTGGCCGATGCGATGCGCGTGGCCGGGTTGAATGCTCGCGTGCAGTCCTCGTTCGAGATTGCCCAGGTGATCGAGCCCTACGTGCGCGGCAAGGCGATCCGCTATCTCGAAGAGGGCAAGCTCGTCATTTTCGGCGGCGGCACGGGTAATCCGTTCTTCACCACCGACACCGCGGCCGCCTTGCGCGGCGCGGAGATTGGCGCGGAGATCGTGCTCAAGGCGACCAAGGTCGATGGCGTGTATAGCGCCGACCCGAAGAAGAATCCGACCGCGACGCGCTATGCGCGGATCAGCTTCGACGAGGCGATCGGCCGCGGGCTCGGCGTCATGGATGCCACGGCCTTCGCCTTGTGCCGCGACCAGAAACTGCCGATCAACGTGTTTTCCATCTTCAAGGCCGGCGCATTGAAGCGCGTCGTCATGGGCGAGGATGAGGGCACGCTGGTCCATTGTTAGGAGCTCAGTGCAGGAGTACTCCATGATCATTGCGGAACTGAAGAAAACCACCGAACACAAGATGCAGAAGAGCGTCGAGGCGCTCAAGCACGACCTCGCCAAGGTGCGCACCGGGCGGGCCCATACCGGCCTGCTCGACCACGTGATGGTCGATTACTACGGCAGTCCGATGCCGATCAACCAGGTGGCCAACGTCACCCTGCTCGATGCGCGTACCATCGGCGTACAGCCTTGGGAAAAACCGATGATCGCCAAGGTGGAAAAGGCGATCCGCGAGTCCGACCTCGGCCTCAACCCGGCCACCCAGGGCGATGTGCTGCGGATTCCCATGCCGATGCTCACCGAGGAACGTCGCCGCGACCTGATCAAGGTGGTGAAGCATGAAGGCGAAAACGCCAAGGTGGCGGTCCGCAACCTGCGCCGCGATGCCATCACCCACCTCAAGGACGCGCTCAAGAAACACGAGATTTCCGAGGACGACGAGCGGCGCGCCCAGGACGACGTGCAGAAACTGACCGACAAGTACGTCGCCGAAGTCGACAAGCTGCTCGCCGAAAAAGAAAAGGATCTGATGGCCATCTGAGGCCGTCGGACAGGCGTCCCCGATGTTCGAGAGCTCCACCCAGCGCGTTCCTTCCGTCCGCGACGTTCCGCGCCATCTGGCCATCATCATGGACGGCAACGGGCGCTGGGCGAAAAAGCGCTTCATGCCGCGCGTCGCCGGCCACCAGCAGGGCGTCGAGACCGTGCGCCGCACCGTGCGCGCCTGCATGGAGCGCGGCATCGCGTACCTGACCCTGTTCGCCTTCAGCTCCGAAAACTGGCGCCGCCCCGGCGAGGAAGTCAGCTGCCTCATGAACCTTTTCATGAGCGCACTGGAGCGCGAAGTCGGCAAGCTGCACCAGGCCGGCGTGCGCCTGCGCGTCGTCGGCGACCTGGCGGCCTTCGAGCCGCGCCTGATCGACCTGATCCGGCGCGGCGAAAACCTGACCGCCGACAACCGCAAGCTGACGCTCACCATCGCCGCCAACTACGGCGGTCGCTGGGATCTCATGCAGGCCTTCAACGGCCTCGCGCTGGCCTATCCCGAGAAAGCGGGCAACTATACCGAGGCCGATCTCGAGCCCTTCCTGTCGATGAGCTACGCGCCCGAGCCCGACCTGTTCATCCGCACCGGCGGCGAGCAGCGCATCAGCAATTTCCTGCTGTGGCAGTTGGCGTACTGCGAACTGTATTTCACCGGTGCGTACTGGCCGGATTTCGACGACGCCGCGCTGGACGCGGCAATCGACAGCTTCCGCCGCCGCGAACGCCGCTTCGGTCGCACCAGCGAACAACTCCTGGAATCCGGTCAGGACGCCGTCCTGCCGGAGCCGACTCTCGTGGGCGATGCTTAGGACGCGGGTCGTCACCGCGCTGCTGCTGCTCGCCGGCCTCCTCGCCGTCCTCTTCCTGTTGCCGCCCGCCGCCGCCGTGCTGCTCTTCGCCACCGTGACGGCGCTGGCGGCCTGGGAGTGGGCCGGCCTGATGCGTTCCGGCCCGAAGGCTCGGGTGCTCTACGCGCTTTTCGTGCTCGGCGGCTGCCTGGTGTTCTGGGCGGTTCCCGCGCAAGGCTTTCCCTTGCTCTGGGGCATCGCCACCGTGTTCTGGCTGCTTCTCGCCCTGATCTGGCTGCGCCTGGGCTGGTCCGTCGCCTGCCCCACGCTCGGGCTGGTGGTGCTGTTGCCGACCTGGGCGGCGCTCACGGCACTGCACGCGCGCGGCCCCGAGTTGCTGCTGGCGGCGATGGCGCTCGTCTGGGTCGCCGACATCGCCGCCTATTTCAGCGGACGGGCCTTCGGCCGCCACAAGCTCGCGCCCACGATCAGCCCGGGCAAGACCTGGGAGGGTGTCGCCGGCGCCGTGGCCGGCGTGCTGGTCTTCGGTTTCGCCGTGCGCCCCTTCCTGCCACAGCTTTCCGACATCGGGCCGCTCATGCTGGCCGCTCTCCTGGTGCTGCTCACCGCGCTTTCGGTGATCGGCGACCTGTTCGAATCGCTGCTCAAGCGCCAGGCCGGCGCCAAGGACAGCGGCACGTTGCTGCCCGGCCACGGCGGCATTCTCGACCGCATCGACAGCCAGACTTCGACCCTGCCCGTGGTGGCCCTGCTGCTGTGGTGGCAGGCATGAAACGGCAGCGCCTGGCCGTTCTCGGCGCCACCGGCTCGATCGGCGTCAGCACGCTCGACGTGGCGGCGCGCCATCCCGACCGCTACGAAGTCGTCGCCTTGTCGGGCAACAGTCGCATCGACGCCCTGTTCGAACAATGCCTGAAACATCGCCCGCGCTACGCCGCCACCGGCACGGCGGCAGACGCCGCCGCCCTCGATGCGCGCCTGAAGGCGGCGGGCGTGGCGACCGAAACGGTGCATGGTCCCGCCGGGCTCGCGTTCATCGCGGCACGGCCGGAGGTCGATAGCGTGATGGCCGCCATCGTCGGCGCCGCCGGCCTCGAGCCGACGCTGGCCGCCGTGCGCGCCGGCAAGCGCGTGCTGCTCGCCAACAAGGAAGTGCTCGTCATGGCGGGCGGCTTCTTCATGGCCGAGGTGAAGCGGCATGGCGCCACCTTGCTGCCGATCGACAGCGAGCACAACGCCGTGTTCCAGTCGCTGCCCCCCGATTACGCCGGCGACCCGGCGCGCGCCGGCGTCAGCCACATCCTGCTGACCGCCTCGGGCGGGCCGTTTCGCACCACGCCGCCCGAACGCCTGGCGAGCGTGACGCCCGACGAGGCCTGCGCCCATCCCAACTGGTCGATGGGCCGCAAAATTTCCGTCGATTCGGCGACGATGATGAACAAGGGCCTCGAGGTCATCGAGGCGCACTGGCTGTTCAACCTGCCGCCCGAGCACATCGAGGTGGTGATCCACCCGCAAAGCGTCATTCATTCGCTAGTGCAGTACATCGACGGCTCCGTGGTGGCCGAGCTGGGCAACCCCGACATGCGCACGCCGATCGCCCACGCGCTGGCCTGGCCGGAGCGCATCGAGGCCGGCGTGGCGCCGCTCGACCTGCCGGCCATCGCGCGCCTGGATTTCGAGCAGCCCGACCTGGCGCGCTTTCCCTGCCTGGCCCTCGCCTACCGCGCACTGCGCACCGGCGGCACGGCGCCGACCATCCTCAACGCCGCCAACGAAGTCGCCGTCGCCGCGTTCCTGGAGAGCCGGCTGGCCTTCACCGCCATCGCTGCCACCATCGCCGCGACGCTCGATGCGCTGCCCGCAACCGACGCCAGCGATCTCGACGCGATCCTGGTCGCCGACGAGCGCGCGCGGAAAACCGCCCGGGGCCTCCTGTCGCGATGACCGGCATGCTCTGGGTGATCGGCGCCTTCCTGCTGGCGCTCGGGCTGATCATCGTCGTGCACGAGTTCGGCCACTATGCCGCCGCGCGCCTGTGCAACGTGAAGATCCTGCGCTTCTCCGTCGGCTTCGGCAAGCCGCTCTGGCGACGGCGCATCGGGCAGGACGGCACCGAATGGCAGCTCGCCGCCTTTCCGCTCGGCGGCTACGTGAAGATGCTCGACGAACGCGAAGGCGAGGTGCCGGCGGCCGAGCGGGAGCGCGCCTTCAACCGTCAGAGCGTCGGCCGGCGCAGCTTCATCGTCGTGGCCGGGCCGGCGGCGAATTTCATCCTCGCCATCGCCCTGTACTGGCTGTTGTTCGTCCATGGCGTGGCCGAGCCGCGCGCCGTCCTGGATGCGCCCCCCCCCGACACGCCGGCCGCGACGGCGAAAGTCGGCGCCGGCGAGACGGTGCGCGCCGT
Organism: uncultured Methyloversatilis sp.; assembly: GCA_964527195.1. Classification (GTDB taxonomy): domain Bacteria; phylum Pseudomonadota; class Gammaproteobacteria; order Burkholderiales; family Rhodocyclaceae; genus Sulfuricystis. Next base: position 48,545 of record CAZGOH010000003.1, read on the forward strand.
TTCCGGCACGCCGGTCGCGGGCTGGGGCGAATTGCGCTGGGAGGTGCTGCGCCGCGTGCTCGAACGCAAGGAGATCGTCCTCGAAACCGTCGACGCACGCGGCAACCTCGCCTTCCATCGACTCGATACGCGCGAACTCGAGATGGACGAACTCGACGGCGATCCGGTACGCGCCATCGGCCTGCGCCTGCGGCCGCCCGCGCTACCGGCCGTGCTGGGCGCGGTGCAACCCGGTTCGCCGGCAGCCGTCGCCGGCCTGCTGCCCGGCGACCGTGTCGTCGCCATCGACGGGGAGGAAGTCGGCCACTGGCACGAACTGGCGCGCGGCATCCGCGCGGGCGACTCACGCGGCCTGGAGATCGAAGTCCTCCGTGAGGGACGCCCACGGCTTTTTCGTGTCGTGCCGGAACAAGCCGAGGGTCCGGACGGGCGCCCCGCCAACCGCATCGGCGTCTCGGCGCAGGACGATCCGCAACGGCGGGCCGAGGCTCTCGTCACGGTGCGTTACGGTGTCGCCGAGTCCTTCGGTCGCGCCGTCCGGCAAACCTGGGACACCTCGGTGCTGACCGTGCGCATGCTCGGCCGCATGCTGACCGGCGAGCTATCGCCGCGCAACATCTCCGGGCCGGTCACCATCGCCGACTACGCCGGCCAGTCGGCACGCATGGGCCTCGAACACTACCTGCGCTTTCTGGCCCTCATCAGCATCAGCATCGGCGTGCTGAACCTGCTGCCCATCCCCGTTCTGGATGGTGGGCATTTAATGTATTATCTCGCCGAAATCGTCAAGGGCGGGCCGCTTTCAGATCGCACCATGGCGATCGGCCAACAGGTCGGTCTGACGCTGCTGATCCTGCTGATGGCGCTGGCTTTCTACAACGACATTCACCGTCTGCTTTCCGGCTGAGGCATGAAACGTAATCTAATCGCAGGTTTGTTCGCGGCCCTGTTCGCCTCCGGCGCCGCCGCATTCGAGGCTTTCACGGTGCGCGACATCCGCGTGGAAGGCATCCAGCGCACCGAGGCCGGCACCGTGTTCAGCTATCTGCCCGTCAAGGTCGGCGACACGCTCACCGAAGACAAGGCCTCGCAGGCCATCAAGGCACTGTTCGCCACGGGCTTCTTCCGCGACGTGCGCCTCGAGATCGAGGGCAACGTGCTGGTCGTGCAAGTCGACGAACGTCCGGCCATCGCCGCGCTCGATTTCATCGGCACCAAGGCGTTCGACAAGGAGCAGTTGCGCAAGGGTCTGCGCGAGGTCGGGCTCGCCGAGTCGCGCATCTTCGACCGCTCGCTGGTCGAGCGCGCCGAACAGGAACTCAAGCGCCAGTATCTGTCGCAGGGCTACTACGCCGCCGAGGTGACCACCACCGTCACGCCGCTGGAGCGCAACCGCGTCGGCATCACCTTCGCGGTGAACGAAGGCGACATCGCCAAGATCGCCCAGATCAACATCGTCGGCGCCAACAACTTCAAGGAAAAGGATCTCCTCAAGCTGTTCACGCTGCGCACGCCCGGTTGGCTGACCTGGTACACGAAAACTGATCGCTACTCGCGCCAGAAACTGTCGGCGGACCTCGAAAATCTGCGCTCCCACTACCTCGACCGCGGTTACCTGGAATTCACCATCGAATCGACGCAGGTGTCCATCTCGCCTTCGAAGGAAGACATCTACATCACCATCAACATCAGTGAGGGAGAGCGCTTCACCGTGTCCTCCGTCAAGCTGGCCGGCGAACTGCTGCTCGCGGAAAATGAACTGTTGAAGATGGTGAAGATCAAGCCGGGCACGCTGTTCTCGCGCGAGAAGGTCACCGAGACGATCAAGGCCATCAGCGAGCGCCTTTCCAATGACGGCTACGCCTTCGCAAACGTCAATGCCGCGCCGGAAATCGACAAGGAAAAGAAGGAAGTCGCCTTCACCCTGTTCCTCGACCCGGGGCGCCGCGTCTATGTGCGCCGCATCCAGGTACAGGGCAACGACCGCACCCGCGACGAAGTGATCCGCCGCGAGATGCGCCAGATGGAAGCCGCCTGGTACGACGGCGAGAAGATCAACAAGTCGCGCACGCGCGTCGACCGTCTCGGCTACTTCGACGAAGTGACGGTGGAAACGCCGGCGGTGCCCGGCACCACCGACCAGGTCGACCTGCATGTCAACGTCAAGGAAAAGCCCACCGGCAACCTGATGCTCGGCGCCGGCCTGTCGAGCTCCGAAGGCCTGGTGTTCTCCGGCTCGGTACAGCAGCAGAACCTGTTCGGCAGCGGCAAGCACGTCGGCGTCGGCTTCAACACCAGCAAGATCAACAAGCTGTATTCCTTCTCCTACACCGATCCCTACCATACCGTCGATGGCGTCAGCCGCGGCTTCGATGTCTATTACAAGGACACCGACACCGCCTCGCTGAGCGTGGCCACCTACGGCACCCAGTCCTTCGGCGGGGGCGTGCGCTACGGCTTCCCGATCGGCGAAGACGACTTCATCAACTTCGGCCTCGCCTACGACTCCACCAAGATCAAGACCTCGCCGAACAGTCCGGTACGCTTCCAGCAATACGACGGCAAGACTTTCGCCGGCGTCATTCCCACGCTGGGTTGGGCCAAGGAAACCATCGACAGCCGCATCTATCCGATGCGCGGCTATCTGGCGCGCATCAACGGCGAAATGGGACTGGGCAGTGACATGAGTTACTACCGCGCCAACCTCCAGTACCAGCGATTCTTCCCCTACGGCCGCGACTACGCCTTCATGGTCAACGGCGAACTCGGTTTCGCGCAAAGCATGGGCGGCAAGCTGCTCCCCTTCTACAAGTACTACTACGCGGGCGGCGTCGGCTCGGTACGCGGCTACAAGGCGGGCTCGCTTGGCCCGATCGATGATGGCGGCACGGATGATCGCCTGGGCGGAACCCGGCGCTTCGTCGCCAACGCGGAATTCCTCTTCCCCATGCCCGGCAGCGGACAGGACAGGGCGCTGCGCCTCTCCGCCTTCGTCGATGCCGGTCGCGTCTGGGGCGGACACCAGGCCTTCAGGGGTGACGACGGCATGCGTTACAGCACCGGCCTGGCGCTCGCTTGGGCGTCGCCGCTCGGGCCGCTCAAGTTCAGCCTGGCCCAGCCGCTCGGCAAGAAGCCCGGCGACGAAACCCAGCGCCTGCAGTTCCAGATGGGCACCTTGTTCTAAGTCTTTCATGCAGGAGTGACGATGCGAAACACCCTCGGTATTCTGTTTTCCGTCTGCGTGGCCCTACTGGCCGCCCCGGCCTTCGCTCAGGGCAAACTCGGCTTTGTCGACAGCCAGCGCGTGCTGCGTGATTCGCCGCTCGGCATCAAGGCCAGCAAGCGCATCGAGGACGAATTCAAGCGCCGCGAACAGGAAATCCAGCAACTCGGACGGCGCGTGCAATCGATGCAGGAGAGTCTCGAAAAGAACGCCATGACCATGGCGGAAAGCGAACGGCGCAACCGCGAACGCGAGTTCAACGAACTCAACCGTGAACTGCAACGCAAGCAGCGCGAATTCAGCGAGGATCTGAACCTGCGCCGCAACGAGGAGATGGCGGCGATCTTCGAGCGCGCCAACAAGGTGATTCGCCAGATCGCCGAAAGCGAGAAGTTCGACCTGATCGTTCAGGAAGCGGTGTATTACAGCCCGCGCATCGACATCACCGACAAGGTGATCAAGGCCCTGGGCGACAGCGCGAAATAATGCGTCTCGCGCCGTGACGCGCAGCCTCGAGGAAATCGTCGCCCGCTGTGGCGGCGAGCTGCGCGGCGACGGCGCGATCCGGGTCGTCGGTCTGGCGACCCTCGCCACCGCGACGCCTGGGCAGATCAGCTTCCTCGCCAATCCGAAATACCGCGACCAACTCGCCACGACGCGCGCCGCCGCGGTGATCCTCGCCCCCGCAATGGCCGCGCACTGCCCGGTCGCCGCGATCGTCACCCCGCAGCCTTATCTTTATTTCGCACGCGTTTCCCAGTGGCTGGCGGATGCGCGGCCAACACCGGGCATTCATCCCTCCGCCGTCGTCGAATCGGCGTTGCCGCCGTCGGTCAGCGTCGGCGCGCAGTGCTGGATCGGCACCAACGTCGAAGTCGGCGAGGACAGCGTCCTGTATCCGGGCGTCAAGATTTACCCGGGCTGCCGCATCGGCCGTCGCGCGATCATGCATGCCGGCGCCGTGATTGGCGCCGACGGCTTCGGTTTCGCGCAGGATGGCGATGCCTGGGTCAAGATCGCCCAGACCGGCGGCGTGGTGATTGGCGACGATGTCGAAATCGGCGCCAACACCACCATCGACCGCGGCGCGCTGGAGGACACGGTGATCGGGGATGGCGTCAAGCTCGACAACCAGATCCAGATCGGCCACAACGTCCATATCGGCAGGAACACCGCCATGGCCGGCTGCGTCGGCATCGCCGGCAGCGCGAAAGTCGGCGCCGGCTGCACGGTGGGCGGCGGCGCGATCATCCTCGGCCACCTGACGCTGGCCGACCGCGTGCATGTGTCGGCCGGCACCCTGGTCGCCAAGTCGATCCCCGCACCCGGCAGCTACACCGGCACCGTGCCCTTCATGGCACACGACGACTGGCTGAAGAACTTTTCCCGCCTGCGCCACCTCGACGCGCTGGCCGATAGAATACGCGCCCTCGAAAAGCGTCTAGCCGAACTGGAGAAGAAATGAGCCCGATGGACATCCACGAGATCCTCGAATACCTGCCGCACCGTTACCCTTTCCTGCTCGTGGATCGCGTACTCGACGTCGTGCCCGGCGAGCGCATCACCGCCCTCAAGAACGTCAGCATGAACGAGCCGTTTTTCCCCGGCCACTACCCGCATCACCCGGTCATGCCCGGCGTGCTGGTGGTGGAGGCACTGGCGCAGACGGCCGCGATTCTCTCCTTCAAGACCATGGGCGGCAAGCCCGACGACCAGTCCGTCTATTACTTCGTCGGCATCGACGGGGCGCGCTTCAAGCGGCCGGTCAGCCCGGGCGACCAGCTGGTCTTCGAGGTTTCCATCGCCGCCAACAAGCGCGGCATCTGGAAATTCGCGGCACAGGCCAAGGTGGACGGCCAGGTCGCCTGCGAGGCCGAACTGATGTGCACGGTACGCAAGCTCGACCACTGAAATGCCGACCCGGATTCACCCGACCGCGCTGATCGACGCGGGTGCGCGCCTTGGCGAACACGTCGAGATCGGCGCCCACGCAGTCATCGGCGCCAATGTCGAGATCGGCGACGGCACCGCCATCGGTCCACACACCGTCATCGAAGGGCCGACGACCATCGGCCGCGACAACCGCATCTTCCAGTTCGCCTCGCTGGGCGCCGCGCCGCAGGACAAGAAATACGGCGGCGAGCCCACGCGTCTCGAGATCGGCGACCGCAACACCATTCGCGAGTTCTGCACTTTCAACCGCGGCACGGTGCAAGACGCCGGCGTCACGCGCGTCGGCAACGACAACTGGATCATGGCCTACGTGCATCTCGCGCACGACTGCCAGGTCGGCGATCAGACCATCTTCGCCAACAACGCGCAGCTCGCCGGTCACGTGAGCGTCGGCGACTGGGCCATCCTCGGCGGCTTCACCGTCGTCCACCAGTTCGTGCGCATCGGCGCGCACAGCATGACGGCGATGGGCACCATCCTCCTGCAAGATCTGCCGCCTTACGTCATGGCCTCTGGCAACCCCTGTGCGCCGCACGGCATCAACAGCGAGGGTCTCAGGCGTCGCGGGTTTTCCGCAGACGCCATCGCGGCAATCAAGCGCGCCTACAAGACGGTTTATCGCAGCGGCCTCAAGCTGGACGAAGCCATCGCCGGGCTGGCGCACGAATCGCTCGCCGAGGTGCGCCTGTTGGCGAACTTTCTCACGGTTCCCGGACGCGGCATCATTCGCTGACCATGACACGCATTGCCATGGTGGCCGGTGAAGCCTCGGGCGATCTGCTGGCCGCACACCTGATCGGGGCGCTCAGGCGCCGTCTGCCCGACGCCGAGTTTTGCGGCATCGGCGGACCGAAAATGCAGGCCGCCGGTTTCGACGCCTGGTGGCCGGCGGAAAAGCTCGCCGTCATGGGCTATGCCGAAGTACTGCGCCATTATCGCGAGATCACCGGCATCCGCCGCCAGCTGCTGGCGCGCCTGCTCGATCAGAAACCAGACATTTTCATCGGCGTGGATGCGCCGGACTTCAATCTCTGGCTGGAAAGCCGGCTCAAGCGCAAAGGCATTCCCACGGTGCATTACGTCGGCCCGACGGTGTGGGCCTGGCGCGGCCGCCGCATCGCCAGGATTCGCGACGCGGTCAGCCACATGCTGGTGATGTATCCGTTCGAACCGGAGATCTACGCGCGGAACAACATCCCGGCCACCTATGTCGGCCACCCGCTCGCCGACATGATCCCGCTGGAACGCAATCAGGCGCAAGCGCGCGATCTGCTCGAAATCGACCGGCAACGCAAGGTGTTCGCGCTCCTGCCCGGCAGCCGGATGAGCGAGGTCGGCGCCATGTCCCGACTGTTCGTGGATACCGCCTTGCTACTGCAAGAGCGCTTCCCCGGTGCGCTGTTCCTGGTCCCCATGGTTTCCCGCGAAACCCGTCATGTCTTCGAAACCGCTTTGTGGGAAGCGACACGGGAATGGCGCAACGGCATGACGACAGAAGACGAGGCGGACGCCCTGCCCTTCCGCCTGATGTTCGGCCATGCCCAGGAAGCCCTGGCCGCCTGCGACGGCGCACTCGTCGCGAGCGGCACGGCGACACTGCAAGCCGCGCTCCTGAAAACGCCGATGGTCATCGCCTACAAGATGTCGCGCTGGTCGTGGGCGCTGATGAACCGCATGCGCTACCAGCCCTGGGTCGGCCAGCCCAACATCCTCGCCGGCCGCTTCGTCGTGCCGGAATTCCTGCAGGACGACGCGACGCCGGACAATCTCGCCCAAGCGCTGGGCAATCTCGTCATCGATCCGGAGACCCGGGCAGGTCTCACACAATTGTTCACCGGCATGCATCGGCAATTGCGGCAGAACACCGCCGAAAAGGCCGCCGACGCGGTACTCTCGCTGCTGCCGCAATGAAGAACGCCAAGCGCATCTGCGGCGTCGACGAAGCGGGACGCGGCCCGCTGGCCGGCCCGGTCGTCGCGGCGGCGGTGATCCTCGATCCGGCGCGCCCGATCACCGGACTGGCCGATTCCAAGAAACTCTCCGCCGCCCGGCGCGAGAAACTCGCGGTCGACATCCGCGCCAGCGCGCTGGCTTGGTGCGTGGCGGAAGCGAGCGTGGCGGAAATCGACGCGCTCAACATCCTGCAGGCCACGCTGTTGGCGATGCGGCGGGCAGTTGCCGGCCTTGCCGTCGTTCCGGGCGAGGCGCTGATCGACGGCAACCGCTGCCCGGCGCTCGACATGCCGGCGCGTGCCATCGTCGGCGGCGACGCGACGGTGGCGGAAATCTCCGCCGCATCGATTCTCGCCAAGACGCACCGCGACGCCGGATTGATCGACTTGCACGCGCGTTATCCGCAGTACGGCTTCGACCGCCACAAGGGCTACGGCACGGCCGAACACCTCGCCGCGCTGCGCGCACATGGGCCGACGCCGCACCATCGCAGAAGCTTCGCGCCGGTGCGCGCGCAGTTGGCGCTGTTCCCGTGAAGTCCATCGCCTCGCGCGACAACCCGGCATTCAAGGATCTGCGCGATCTGGCCCGCGACGCACGACGCCAGAAACGCGAAGCTCGCACGCTGCTCGACGGCCCGCATCTCGTCGCCGCCGCGCTCGATCATGGCGTCGTCCCGGAACTGTTCGCCGTCGCGGAGAGCGCCGCCCTGCTGCCGGAAGTCGCCGCGCTGCTGGCGCGCATTCCGCAAGTCCCGGTGCTTCGCCTACGCGATGCGCTGTTCCGCGAGATCAGCGAACTCGCAACCCCGCTCGGCATCCTCGCGCGCATCGCCGTCCCCATCCATGCGGCGGATCCGGCTGCCGCCGTCCCGCCAGCACCGACTTTCGTGCCGACCGGCGATTACCTGCTGCTCGACGCGGTGCAGGACGCCGGCAACGTCGGCGCGCTGCTGCGCACCGCCGCCGCCGCCGGCGTGCGCGACGTGCTGCTCGGCCCCGGTTGTGCCGGCGCATGGACGCCGCGCGTGCTGCGCGCCGCGCAGGGTGCGCACTTCGCGCTCGCCATCCGCGAACAAACCGATCTGGCGACCTTCCTGAAAGCGTACGCCGGCACGTCGGTCGCCGCCGTCGCACACGACGGCCATTCGCTCTACGAACTGGATTTCGCAGGGCCGACGGCCTGGCTGTTCGGCAACGAGGGCGCCGGTATCGCGCCGGAGATGATGGCGCTTGTCGGCCGACGCGCAACGATTCCGCTGGCAAAGGGCAGCGAGTCGCTCAACGTTGCGGCGGCCGCGGCGGTCTGCCTGTTCGAGATGCGGCGCCAGCGGCGCGCCTGAATCTCAAATCGTCTGCATGCGCTTTTTGCGCAGCGCCTGCGCGCTCGCGAACAGCAGCATGCCGATGACGGCCGAAATCAGGGCGAGAGGCAGCAAGGTGCCGTCGTGGCTCGCACCGACCCAAGTACCCGTGACGAACCCGGCGACCATCGTGAAGAATCCGAGCAGGCCCGCCGCCGCGCCGGCCTCGCGCGGGAACGGCGCCACGGCGCCGGTCTGGGCGCAGGGAAAGTTGATGCCGTGGGCGAACATGGTGACGAACAAGCAACCGACGACCACGGCCCAGTGCGCGACGCCGGCAAGCACCAGCGCGAGGAAGAGCAGGCCGGAAGCGAGCGAAAGCGCGGCGCCGACGTCGAGGGTCGCCGCGAGCCCGCGCCGCGCCAGCAGGCGCCGGCAGACAATCGTTCCCGACAGGTAACCCGTCACGCCGAAAGCGAAGCCGTAGCCGTAAAACTCGGTGGGAACGCCAAGAATGTCGATGAGCACGAAGGACGAGCCGGAGATGAAGGCGAAGATCGCCGCGTAGGAGAGCGCACCGGGCAGGGTCCAGGCCCAGAAAGAGTCGGCGCCGGCGAGACGGCGATAAACCGCGACGAGCTTCGCGGGACGCGTCGCCTCCAGGTCGCGGTGCAGATTGGTTTCCGCCAGCCAGCGCCAGGCGGCCGCGGCCAGCGCAATGCAGAAGAAGGTATGGAAGACGAAGGCAGCGCGCCAGCCGAAACCGACTTGCAGGTAACCACCGAGGATCGGCCCGAAAATCGGTGCGAGCGCGAGCAGCGAACTGGCCTTGGCCATCGTCTTCGCGCCTTCCGCCGGTTCGTAGAGATCGCGGATCAGGGCGCGTGCGACGACGGCCGCCGTGCAGCAGCCGACAGCCTGGACGAAACGCATGGCAACCAGCGCATCGAGGGTGGGCGCGAGCGCACAGGCGACGCTGGCGACGATGTAGATGCCCAGTCCCCACAGGACGACCGGACGGCGACCAAAACGGTCGGACAAGGGGCCGCTGATCAGTTGCGCGCAGCCGAAGCCGACGACGAAAAACGTGAGCGTGCGCTGCACCGCCGCCGGCGCGACCGCGAAATCGCCGGCAAGATGCGGCAACGAGGCGAGATACAGATCGGTCGACAGGGGCTGCAACATCAGGCAGCCGGCGATCAACCAGAGAATCGTCGTCGGGCTCAAGCTGGCGTTACCTACGCCTTGTCCCGCATCAGGCGGGCTTTCTCCCTTTGCCAGTCGCGCTCTTTCTCGGACTCGCGCTTGTCGTATTGCTTCTTGCCCTTGGCGAGGCCGATCTCGAGTTTGATGCGCCCCTCGCTGAAATGCATGTCGAGCGGCACCAGCGCATAGCCGGCACGCTCCACCTTGCCGATCAGCCGGGCGATCTCGCGTTCGTGCAGCAGCAGTTTGCGCGTGCGCACCGGGTCGGGCTTGACGTGGGTGGACGCGGTGGACAAGGGGCTGATGTGGCAGCCGAGCAGCCAGATTTCGCTATCCTTGACGATGACATAGGCTTCCTTGATCTGCGCCCGGCCGGCACGGATCGACTTCACCTCCCAGCCTTCGAGTACGAGACCGGCCTCGAAGCGTTCTTCGATGAAGTAGTCGTGGAAGGCCTTGCGGTTGTCGGCGATGCTCATGGGAAAAGGGAGGAAACGGCGGCGGGGTAGAATCGTGGGCATTCTAAAGCACCGCCCTCCCCCGCCCCGGTTTCTCATGGCCCTGGTCGAAAAGTCCGTACTGATCGCGCGCACCCCGCAACAGATGTTCGATCTCGTCGATCGCGTCGAGGACTACCCGCAATTCCTGCCCTGGTGCGGCGGCACCGAGCTGATCGCCCGCACCCCCGCACACACCGCCGCGCGCATCCATGTAAACTACCACGGCGTCAGGCTGCACTTCGCCACCGAGAACGCCAAGGACATCCCGCACTGGATGAACATCGCGTTCCACGAAGGGCCGTTCCGTCGCCTCGACGGCGGCTGGCGCTTCACCGCGCTGGGCGATGCCGGCTGCAAGGTCGAGTTCCGCCTGCACTACGAGTTTTCCAGCAAGCTGCTGGAGAAGGTGCTGGGACCGGTGTTCGGCCACATCGTCAACACCTTCGTCGACGCTTTCGTCAAGCGCGCCCACCATGTCTACGAATGAATCCATCCGCGTCGAGGTCGTTTATGCGTTGCCGGAAAAGCAGGAAGTCGTGCCGCTTTCCCTGCCGGCGGGCAACACCCTGCAACAGGCCGTGGAGGCGTCCGGCCTGACGGCCAGATTCCCGGAGATCGACACGGCGAAAGGCAAGTTCGGCATCTACAGCAAGCTGTCGAAACCGGACACCGTACTGCGCGACCGCGACCGGGTGGAAATTTACCGTCCGCTCATCGCCGACCCAAAGGAAGTGCGCAAGCAGCGCGCCGCCGAGGGCAAGGCAATGAAAAAAGGCGGCGGCGTGGAGGAGTAAGCGCTCGCCGGCGGTATGGCGATTACTTGCCGGCCGCCTGCGGCGGCTTGCACCAAGCGTCGGCCTGCTTTCTCGCCCGGGCGATCTCGGCCTCGCGCACGGCGCCGTCCAGCCCCTTGATCTGGCCGTCGTCGCCCATCGCGAAGCGCACCTGGCCGGATTCGAGCGCGGCCAGATTGGTCCTGGCGCGCTGGCAGTTTTCCTGCCGTTTTTGTTCTTCCGCCTGTTCTTCCTGCTTCTTGCGCGCCTCCTCCTGGGCGCCCTGGCGCTTCTCGCGCGTCGCCGCTTCCTTTTCGAGAAAGGCCTTGCGTTCAGCCGGGGCATCGCCCGGCGGCGCGCCTTCCAGCTGGCGCGCGCCCTTCTGCTGGGCCGCCGGCGGCCGGTCGCCGTAATGCACCTTGCCGCTCGCGTCTTTCCACGAATACACCTGCGCCGCCGCCGCGAGCGGGATCAGGGCAAGCAGTGACAGAAGGCTGGCTGGACGCATGGGCGTGGCTCCGGATGAGCGTTGCGACAGGCGGCCGGCGACCCGGTCGCCGCTCGTGCATGATAGTCTTCCGGATTAACCCCCGTCAACCATGCGGGTTTGCGAGTGGGGGGGGGTACAGGCGAAAAAAACCAACCGATAAGGGTTGGTTTTTGGAATTTT
>CAZGOH010000004.1:0-27394 GCA_964527195.1 uncultured Methyloversatilis sp.
GCGCCCGTCGCCGCGCCCGCCAACATGAAGGATCTGGAGCGCCAGCACATCCTCGACACGCTGGCCAGGGTGGGCGGCTCGCGCAAGAAGGCCATCGAGATCCTGGGCATCTCCGAGCGCACGCTGCGCTACAAGCTTGCGCAATATCGCGAGGAAGGCTATCTTGAAGACGGCGATACCCACTGAAGCGCTTTTCGGCACAAGACTTGCTAGATAACGGCCATGGCAATCGATACCCGCAACCTCGAACAAATGCTTTCCGAACTGCGCGCCGCCAGCGCCGTCGCGCAAGGCGGCGTGCTCGCGCCGCGTGCGGCGGAAAGCGGTGCCGACTTCGGCCAGGCGCTCAAAACCGCCATCGACCAGGTCAGCGCCGCCCAGCAGCAGGGCCAGCAGATGGCCCAGGCCTTCGTCGCCGGCGAGGAAAACGTCAATCTCCAGGACGTCATGATCAACCTGCAGAAGGCCAGCCTCTCCTTCCAGCAGATGGTGCAGGTGAGGAACAAGCTCGTCTCGGCCTACCAGGACGTGATGAACATGCCGGTTTGAGCGGCGCTGCGGCGGCCTTTCACCCCAGCCCGCTTTCGCGCGCCTTTCTTTCCCGTTCCACCTTGATGATGTAGCGCTGGATCAGCGTCATCACCGTGCCGCGCAGGCCGACGAATTCGCAGCCGGCGCGCCGCACGCGGGCGCCGCTTCTGAGCAGGATCTCGAAGACGCTGCGCACGCGCACGGCGCTGGTGATCGCGCCCACTTCCGGCAGTTCGATGCGGCAATCGGCGAAGGTCATGTCGGTGCCGAAAGGCAGCTGTTCGGGCGGCGCGGCGACGCCCACGCCGCCGCAGCTGATGTCGAAGACCTGCGCGTCATGGCGGAAGGCACGGCCATCGGCCAGGGCGAGCGGCATGTGGCAGATCAGCGGTTGCAGCACCGGCGTCACCAGCCGGTAATACTCGCGGCGCTGCAAGCGCAACACCTCCTCGGGCAAGGCGGCGCGAAAGGCCGACCGGCCCTCGAAGCTCGTCTGCACGAAGTCGCGCAGGATGAACTGCACGCGCACCTTGTCGAGCGTCGTCACGCAAAAGTGCTTCTTCGCTTCCAGCGCCTTGCGATTGGCCGCCGCGTCCGGTCCGAAATCGAGCACGACATGGTCGCCGACCTCGGCCAGCGTGGTGATCAGCATGTCCTGCCCTTCGTTGAAGAACACGGTCATCTGGGCCACGCGTTCGCCGAGCGATCGCAGCAGAGCGTGGATTTCCACCGGCGCGCGCAGCATGTAGCGGCTGTATTCGTCGGTCTCGAGAGGCAGGGCGGCGGGGATGTTCATGCGGGGATTCTAAGGCAGGGGCGGCGGCATCGGCGCCGGAACTGTGCCGGAAACCTCCGCGTTGATGCCCTTTTGCTCCACCTGATAAAGCCAGGCCAGCAATTCGGCCACGGCGACGTAGAGCGCCGGCGGAATGTGGTCGTCGAGATCCACCTGCGAGAGCAGGGTCACCAGCTCCGGCGATTCATGCACATACACGCCATGCGCCTTCGCGCGGGCGATGATCTCGTCGGCGATCAGCCCGCGCCCCTTGGCGACCACCTTCGGCGCCTGGTCGCCCGGTGCGTATTTGAGCGCCACCGCCAGCGCGCTGGCGCCGGCGGGCTTGCCCGCGCCCTTGCCTGGCAGCGTGCTCATCGCGGTGCCGCCGTTTCTTCCTCGTGGCGCACCGCGAAGCCCAGCAGCGGCACGCCGGCCGCCGCCAGCGCCGCCGCCAGTTGCGGCGCCGCGTCGCGCAGGTCGGCCGCGCTCGCGCCGTAGGGCGTCGCCAGCACGATGCGTACGCCGCCCTCGGGCGACAGGCGCAGCAGCGCATCCACGCGCCCCAGGCGCGGTGTCGTCAGCGACAACGCAGTCTGCCAGCGCAGCGTCTCGTCCTCGCTGCCGTCGCCCTGGCGCTCGTTCTGCCATTCGATTTCCAGGTCGAGCATCTGGCGCGGCCACACTTCGCCATGCCAGGCAAGCCGTTGCAGCGCCACCGCGTCGAGCTGCTGCTGCACCAGGGGGCGCAAGCCTTCGGGCACCGATTGCGCCGGTGCGCTGGCCGTCTGCGCCCGTGCCGCCGTCTCGCCAGGGCCGACTTTCTCCGCGCCGGCTTGCTGTGGCGGCGGCGCCGTGTTCTGCGCGGCCGCCGTGCGGCCCGCCGATTCGGCGACGGCCTGGGCGAATGCGCCGGGCGCCGAGCGCTGGCCCTGCGGCTCCTGCAGCAGTTGCGCCAGCGGCAGGCGGCCGGTGACCCACTGGGCCTGGTGCGATTCGTAGAAAACGCCGCTCTGGCTGATCGCCTTCGCCAACGTCGGCGCCAGCAGCATGCCGGCCTGCGGGCCGACGGGCGGGCGGTCGACCAGCGGCTGCCCGCCGTTCAGCCGCGCCGGCGGCGCCTGCTGGCCTTCGGCGGGCAGCAGCCCGGCGATCAGGCGCGCCGCCGGGCTGAATTTCGCGAAGGCGTAGGGCGGTTGCGCGGCGCTCCCGGCGGCGTTCGGCTCGGCCTGGCGGGCGATGATCGCCTTGCCGGTGCGATCCACCACCACCAGATCGAGCACGTCGTCCGCCTTGACGGCCTGCGGCAATTGCAGGGTGATCTGGCGGCCGGCCACCAGCGCCTTGTAGGCGTTGTCCGGCAGGACTTCCTGGATGCGCGCCGTGAAGTTCTGCCCCGGCCGCAGATCGTCGAGCCTGGCCGGCAGGTCGCGCGCCGGCGTCGCCGGCTGCAGCAGGTTCGTCTCGGTCTGCATCCGCATCCGGACGCCGGCGTCTTGGGGGATCAGGACCATGGATGCGCTCGGTCAGCCGGCAGGCAGCTTGCCGATGATCCAGTCAACCTCCGCAAGCACGGCCTGGGCATCGGTACGCGAGTAGTTTTCTTCGGGGATGAAATCGATTTCCCCGTAAAAGCTCAGTTCCCGCTCCTTGCGCAGGCGCGCCGAAATGGTGGCCATGCGCGGCAGGGCTGCGCGCAATTCCGGCGGAAACGCGTCAGCGTTATCGAGCAGGATCCTGCCGACATCGTGCCATTTCGGCGGGTCGATTCCAACCGAGCGCAGCAGCCCCTTCAACCCGAGCTCGACCAGTTCCTGTGCCTCGCGCATCACATCTGCATAGGCCTCGACACCAAAAAGCGCCTCAAGGGCGACACGCCGCTTGCGGCAACGAAGAAAATAGCTGCGCGCCAGTTCGTCCGCAGTCATAGCTCGATCCGGTCGCCCCAGCGAAAATCCGGCTTGAGTTTCCAGTAATAACCGCCGCCTTTCGCGATGCGACAGGCACCTTGCCGGGACAGGCGCCCGGCCAGGTCGGCGAGGTAGCGGGCAAGGACGCCTTCCGGATCGTGGAGAATTTTTGCCTGATCGGTCATGTCGAGAAACAGGAAGCTGCCACGGGCCAGTTCTTCCGGTGTTTTGAAGATGGGAGAAAGACAGGTGTGCACACCTGCCTTGACGGCAACTTCGAGCGCAGGCTTGAGGGCGGATTCGACGGCATCGAACTCGCGGACCCGCGCCATGCGCCCGCAAGGCAATGTGCGCGCCACGACCAGCAGGTCGATGTCCGAATCGGGACGTATCGTGCCGCGTGCCACCGACCCGAAGACGGCGAGCGCCACGAGCCGGTCCGCGTACAGGTGGCGGCAGGCATCGGGAAGTGCGTGGAGAAGCAGGTCGAACTGTTGCCGGTAGCTCATGGAGAAACCTCCTCCGGGCATTATGACGGAGACGGGCCCCGCCAACAAACGCAAGGCCTGAAAGGCTTCAGCCGCCCGCGCCGTACGCCCGGTCGACCTGGCGCTTCTTCGCGTCGCCGTTGAGGAAGCGGCGCACGTGCTCCATCCACGGCTCGGTGTGGCGGCGCACCTCGGCGTCGTCGGCGAGGATGCGGCGGATCAGGTCGCGCTTTTTCTCGATGTCGGCGGCAGGTGTCGCCCCGTTGTCCTTCTCGGGCGAGAGCCGCCCGCGCAGATCGGCCACCGCGCGCTCCAGGTCGATCAGCGCATCCCAGTCGTTGGCGCGGGCCGCCTCCACCATGCGGGTGGAGAGGGCGCTCATGCGTTCGTAGATCTCGATCTGGGCAGGCATCGGCAGCATGCTAGCGATCATGCCGCCTTCCTGCCGGCGGAAACAACGGCCGGATCGTCGGCTATTTCCTCCCAGGCCGCCTTGAGTTCGCGCAGCAGGCCGGCGACTTCCTCGAGGATTGCCCTGTCGCCCTTGATGTTGGCGAATTGCAGGCGCACGTTCATGTAGTCGTACAGCGCGGCGAGACGCTCGGCCAGTTCGCCGCCGGCCTTGGCGTCGATGCTGTCGCGCAGCCCCTGGGCGATGATGCCGCTCGCGCGCACGATCTCCTCGCTCATCGCCAGCTTGTCGCTCTTTTCGAGATGGGAAATCGCCAGCGCCAGCGCCAGCAGGGCGCCGTCGTAAAGCATCAGCACCAGCTTGTGCGGGTTGGCGGTCTCGACGCCCATGTCGCGGCCGACCTTGGTGTAGGCGGCGGCAGGGTTGTTGAGAGTCTGGAACATGGCGGAGGTCTCCGAAAAATCAGTTGCTCTTGTTGAGGCTGGACAGGTTGGCGAGCTGTTGCGTCAGATATTGCGAGGTCTGCTGCATCGAGGCGACCACCTGGTCGAGCGCGTTGAACTGCGCCTTGTAGCGCTTTTCGATCTGTTCGAGGCGGCGCTCGATGATTTCGCGGCGGCTGCCGATATCCTTGATCGAACGCTCGATGCCGTCGGTACGGCTGCCGAGTGCGCCGCCGGTTTCGAGCCACTGGCCGAGCGCGCGGTCGAGCTGGGTGGCCAGGCCGATGGCGAACCCCACGGTGCCGCGCGCGCCGGTAGCGCCGCCTTCGATCAGCAATTGCAAGCCCGCGACGCTGCCGGTGCCGGTGAGCAACTGGCCCTTGCCGGTGGCCGGCTGGCCGCCGATCGTGCCGGCCACGTCCTCGCCGGCGGTACTGCTGGCCGTGCCGAAAAGGGTGGCGGCCGCGTTGCCGCCGAGAATCTCCACCCTCGAGCCGCCGCCGTACAGCGTCGAGGTCAGCGTCAGAACACCGCCCGCATGCGCCACGCCGACGCGATGGCCGGACGACTGGAAAGCGGTGGCGCCATTGATCTTCGATTGCAGTTCCGCCACCAGCTGGTCGCGCGTGTAAGTGCCTGCGGCCAGGGTGACCGTGGTCGTTGCGCCGTTGAGCTTGAGGCTGATCTGATCGTTGGCGCCGGTCGTGATGTCGGTGCTCGCCCCCACGGCCAGGCTACCCGTTGCCGTGGCGCGTGTGGCGACCCGGCTGATGTCGATGCCGTAGCGCCCCGGCTGCGTGGCCGACGAGGCACCGCCATAGCTGATCAGGCTGTCGCTCGGCACGCCGACGGTGGCGAACAGGCTGGCGACGTTCTTGGACGGGTCGGTCAAGACCTTGTCCAGCTTGCCGGCGTCGAGCGAAAGGCTGCCATCGCGCTCGAAGCTCACGCCGATGTCCGAAAGGGTGCTGACCCCCCCCTCGGAATGGGCGATGCGGCCGGAGAGCATGTTGCGCAGCTGCGTCTGCAGGCCGCGCAGCGTGGCGTCGCCTTGCAGCAGGCCGCCTTTCTGGGTTTTCGGATCGTAGCCGCCGAGATCGCGCATCGTCGTCGCCAACTCGTTGTAGGCCTTCACAAAACCTTCCACCGCACCCTTCACGCCGGCCGTGTCGCGGGCGATGGTCAGCGTGGTCGATGCCCCCGCCTCGGTGGTCTTGAGCAGGTTGAGCGTCACGCCCGGAATGGCGTCGCCGATGACGTTGGTCGGCTTGCTGACGAAAATGCCGTCGATCGTGAATTCGGCGTTTTGCGCCGCCAGTGTTTGCGTCAGATTCTTGCCCGTGCCGGCAGCGCCGGTCGGGTTGAAGGCCAGGCGAGAAAGCCCGGCATTGTCGGCGTTCTGGCCGTCGCCGTCGCCGCTGACGAGGATGCGCAGCGAGTTGGCCCTGCCGGCATCGTTGCTCGACAGGGCCAGGCGGTAGCCTTCGCCGTCATTGACGATGCTTGCCGTCACCCCCACCTTTGCCTGGTTGATCGCATCGCGGACCCCGGCCAGCGAGTTGTTGCTGCTGCCGATGGTGATCGACTGCGCGGTCTTGGCGGCGTTGACGGTAAAGCTGTTGCCCACGCTGTCGTGGGTGCCGAAGTCGATGGTCAGCGTCCCCGTGCCGATCGCGGTCGCCGGGTCGTCGAAGGCCGCCGAAGCCAGCTTGTGCTGCTGTGCCAGCCGGCTCACCGCGAGCGAATAGCTGCCGGGCTTGGCGATCGAGCTTGCCGTGGCGGAAAGCACCGTGGCGTCCGCCGCCGTGGCCTTCGAGGTATTGAAACGGGTGACCGAGGTCAGTGCTTTGGAAGCCGTCTGGAAGGCCGAGAACGCGCCTTTGAGCGAACCGAAGGCGGTGATGCGGGCCTGGTGGTTCGCTTCCTCCTTCGCCAGTTTGGACAGGGGGAGGCGCTCGACCTCCATCAGCCTTTTGACCAGGCCGTTGATGTCGAGTCCGGAGCCGATGCCGGGGGAAGAGAGTCCTGCCATGATCCTGTGTCCTTGGGATGATTATCTAACGGCTGCCATGTTGGAATCTGTAGAGCAGGATACGTTCCATGTCCTAGAAGCCATGGATGAGAAAATCGATGGCGCCGGTCAGTTCGTCACGCCGTGCGGCGAGCGAACCCAGCGGGCGATGCAGAATGCGTGCCGGCACGGCAGCCATTTTGGGCGTTTCCAGCAGGCATTCGACGCCTTGCACCTCGATCAATGGCGTCAGCCGTGTTGGCAACACGTTCGCGGGGAAAGCGTCGCGGCGGCGCAGCGGAATCACGACGCGGGTTTCCAGATCGTCCAGCAGACCGGACTGTACGTCGACGACGAAAGGGTCGTGCGTGCGCCGGTCCCGCTGTTCGGATAAATGTCGAACTGGGCCATCAGAAGGTTCTCCACTGCTCGAGCGGCAAGCCCTCTTCGGCTACGACACGGTTGTACGTTGCGATGAATTCCGCATGTTCGGCGCGCCAGCGGTCGGCACGCTCCCGCGCGATCAGCGACCGCAGAAAATCGTCGCAACTCTTCGATATATTGATCCCCAGCGCCTTGGCCTCGGTCAGCACATCGGCCGAAAGCGTAATGTTGGTCGCCTTGCGGGGAGGTCTGGCTGTCTGATTCATGTGGCCTCCTGATGTTGCCTTGATATGCGCATCGTAAATGTTGGCTTTGGGCGGGTCAACGCATGTTGCCGCCGTCCTGCCGGGGACGACTTTCCTCAGACCGCCCGTACGCTGGCGCCGTAGTCCGCCAGGCGTCCGTCGGCCGTGAGCAACATGAGGGACTCCGTTGTGGCCTGGGCGATCAACATGCGGTCAAACGGATCGCGGTGCAACATGGGCAGACCGGTCGTCGCGACGATATGCTCCGGGCGGATCGGCAGCACTCGCATGCCGGCATCTTCGGCGGCCTTCAGAAAATCGGCCGGGGATACGGGCAGCTTGTCGAGTTTGTACTTGATTGCCACCTCCCAAACGCTCGCCAGGCTGACAAGGCAGCGCCGACCACGAATCAACTCGCGTTCGGTCACCGGCAGGCGTGCATCGGCGGAAAACCACCACAGGGCCACATGCGTGTCGAGCAGCAGGGCGGGCTTCATTGCTCCCCTTCGGCCAGAAACAGCGCAGCCACCTCGGCTTCCGTTTCGGGCGCGAAGGCGTTATCGAGTGCGCCGGGGGCGAGTTTCAGACACCCGAAGCCGCGGGTTTCGTCGGGTGTTTCCGTCACCGGCACCAGGCGCACAGCGGGCTTGCCGGCGCGGGCGATCAGCACTTCTTCGCCGTTGAGGGCCGCCTGAACCAGCTGGGAAAGATGGGTCTTGGCTTCATACAGATTGTATTGATGCATGGCGGTCCCGGTGAAAGTAGTTGGTTGGTCTAGTCTATGTGTCCGAGGAGATCAGGTCAATGGGTTTCTCCCTGCTGCCAGCCGCAGTGCAACGGGGGCCACAGGAAAAAGGCCCACGCCGGAGCGTGGGCCCATGGGTTCGAAGCGGGCGCCTGCGCTTACCGTTGCAGCAACTGCAGCACCTGTTGCGGCAACTGGTTGGCCTGCGCCAGCATGGCGATGCCGGCCTGCTGGAGGATCTGGGTGCGCGTCAGGGCGGCAGTTTCTGCCGCAAAGTCGGCGTCCTGGATGCGCGAGCGGGCGGCGGTGAGGTTTTCCGCCGAGGTCGTCAGGTTGGCGATGGTCGAGCCGAAGCGGTTTTGCACGGCGCCCAGGTCGGCGCGGATGCTGTTGATGCGCGCCAACGCGCCGTCCATGATGTCGATGGCGCGATTGGCGCCGGCGACGGTGCTGATATCGACGGTGGCCACCGTGTCCTTGGTGCTGGCCTGCAGTTGCTCGGCCGTGCCGGAGAACAGACTGCCCTGCGCTTCCGCGAGCGAGCTCTTGACGCTGAAGTAGCCGCCGACCGACTTGAACTCGACCGCACCGCCGACCACGGTCGAGTCGGTGGCAACGCCCGTGCCTTCGGAGAGGGTGACGGGCTGCGTGCCTTCCAGGCCGGTGATGCGGATCGAGGCGGTGGCCGTGGCCGAGTGGGCGAAGTTGAGGATCTTGATGTCTTCGCCGCTGTCGTGCAGCAGGCTGATCCGGGTCTTGGTGATGTCCAGCGTGGCGACGATGCCGGTCTTGCCGGTTTGGGTGTTGATGGCCTGGGCCAGTTCGGTCAGGTCGGTGGTCGTCACGTTGGCGGAGATGTCCTGGCCGACGGTGAGGTTGGAGCCGAACAGTGTGAAGGACACCACGCCATTGGCGGAAAGGTTTGAAATCGTCGCCGTGGTGCGCGCAGTCGCCTGCACGCCGGTGGTATCCGCCACGGCATTGACGAGCGCCGCGATCTGCCGCGCGCTCGAGTTCTCGGTGATATCCACGCTACGGGAGACCGTGCCGTTGATCGTCAGCGCCTGGGCGGCGACGTAGTTGCCGTTGGAAATGTTGGCCAGGCCGGAGCCGGGCGTGAGGCCGGCGTTGGTGTTGGCGGCGACGTTGAGTATGCCCCCCGTGCTGCTGTCGACGTTGGATTGGATGTTGTAGCTCGGGTCGAGCAACACCGTCAGCGTGCCGGTCTTGACGGCGGAGTCGTTGGTCGTTTCGGTCAGGGTGCTTCCGGCAAAGCTCAGGGTGTCGGTGGTAACGGCTGTGGGGGTGAGCGTGCTGGCGACGGTGCCACCTTCCGTAAGGGTGGCGTTATCGACAGCCCCGCCCGAACCGTAAGTGCCTGCGGCAACCGACAGGGTCGAGTTGCCGCCGTCGGCAGTGGTCGTGCCGAAGGCTGTCAGTGCAATGGTGGCCGCACCTCCAACCTTCGCGATGGAGACCTGACCGGCGGCGGGTTGAGTGACAAGGTAGTTGGCGCCCAGCGCGTTGTCGATGGCCGTAGCCCAGTTGGCATAGAACGTGTTGTTTACGGCCACGCCAGTCACATCGGCGGCTTGTAATGTGTAGCTGATCACCGTTCCATCGATTGTGATGCTGACGGAGTCGCCGGCGGCATAGTCGGGAGCGTTGGCTGCGGCGGCGCCCAGGTTGCTCAAGACCATGCTGCCCCGATCGACGACCAGAAAGTTTTCGACGCCGACATTGACGCCGGCGGCGCTGGTGATGGTCTTGGTGGTGGCGTCGTAGCTAAGATCATTGGCCAAGGCGGGGATGCCGGCGTTGGCGGTATTGATTGCCGCGACGGCGTTGGCGACAGCGGTGTTGAAGTCATTCACGAAGGTGGTGCTATTCACGATGAAGTTGACGTTTGCCGTCGGGCCGCCGTCGCCGGTCGTCAGCGTGAATGTGAAGGAATCGCCGTCGGCCGCGCCGGTAGGGGGCGCGCTCACGGCAAAGGCCGCGCTGTTGGTCGCTGCGGCGGAAACGCCGACCAGGGCGTTCAGACGGGTTGCCATGTCGTAGGCGTCGCGCGTGGCGTTGGCGCCGGTCGCGGCGATGGTGACGGTTTGCGTCGCGCCGGTCGAGGAATTGATGACGGTGAGCGTCTGGTTGGCGATCAGGCTGCCAATGGCTGTGGTGGCATCGGCGGCGGCGGCCGAAGTCGCGCCGAGCGCGGCGCTGTTCATGGCCACCGCCGCGCCGCTCGTCGCCACCTGAATACCCTGTGTCAGGTTGTTGGCGTTGAGCTTGTTGATACCCAGCGTTTGCGCGTCGGCGCCGGACATCGATACCGAGATCGTCTGGTTGGCTTCGGCGCCCACCTGGAAGTTCTGGGCGACAAAATTGCCGTCGAGCAGTTTCAGGCCGTTGAACGAGGTGGTGTTGGCGATGCGGTCGAGTTCCGAAATCAGCTGGTTGACCTCGGATTGCAGCGCCAGGCGGTCCGACGCGGAGTTGGTCGCGTTGGCGGACTGAATCGACAGTTCGCGGATGCGTTGCAGGATGTTGTTGGTTTCGCCCAGCGCGCCCTCGGCGATCTGCGCCAGCGAAATGCCGTCGTTGGCGTTGCGGGTGGCCTGGTTGAGGCCGCGCACCATCGAGGACATGCGGTCCGAAATCGCCATGCCGGCGGCGTCGTCCTTGGCGCTGTTGATGCGCAGGCCCGAGGAGAGGCGCTGCAATGACGTGGCCAGGGCGCCCTGCGAGGTGTTCAGGTTGCGCTGGGCATTCAGCGAGGCCATGTTGGTGTTGATGACTTGTGGCATTTGACTCTCCTTGTCGTCGCGTGCGTCCTGCGGCTATGTCGATCATCCCGCCAGCGAAAATGCGGGCTCAAGTTATTTCCTTGACTGTCGATTAGCAGCTAGCATGCCAGCTTTGCAAAACAAGGAGTTGCGCCATAAAACAGCCTCAAATCTTCCGGATTGCCGCTGTTGCCGGCAATTCGGGGCGCCTTGCCGGCAAGGCTTGCCGAATGACCACGGATCGCCGTCCCGCCGGGGCCGACTTTCAGCGCGGCGGGCGCTTGCGCTAGACTTGCCGCAGAGGAGAAATGCGATGGGGATTATTTACACCGAATTGCGGCTGGCGAACGATGCCAAGCCGGAGCTGGAAGAGCTCGATGCGACGGCGCTGGTCGATACGGGTGCGCTCCACCTGTGCATTCCCGAGCATGTCGCGCTCCAGCTGCAATTGAAAACCGTGGAAATGCGCGAAGTCATCCTGGCGGACGGCAAGCCGCATCAGGTGCCCTACGTCTCCCCGGTGCGCATCGAACTGCTGAACCGGCACGCCGTCACCGGCGCCCTGGTCTTTGGCAATCAGGTGCTACTGGGGGCCATTCCCATGGAAGACATGGACCTGATCGTCGAGCCGGCGCGCCTGAAGGTTTCCGTCAATCCGCGTGCGCCGAACATCCCCATGTCGGTCGCAATGGGCAGCCAGTCGAAATAGCCCCGCTGCCCGCCGTCCCGCCGGGGCCGACTTTCAGCGCAAGATCAGCAAGTGCCGTCTTTTTGCGCCGTGCACAGCGCTCAACGGAATCTTTTCGTCGAAGCTCGCCAGGCATCCGTCATGCTCGACCGCCAGTGCGAGCAGATACAGGTCGGTCAATTGCCGATGACCGTGGATATGGGCGTGATTGAAGCGGCGGGAATCCAGCAGGCTGGTCGTGTCGGGCCAGAACGCATGGCCCGGGTCATTGCAAAAATCTCTCAGCAGCCGAATCACGTCCGATACCGGTTGCGGGTTTGGATAACCGGGCTGGCCGACGATACGGACACAGCCATTCTGGGTCAGCGGACAGCTGGCCCAGCCCTGTTTGCGCGCGTCGAGCCACCAGGCAACCGCCGTCGCATGCGAGACATGATCCGGATCGATCAGTGCGATCAGGACATTGACATCCAGCAATGCGCGCACTTCAAACGCCTTCCTGTTCGCGCAACCGGTCGATCAGTTCATTGGTGACGACCCCGCCGCGCGGTGGAAGCGTGCGCAAGCCCAATGCCCGCAGTTGTGCATCGACGGGGCTGACAACAGATGCAGCCCCCTCCGCCAGTTCGGTAGCGGAGCCACGCGCCAGGCCCCTGCGCATCATTTCGCTGACGATCTGACCGAGCGTCTTGCGGTCGCGCCGGGCGATTTCCCTTGCCGCCAACAGCACGTCGTCCGAGATATCCAGTGTGGTTCGCATGCTCTGTTCCTGCGGGCAATCGGATGTTTGATGATGATACATCAAGCATCCGTCGGTAAGCCATGGCGCCGTCCCGCCGGGGCCGACTTTCCGGGAACGCGTGGCACCGCGCCGCGCCCGGCGACACCCCCCGCCATGCCGCAAATTGTCACTTATGCCTGACGTTCTGCGTCAGCCCGTTCCCCGTTCCCCAGCAAAATCAGGCTTTACCATCCGGCATGGACGTTGCATAATCCCCCGCAGCACAGGTACCGTGCTCTTTTCCCAAAGGAGATCTCAATGAAAAAGATTCAACAAGGCTTCACCCTCATCGAACTGATGATCGTCGTCGCGATCATCGGTATTCTGGCGGCTGTCGCGATTCCGGCGTACAACGACTACATTGCTCGCTCACAGGTATCCGAAGGCCCGAATTTGATGGCCGGCTACAAGACATCCCTTTCCGAATTCTGTGGCAACAATGGTCGTTACCCCAACGTAACAACCGGTGTTGGCTTGCAAACCTCGGTCGGAGGGAACGTCACGGGACGTTATGGCAGCATTACGGACTTCGCGGTTGTTGATGCCGATCCCACTACAGGTAACTGTGGCACGGCGACACTTACCTTTACGATGAGTACCGGGCGCGCAAACACTCAAACCATTACTTTGGTCGGGACGAACAACGGTGCCAACTGGACGTGTACGGGTGGTACTGTCCCGGCCGCACTCCGTCCTTCTTCCTGCCGCTAATTGCTGCCCTTCGAAAAGACCGCCCCTCGCCGGGGCGGTTTTTTTTCGTCGGCGAATCACGTGAAAATTCCGCTTTTCCTTTTTTCTCTTCTTTTGGTTTCCGCCGGGGCTGTGCTCTTGGCCGGGGTTTCGGGCACGTTCCACCTCGACGACTACCAGAACCTGAAAGACCTCGCCCATGTCCCGCACGGGCAGGGTTGGTTGGAAACGCTGAGTTTCGGGCTTTCGCAGATTTCGGGGGCGACGCGCGTTTTGCCGCAGTTGACGTTTGTGCTTCAGGCCGAATACTGGCCGCATAGCCCCGCGCATTTCATCGGCTTCAACATCCTGCTGCATCTGGCCAACGGCCTGCTGGTGTTTTTCCTCGCCCGCGCGCTCGCGCGGCTGGCGCGCTTGCCCCATCCTGAACGCATCGGCCTCTTCGCTGCCGCGATCTGGCTGTTGAGCCCGATCCAGGTATCCGGCGTGCTGTACGTCGTGCAGCGCATCAACCAGATGGCGGCGTTTTTCGTCTTCGCCGGTGCACTCACTTACCTGCATGGCCGCGCGCAGATCGAACGCGGCGGCCTGCGACCGGCGTTCTGGATGGCGCTGGGCGTATTCGGCGGCGGCGCCCTCGCGGTGCTCAGCAAGGAAAACGGCGCCCTGCTGCCCCTGCTGCTGCTGGCGGCCGAAGCGACCCTGCTCCCCGCGATCGCCGCGCCGGCATATCGCCGGCTGCGTTACGCACTACTCGGCCTGCCGCTGCTCGGCCTCGTCGCCGCGCTCGCCTGGCAGATGCCGGGCATTCTCGCCGGCTACGCGAAACGCGACTTCGGCCTGGCCGAACGCCTGCTCACGCAGCCCGGCATCCTGTTCGATTACGCCCAGAAATTTCTGCTGCCGCGCGGCGCCGGACTCGGGCTGTTCCACGACGACTGGCAGGCCGCAGCATGGCCGCCGGACACGGCCACCTGGCTGGTCCTGATCGCCTTCGTCTCAATGTTCGCGGCCGCCGTGGCGCTGCGCCGCCGCCTGCCGCTCTTCGCCTTCGGCGTGCTCTGGTTTCTCGCTGGCCACGCGCTGGAATCGAGCTTCATTCCGCTCGAACTCTATTTCGAACACCGCAACTACGCACCGCTTTTCGGCCCGGCCTTCGCGCTCGCCGCGGGCTGCGTCGCGCTGCATGCGCGCGCCTCACCGTTTCTGCGGCGCGGCATCGTGGCGCTTGCGGCGGGCTGGCTGGCGATCGCCGCCGGCGTCACCTACAGCCAGGCGGCGCTGTGGGGCCAACCAGCCTCGCTCTACGAAGTCTGGCTGCACGATCATCCGGAATCGCCGCGCGCCAACGCCGCCGTGGCTTCCCTGCTCGCCCGCGACGGTTTCGCCGACGCGGCGCGGCGGCGCCTGGAATACCTGGCAAAAGGCCCGCGGCCGCGGCCCGAATATTTCGTGCTCTGGCTCCAACTGTCGTGCGACGGCCGCCTGCAACCGCCCGATTTCGCCGAGACGGTGGCGGGCCTCGCGGTCGCCTCGTTCGCCCATCTGCCGACCAACGGCCTGGCGTCGATCGCCGACGCCATGGAGACCGGCCACTGCCCCGCCCTTTCGCCGCTGGCCCTGATCGACCCGGTGCGCACGCTGCAGGGCAACCCGGCCTATGCCGCGAGCGCCCAAAGCCTGCAAACGCTCGCCGGCCGCTTTCTCGAACTCGGCGGAAAACATGTGGAAGCGCTGGAGGAAATCGGCGCGGCCTACCGCGCGAGCGGCAATCCGGAACTGGGATTCATCGAACTGCGCCTGCTCAACGCGCTCGAACGCCGCGCCGAGGTGGAACAACGGCTCGACGCGCTGGAGCGCCACATCCGCGCCGGCGGCACCCGCCACGCCCGCTACCTGCGCGACGTGGAAAACTGGCGGCGGCATCTGGGGGGCGATGGGCGGCAGGATCGGTGACCCAACCCTGCGGCAGGTTTTCAGGATATTCTTCCGCGACTTGCATTGACCATGGATGCGGAATGCCAACGGTTTTGCGCCTACTCAACTGGCGCTTTCATTTCTATTCGAACGAAGGCCATGAACCGCCCCACATACACGTCCGGGCAGGAGATGGCGAATGTAAGTTCTGGCTTTCCCCTGTGCGCTTGGCAAGAGTCGACGGTGTGCGCGCCGTCGAGGTTCGCCGCATGGAAGTCGCGGTGATCGAGCACGAGGCATTTTTTCTGGAGAAGTGGCATGAACACGTCAACAGTTGACCTGGACCCCCGCGCCTTGGGCGTCTGGATAAAAGACCGGATGGTATTCGTCGAACTCACCGATGGCAGGCTCGTCGGTTTTCCGGCGGACCGCTTTCGTCTGCTCGCCAGTGCGGACGACGAAACATTGCGACAGGTCGAACTGTGTCTCAACGGCGCGGCGTTGCGCTGGGAAGCGCTGGACGAAGACATTTCCGTGCGCGGCATTGTCGAAGGGCGTTTTCAGCTTCCCCTGCCTTTGCCGTTGGCTGCCTGAGCCTGCGCGACATGGAAAACTGGCGGCGGCATCTGGGGGGCGATGGGCGGCAGGGTCGCTGATGCCAATGGTTTTTCTGGCTTTACTGGCTGATTGACAACTGTCAATTAACAGATTACGCTCCCGCGCATGATCAAGTCGTTCAACCACAAAGGGGTCAAGGCATTCTTTGAAACCGGAAGCACGGCGGGAATACAAGCGCAGCACGCCGACAAACTCAGGGTACAGCTTTCGGCGCTGGATCAAGCCAAACAGCCTGAAGACATGAGCGCCCCGGGATGGAAGTTGCATCCTTTGCACAATAAAGGAAGGACGAGGCTGAAAGGGCACTTCGGCATCACCGTCAGCGGCAATTGGCGGCTTACATTCATGTTCGATGGGGAAGATGCCGTCCTTGTCGATTACATGGACTACCACGAGGAGCGATCATGAGCAGAATGTACAACCCGGCGCATCCCGGCGAGGTGCTTAAAGAGTGGATTCCCGAGGGGATGACGGTGACGGCCGCCGCCGGTCAATTGGGCATTTCCCGTGTCATGCTTTCCAAGATTCTCAACATGAAGGCCGGCGTAACCGCCGACATGGCGCTGCGCCTTGAGGCGTGGCTTGGCACGAGTGCGGAAATGTGGCTTGGCATGCAGTCGGCCTGGGACTTGTGGCAAGCAGAGCGACATAGTCGGCAACATGGGGTAAAACCGATCAGGCTTGCCGCCTGATCGGTTTCCGGCAACCTGTCGTTTTTACCGAGAGCCGCCTCGCCCGGGAAACGAACGAAGGTGAAATCCGCACCATAAAGGACTCGATCATGTCTCCCTTGCCCCGGAACGTTCCCTTCATTTCCGTCGAAGATTATCTCGATGGCGAGTTGCGCAGCGAAGTGCGGCACGAGTACATCGATGGGCAGGTGTATGCCATGGGGGGGGCGAGCCGCGCCCACGGCCAGATTGTCAATGCCCTGGCATTTGCGCTGACGCCCGCGGCACGCAAAAAAGCCTGCCAGTTGTTCACTTCCGACATGAAAGTGCGCCTGACGATTGCCGGCAAGCCGGTGTTTTATTACCCGGATTTGGTTGTGGTTTGCGATCCGGCTGATCGCGAGCCTTACTTCGTCTCCAGGCCCTGCCTGATCGTCGAAGTGCTGTCGGAATCCACCGAGCGCATCGACCGCCGCGAAAAGTTTCTCTCCTACCAGACCCTGCCCAGCCTCCAGGCCTACTGGCTGGTCGCCCAGGACGCCTGCCGGGTGGAGGTGTTTCGGCGCAACAACGACTGGCAACCGGAATGCTTCGTCTCGGGCGAAATCCCCGTCGATTGCCTGGATACCGCGATTAGCGTCGACATGATCTATCAGGACATCCGGGAGTGATCGGCGACGGGCGACGGGATCGTTGATTCGATACCTTGCTTTCCCGAGTGTTCTGGCGTAATTTCTGAAAAACAGAAATTACAAGGAGATTGGCATGCTTGATACGATCAAAATGGGCCGCAATGGCACGCTGGTTATCCCCGCCCCCATGCGCCGCAAACTGGGGCTGCGCGAGGGCGAACTGCTCATGATCGAGGACGTTGCCGACGGGATCACGATCCGGCCTGCCGTCGCCCTGGCCGTTGAAATTTACGCGCCGCAACGACAAGCCGCCCTCTTGCTCGAAAACGCGGTTGACGCAGCGGACTATGCTGCTGCACGCGAATGCGTGAAGAAGATGGGCCTGGATCCCGATCATATCGACCACCAGCCCCCGGCACGATGAGTCGCGTATTTCTGGACGCCAATGTGCTGTTTTCCGCCGCATGGCGGGCCGATGCCGGGCTGACCCGGTTGTGGACGCTCCAGGAGGTTGAACTCGTGAGTTCGCGTTATGCCTGCGAAGAGGCGCGACGCAATCTGCCCACGGTCGAGCAGCAGCAACGGCTTGAGCAGTTGGTCGCAAAACTTCGGCTTGGCGCCGATGTCTTTGCGGGAACATTGCCTCCGGAGGTTGCGCTACCCGAAAAGGATCGCCCGATATTGCTGTCTGCGATCCGCGCTCAGGCCAACTATTTGCTGACCGGGGATCGCCAGCACTTCGGTGGACTCTATGGTCATGCCATCGAAGGTGTCACCGTGATGCGCCCCGCCGAGTTTCTCTCCCTGGTAAAAGGTCAGGCGTAGCGTCGGCGCCGACTTTCGCGCTCCGATCGACATGCGTGACTCCCCACCGGCAAAGCTCGAGTTTCTTCCCCATGTCGAAGGCATGCGCGCCCTGGCGATCCTGCTGGTCGTGGCGGCGCATGCGGGTGTTCCGTACCTGGCCGGCGGCATCGTGGGCGTCGATGTCTTCTTCGTCATTTCCGGCTACCTGATCACGGCGCTGCTGACGATCGAGCGATCGCACAGCGGGCGCATCGATTTCCTGCGCTTTTACGCGCGCCGCCTGCGCCGCCTGCTGCCGGCGCTCTTGCTGGTGCTGGCGGCGACCGGCCTGGCGGCCCTGGTGCTGATGCCGAAAAGCGCGCATCCGGAAACCGCCCTGGCGGGCGCAAGCGCCGCGCTGTGGCTGAGCAACCTCTACTTCGCCTTCGCCGACATCGGCTACTTCGATGCGGAGGCCGCCGGCAATCCCTTTCTGCACACCTGGTCGCTGGGCGTCGAGGAACAGTTCTACCTGATCTGGCCGCTGCTGATCGCCTGGACGGTGCGACGCTGGCGTATCGCCTTCGCCGTGGCGCTGGCGGCGAGTCTCGTGGCTTTCCTCTGGCTGATGGCAACCCCGCATGCGCTGCAAACCCATTACCTGATGCCGGCGCGCATCTGGCAATTCGCGCTGGGCGCGCTGGTCTGGCTGTGGTGCCACCCGCAGACGACCGAAACGCGCCTCCCCGCTGCGGGCGCGCTTGCCGGCTTCGGGCTGATCCTCGTTGCGGCCGTTGCCACCGGCGCGCATGCGGATCACCCCGAATGGCGCAGCCTGGCGGCATCCATCGGGGCCGCCCTGTTGCTGGCCGCCGGCGGACAGCGCGCAGAACCCAATCGTTTCCTGCGGCCACTGTGCGCGCCGACGATGCTTGCGCTCGGCCGCGTTTCCTACGCCTGGTATCTGTGGCACTGGCCGGTGCTGACACTCGGTCAGTTTTATTTCGTCGACGCGAGCCTCGAAATCCGCCTCTTGCTGGTCATGTTCGCCTGGGCACTGGCGACACTGACGCAAGGTCTCGTCGAAGCGCCGATACGCGGTGCGGACCGCCTGCTGGGGCGTCCGGGCGGTTTCATCCTGGCGTCGCTGGCGACGATGCTTTGTGCGGCGACCGTTTTCTATCGCTGGCACACCGATGCCCGTGACTGGCTGGCAGGGCAAGTCGAAAAGAACCGTTACCTCGCCGTGCGCTGGGACGTGCCGCGCATCTACGCCGACGACTGTGACGACTGGTACCACAGCGCCGAACTGAAAATCTGCCGCTTTGGTGCCCCCGAAGGCAAGCGAACCGCCGTCGTCATGGGCGACAGCATCGGCCTGCACTGGTTTCCGGCACTCGAAGCGGTATTTCCCACGCCCGACTGGTCGCTGCTCGTCGTCACGAAGTCCTCCTGTCCGATGGTGGATGAACCCTTTCACTACGCACGGATCAAGCGCGAATTCACTGAATGCGCCGAGTGGCGCGACAAGGCCGTCGCCGCCGTCGCCGCGATGCGCCCCGACATCCTGGTCCTCGGGACGAGTTTCGGCTACGGCTTCGACGAGCGACAATGGACCGAGGGCACGCGCCGCCTGCTGGAAAGGCTCGCGCCCGCCGTCGGACGCTTGTACGTGATGCGCGCCACGCCGACCCTGCCCTTCGATGCCATCGATTGCCTGGCAGGCCGGGCCGAAGCCGGAAGCCGCTCTGCGCACGACTGCGCCGCCCGCTGGGATGACGCGTCCAACGCCATGGTCTGGGCATGGATCGGCAACGCCGCCGCCGGATTCGACAACGCGGTCCGGATCGACATGAACGAAGCGGTCTGCCCCGACGGGCAATGCGTTGCGGAGCGAAACGGCATGACGCTTTATCGCGACAAACTCCACCTGACGGCACGCTTCGTCGCGTCGCTGGCGGATGTGCTCGGGGAGCGGATCGCGCCACCGCAAGGTGCGCCGTAGCGCAACTGCCGCCGTCTCGCCGACACCGACTTTCGCATGTGGTGCATTGTGGACGGCGCTGCAGTGCAAGACGGACGGTCATATCTTGCCTTAAAATCTCCCCAGATAACTCCATATCGGAAGAATAAATGGAAACAATGAGAGCATTTCTGCCGCCATCAGGCAGTTATTTTCTTTTCGGCCCGCGCGGCACGGGGAAATCCACCTGGCTCGGCAAACAACTTCCGCAGGCCTTGCGGATCGATCTGCTCGACCCGGCCAGCCAGCGCCTGTACCAGGCACGACCGGAGCGCTTGCGCGAGTTGATCGACGGCAACCCGCAAGCGAGGGATATCGTCATTGACGAGGTCCAGAAGGTGCCGGCGTTGCTCGATGTTGTTCACCAGTTTGCCGAGTCCCGCCCGGCGTTGCGTTTCATCCTGAGCGGTTCGAGCGCGCGCAAGTTGCGGCGGGGCGGCAGCAACCTTCTTGCCGGCAGGCTGCTCCAGGCCGAGATGCATCCGTTTACCGCGCATGAACTCGGCACGGATTTCGATCTGCGGCGCGCCTTGCAAATCGGCCTGGTGCCGCTCGTCTGGAATGCGGCTGATCCTGCGGCCACGCTGCGCGCCTATGCCGCCCTTTACCTCAGGGAGGAGGTTCAGGCGGAAGCGCTGGTGCGCGACATTGGCGCCTTTGCCCGCTTCCTGGAAGCGATCAGCTTTTCCCACGGCAGTTTGCTGAACCTCGCCGAAATCGCCAGGGAATGCGCGGTAGGCCGCAAGACGGTTGAGGCCTATCTGGGCATACTCGAAGACCTCTTGCTGTCGTTCAGGTTGCCCGTTTTCAGCCGGCGCGCGAAGCGCCATCTCGTGGCCCACGAGAAGTTCTACTACTTCGACGCGGGCGTGTTTCGCTCCCTGCGGCCCGCCGGCCCGCTGGACCGCCCGGAGGAGATCGAGGGCATGGCGCTCGAAGGCCTGGTCGCACAGCATCTGCGTGCGTGGATCGCCTACCGGAACGGGGACGACAGGCTGTATTACTGGCGTACCAAGTCGGGCAGCGAGGTGGATTTCGTCGTTTATGGTCCCACCGTCTTTCGCGCGTATGAGGTCAAGCGTGCGGCGCGCGTGCAACCACGGGATCTGCGTGCGCTCAAGGCATTCCGCGAAGACTATCCGGAGGCCGATGTCGCGCTGCTGTATCTCGGCGCCGAGCGCCTGCAGATCGACGGCATTCCCGTACTCCCCTGCGATGACTTCCTGCGGCAATTGTCATGAACCGCCGTCTCGCCGACACCGACTTTCGCGGCGCAGCCGTTACAATCGACGCTGATTGCCGTGGAGGCCCCATGACCGCCCTGAAAAAACCCGCCTTCGGCGCCGAGGATTACCTGGCCTGGGAAGCCGAACAAGCCGAGAAGCACGAATACATCGCCGGCGAGGTCTTCGCCATGGCCGGCGCCAGCGACGCACACGTGACGGTCGCCGGCAACCTGTTCGCCGCCCTGCGCACGCAGTTGCGCGGCAAGCCCTGCCGCGTGTATATCGCCGACATGAAGCTGCAGGTCGGTGCGGCCGACGCCTTCTTCTACCCCGATGTCTTCGTCACCTGTTCTGCGGCGGATGCCGCGCTGGCCGATCGCAAGCGCGAACCCGTGCTGATCGCCGAGGTGCTCTCGCCTTCCACCGCCGCCTATGATCGCGGGCTCAAGTTCGCGTATTACCGCGCACTGCCGAGCCTGCAGGAGTACGTGCTGATCGACGCCGAGCGCATGGCGGTGGATGTCTTTCGGCGCGATGCCACGGACCACTGGGTGCTTTATCCCGGCGGTCCGGGCGAGTCGGTGGAGTTCGCCAGCGTCGGCCTGACGCTCGACCTGGCGACGATCTACGAGGATGTCGAAGGGCTGTGATCCCTTGATTTCCATCGTCCTCCCCGCCCGCAACGAGGCGGCCGCACTCGCGGCCGTGCTGCCCGGCGTGCGGATTGCCGCGCCGGATGCCGAGCTGATCGTCGTCGACGACGGTTCGACGGACGACACGGCCGCCATCGCCCGCGCGGCCGGGGCGCGCGTGATCGCTCACCCCTACCCCAAGGGCAATGGCGCGGCCATCAAGACCGGCGCACGCGCGGCGAGCGGCGAGATCATCGTCTTCCTGGACGCCGACGGCCAGCACCGCCCGGAGGACATCCCGCACCTGCTGGCGAAGCTGGACGAGGGCTACGACATGGCCGTCGGTGCGCGCGGTTTCGGCGACCACGCCGGCGCGCATCGCGGCTTCGCCAACGCGATCTTCAACCGCTTCGCGAGCTGGATGGTGAATCACCGCATCGAGGATCTCACCTCGGGCTTTCGCGCCGTGCGGGCCGACAAGTTCCGGCGTTTTCTCTACCTGCTGCCGAACACCTTCTCGTATCCGACCACCGTCACCATGAGCTTTTTCCGCGCCGGCCACGGCGTCGCCTACGTGCCGGTCAACATGCCGGCGCGCATCGGTGCGAGCCATATCCGCCCCCTCCGCGACGGCATCCGCTTCCTGCTCATCATCATCAAGATCGGCACGTTGTATTCGCCGCTCAAGCTGTTCCTGCCCATCAGCGGCGCCTTTTTCGCCACCGGGCTCGGTTATTACCTCTACACCTTCCTGAGCCACGGCCGCTTCACCAACATGAGCGCGCTGATGTTCACCGCGGCGATCCTGGCGTTCCTGATCGGCATCGTGTCGGAGCAGATCACGGCGCTGAACTACCGGGATTCGGAGCGGGATTGACGCCCGTGCGTGTTTTCGTCGCCGCGACCTCCTACCCGCGCGACGCCACCGACTGGCAGGGCCGTTTCATTTTCGACCAGACGGCGGCACTGGCCCGGCAGGGCGCGCGTGTTGCGCTCTGGGCCCCGCCCGGCGAGCTGCCGCCGGGCGTCGAATCGGCGCTTTCCGATGATGATGCCCGCTGGCTCGATGCCTTGCGCAGCCGTGGCGGCATCGCGCAGGCCTTGCGGCGCAACCCGCTCGCCGGCGCCCGGGCCGGATTCGGGCTGCTGCGGCGCCTACGCGCTGCCTGTCGCCACGAAATTCGCCGTCCCGCCGGGGCCGACTTTTACCTGATCGACTGGCTGCAAAACGCGCTCGCCCTGCCGGACGACGGCCACCCGGCCCTCGTCACCGTGCTGGGCAGCGATTTCGGGCTGCTGCGCCTGCCGGGCATGGTCACTGCGCTCCGCCGGCAGTTTCGCCGCCGTCCGACGCTGCTGGCGCCGAATGCGGGGTGGATGGCCCCGCGCCTGCACGCGCTGTTCGGCGCGGTGGCGCGTATCGAACCCAACCCGTTCGGCGTCGACCCGCGCTGGTTCGCGCTCACGCGCCCCGCTACGCCCGGCCGCTGGCTCGTCGTCTCGCGGATCACGCAGCGGAAACTCGGCGATCTCGTCGCCTGGGGCGAAGGCCTGTTCTCGCGCGAGCGGCCGCTCGACCTGCTCGGCCCCATGCAGGAAGCGACCACGCTGCCGGACTGGATCGTCCACCACGGCGCCACGAATCCGGACGCCTTGCGCGCACACTGGTTTCCGCACGCGGCCGGCCTGCTCACCCTGAGCCGGCACGACGAAGGCCGCCCGCAGGTGCTGATCGAGGCGATGGCCGCCGGATTGCCCGTCGTGGCGAGCGACATTCCCGCGCACGCCGATCTCGTCCGCCACGGCGAAACCGGCTGGCTGGTCGATGATCGCGCGGCTTTCGCCGCCGCGCTCGCCGAGGCGGCCGATGCGGCCGTTGCCCAGCGCGTCGGCTTGGCCGCGCGCGCCTTCGCAGGCAAGGAAATCGGCACCTGGGACGACTGCGCGCGGCGCTACCTTGCGCAACTGGGGAGCCTGCGTGCTGCCTAGGCGCGTATTGCTCGTCGGCGGCGCCGGCTTCATCGGCCTGGCGCTCGCCCGCCGCCTCGCCGGGCTGGGCTGCGAAACGCACGTCCTGTCGCGTCACGCCGAGCCCGGGCAGCGCGACGGCATCCTCTTCCATCGGGGCAGCCAGGCGGACAGCGCAGCCATCGCCCCCCTGCTCGCCAGCTGCGACGCGGTGGTGCATCTGGCCTCGACGAGTACGCCGGGGAGCACGGCGCACGCCCCGGGCCTCGAAATGCGCGACAACCTCGGACCGCTGGCCGCCTTTCTCGAAACGCTGGTGGCGGTCGGGCCGCGACGCGTCCTCTTCCTGTCGAGCGGCGGCGCCATCTACGGCAATCCGCCCGCACTGCCGGCGACGGAAGACATGCCGCCGCAACCGCTTTCCTGGCACGCGGCCGGCAAGGTCGCCGCCGAAGAACTCTGGCGCACCTGCGCGCGCCGTCAGCCGGAAACGACGCTCGCCATTTTGCGGCCGTCGAACGTCTACGGGCCGGGCCAGCCCCTGCGCGGCGGCTTCGGCATCGTCCGCACGGTGCTGGAAAAGGCGCTCTGCGGCGAACCGCTGGAAATCTGGGGCGATGGCCGCCAGATGCGCGACTTCCTCTACATCGACGACCTCGTCGATGCCTGCCTGCGCCTGCTCGCCACGCCGGAGGCGACGGGAATCTTCAACGCCGGTGCCGGCAGGGGAACCCGCCTGACCGAACTGGTGCGGCTCGCCGCCGACGTGACGGGAAGGCCCATTCCGGCGGTGCATCGTCCGGAACGCGGCATCGACGTCGCCGGCATCTGGCTCGACTGTCGCCGACTGCGCGCCGCCACCGGCTGGCAGGCCGAAACGCGGCTCGAAGAAGGGTTGGCGAGGACGTGGGAATGGCTGACGGGGCAGGGCGGTGCCCACCGGTTCCGTGACGGACCGCCATGAACCCGATTTTCGGGCGCACGCCGCATCGGTGCGCGGGAAAGCGATTCGGTCGTTGCGGGTTTGTCGCCGTCCCGCCAGCGCCGACTTTTCATTGTGCCGGATATCGTCTAATATGCAGCGATACTAACATATGGACGAAATTGTCGATCGATGTCCCCAGTCTATCTGACCCGCTCGCTTGCCGGCTTCATCACCCGCGCCAGCCGGCAATTTCCGGTGCTGATGCTTACCGGCCCGCGCCAGGTGGGCAAGACCACCTTGCTCAAATTCTTGTGCGAGGCGGAAGGCGACTCCCCCGCAAGGCGCTACGTCACGCTCGACAATCCGCTGTTGCTGGCGCTGGCCCGCGAGGAACCGGCCCTGTTCCTGCAACGTTTTTCGCCGCCGGTGCTGATCGACGAGATCCAGTACGCGCCCGGCCTGTTGCCGCTCATCAAGGAAACCGTCGATGCCGATGGTCGCAAGGGGCTGTATTGGCTCACCGGTTCGCAGCCCTTCCACCTGATGCAGAACATCGGCGAATCACTGGCCGGACGGGTGGCGGTGATGCAGCTGCAGGGCTTGTCGATGGGCGAAAGCCTGGGCCAGGGCGCGGCGCTGGCGCCCTTCCTGCCCGGCAACCCGGCCGGCATCGCGGTTGTGCCCGATGTCGCTCCCCACGCAGCCCCGCTGAACCTGGTCTTCGCGCATATCTGGCGCGGCAGTTTTCCGGCGCTGTATGGCACCGATGCGCCCGACCGCGATCTGTTCTACGCCTCCTACCTGCAAACCTATTTGCAGCGCGATGTGCGCGACCTCGCGCAGGTGGGCGACCTGACGGCGTTTACCCGCTTCCTGCGCAGCACCGCCGCGCGCACCGCGCAGCTGCTCAATATTGCCGACATGGCCCGCGATGTCGGCGTGGCGCCGAACACCGCAAAGCACTGGCTCTCCATTCTCCAGGCATCCGGGCTGGTCTGGCTGCTGGAGCCTTATCACACCAACCTGTCGAAGCGCCTGGTGAAAACCCCCAAGCTGTATTTCCTCGACACCGGGCTTGCCGCCTACCTGACGGAATGGAGCAGCCCGGCGACGCTGGAGGCGGGCGCGATGTCCGGCGCCATCTTCGAGACCTGGGTGGTGGGCGAGATGCTCAAAAGCTGGTGGCACCACGGCAAGCAGGCGCCCTTCTACTATTACCGCAACAAGGACCAGAAGGAAATCGACGTGCTGATCGTGCGCGATGGGCGCGTGCATCCGGTCGAGATCAAGAAAACCGCCCAACCGGGGCGGGAAGCGGTCCGGCATTTCGTCGTGCTGGAAAATCTCGGACTCGAACCCGGCGCGGGAGCCGTCATCTGCCTGGTGCCGGAGCGC
Organism: uncultured Methyloversatilis sp.; assembly: GCA_964527195.1. Taxonomy (GTDB): domain Bacteria; phylum Pseudomonadota; class Gammaproteobacteria; order Burkholderiales; family Rhodocyclaceae; genus Sulfuricystis. The sequence goes on from CAZGOH010000004.1 coordinate 25,680, forward strand.
TTGCCGATCACGGCCCAGGTGGAAGCCATTCCGGCATGGCAGGTGGGGTGAGCAAAAGGCTTGATGATAGGCACCAACGCAAAAAGCCCGCCCGACATGCCGTCGGGCGAGCGGTGATGGGTGCGAGGCGCGACGTGCCTTACGCTTCTTGTCGCAGCAGCATGCCTTGCAGCTTGTCCAGCGAGCGGGCCAGTTCCAGCATTTCTTCCGATGGAATCTGACGGATCACCTCGCCGGTCTGTGCGTCCGAAACTTTCACAATGGTCTTGCCGGTGGAATCGTCGAGCGAGAACGACAGGCTGTTGGGGGCCTTCGCTTCGATCAGTTTCTTCATCGATTCCATCGCCCGTTGCAATTGCTCGGGTGCGGGCTGCTTTTGCTGCTGCGGCACGGGCTCGGGCACGACGGCGGCGGGAACCCGGACGGCCGGCGCCGGCGCCCCTTGCGGAGCGGCGGACATCGGGGCGGCGGTGTTGCCGTTGCTGCCGATGGTGCTGAGTGCCATGATCTTCTCCTTGCCTTGCGGGGTCGGCGGCGGGCCCATTTTACCGGGCCGCGCCGCCTATCCCTTGTTAGATGCCGTCTCCGATATCAACCGCGGAGGAGGGTGAGCACCTGGTTCGGCAGGGCGTTGGCCTGGGCCAGCATCGCGATACCGGCCTGCTGCAGAATCTGCACGCGGGTGAGGTTCGCGGTTTCCTTGGCGAAGTCGGCATCCTGAATCCGCGAACGGGCGGCAGAGATGTTTTCGGCCGAGGTGGTCAGGTTGGCGACGGTCGAAGCGAAGCGGTTTTGAATGGCACCCAGATCGGCACGGATGGTATTGACCTGGGCCAGGGCTGCATCGATCACCGCAAGGGCATCCTGCGCCCCCTCGGCGGTGCTGATATCCACCGACGAGAGTTTTACCTTGTCGCTGGCGACCGACTGACCAGCGATCGTCGTATTCAGCACGCCACCCCCACTGTTGGCGACGTCGGAGGTGACCGAGAACGGGCCGGAAACCGATTCAAACGTCACCTTGCCGGCGATCACGGTGGAATCGAGATGGCCGCCTTCGCTGACGGTGCCGCCATCTCTCAGGGTCACCGCGGTACCCGTGATGCCGGTCGCGTTGATGGTTCTTTCGACCGCATTCGCGCCGCTCGGATCGGTCACGGCCGCGGAGTGTTCGAAGTTCTCGATCTTGATGTCATGGCCATCGGCATTGACAAGCTTGATGCTGCCGGCGCCGGTGACTTCGGCGGTGATGCCCGTGGAACCGTTGCGCTGGTTGATCGCGGTGGCGAGCGCGGACAGATCGGAGGTGGTGACCGAAGCCTGGATCCGCACGGCATCCGAGTTCGAACCGTAGAGGTTGAACGAAACGGTACCATCGGCCGACAGTCCGTCGAGCGTCACTTCCGTACGGGCGCGAGCGGTCACGCCCGTCGTTCCGGAGGCGGCATTCACCCCGGCGACGATCTGCTTCGCGGTCGAGTTGGCGGCGACGGCCACATTCGAGTTGGCCAGGCCCGAAATCGTCAGGGTCTGCGCGCTGACGCCGTTGCCTTCCGATATGCCGGTGCTGGCGGTGCCGGCGGTGAGGGTGATATTGGTCGCATTGGACGCGCCGTTTTCAAATTCGGCTGCGTTGGTCTCGAACCGGAGGCTGTAGCCGCGGTTGGCAGCGACGACAACCTGACCACGGACGGAGGTGGAGTCGTTGCCGCCTT